>NZ_JBJDRZ020000031.1:0-14401 GCF_044987585.2 Paenochrobactrum sp. BZR 201-1 | reverse complement strand
GGAAAACGATGGCGGTGATAAAGAGATGGGCGGCTGTCGGTCATTCCCTATTATCGCTGCAGATGTTTACGCCGAAATTAAGGGAATAGAGCCGTCAGAACTCTGTATAGCCCGAAATCGTGCCTTCTTTTTTGTAGGTCAAAGCGACAAAACCTTCAATAAAGTCGAGCGCTAAAGCGCATTTCCGGCTGGAAGCCGGAGGTCTGAACTAATTAGAGGATGATCAACATTCTGGCCGATGCCAAGATAAAAATAATGGACGGTCGTGGGCATTATCTCGACAACATTTTCATCGAAAGACTATGGCGATCCCTCAAGCAAGAAGCCGTATATCTACATGAATTGCTGGACGGCTTCCAAGCCAAACGTATAATCAAAGACTGGATTGGATTTTATAATACAGAGCGACCGTACACCCCCTTGATAAACAAGCACCGGATGATGCATACTTTGGCGCAATACACATCAACCAAGCAGCATGACACCTAACCAGGGTGCATCTTAGCTGGACAGTAAACCTGTTCAAAAAACAGGACCACTTCAGTTTAGCTGAGGAACTTTCACACTATGATTAAGCCATAGAAATAAACGTCATAGTCGACGCATATGTCTTTTGCTTACAAAAATTTGCGACATTATTGCTGGGATATTTGCGCCTGTTTACGTGCCATTTGTACAATCCAACGCTGAAAGGCTAATCCAAATGGCTTTTGAAGCGCAGAACGATCCCATGCAAGAACATAATTTTCAGGCAATTTAAGTCGAATATCAAAAGGGATAATTAGACTACCAGACTTCAATTCATCATCTATCATAGAGATCTGTGCTAATGCAAATCCCCGCCCATTTACAGCGGCGCCAATCGCACTACTGGAAAGACTAAACTGGCAGCTCGATATTTTTAGTTTATCATCCGCTTGAATGTGATGTGCCCAATCAGCCCAGCTTGGTGGGGGCAGAAAGTCCTCTTCCCATTCCAGACTGAGGAGTGGAAATGATAAAATATCTGCAGGAAAATGAAGACTGCGACCTTCTAATAAGCGTGGTGAGCAGACAGGAACGACCCAATCTGTATAGAGCTCGGTGTAATGCTCATGCGCCTCAAAACGCTTGCCATATGTGATACGAAAATCGACTGGCTCATGACCTAATTTAGGCTCGTTTTCCTGACCATTGATTTTGATTTTTGAATCAGGATGTAAGACATGCCAATCGAAAATTCTGCTACCTATCCATCGATTCGCAACTGATGATAAGGCACTGAGTGTAATAGTGTTTTCCGTTTTTGCACGCTCAAGAACATCATCAGCTTTAGATAATTGCATGAAGCCTTTAGTGATTTCATGATGATATAGCCGACCCCATGTCGTCAACTCAACATGCCGGCCTTTACGCTCGAGAAGCGCAATACCCAGGCTATCTTCTAAAGCTCGAATTTGCTGGCTGACGGCACCGGGTGAAACACCCAATTCGCGGGCAGCAGAAGTGACGGTTCCGCATCTTCCGACAGCTTCAAAAGTTTGTAATCCTTTGATGGATGTTCTGATCATTTATGCGTTGTCCTCCTCCTGCTACTTTTTAGTTATTCTAAACAGTATCGTAGCACAAGCCTGCTTGAGTTGAGGCTTATTTACCCTGACTATCAAATAAAAATTGAGACGTTCAAGGGGACTTAGTAATGTTTTTGAGAAATGCATGGTATGTCGCAGCATGGGATCATGAAGTCGGTCGCTCGTTAAAAGCTGTCACAATGTTAGGTGATGCGATTGTTCTTTACCGCACCCAAGATGGTAAAGCCGCAGCATTGGAAGATGCATGTCCTCATCGTAAATTGCCGTTGTCTATGGGGCGCATCAAAGGTGATGATGTTGAATGTGGCTACCATGGCTTGACCTTCGACTGCACCGGAACTTGCACACGAGTGCCAGGCGCTGAGCGCATTCCGCATGTTGCACGTGTGCGCAGCTATCCGGTTGAAGAACGGTACGGCTTGGTATGGGTTTGGATGGGCGAACCGGCTCAGGCTGATCCTGCTAAGATCTTTTATGTCGAGCATTTTGATGACCCATCATGGGGTGTTAACCGTGGCGAATCCATGATGCTGAAGTGTAATTATCTTTATATGACAGATAATTTGCTTGATCCTTCGCATGTCGCATGGGTGCATCAATCATCTTTTGCCAGCTCTGCTTGTGAAGAAACGCCACTGGAAACCACAGTTGCTGAAGATGGTGTGACCGTTTGGCGTTGGATGCTTGATTCAGAACCTGCACCATTCTACGCGCCTTTTCTGCAATTTGAAGGCAATACAGACCGCAAACAGCATTATGAAGTGCGCTATCCGAGCAATGCGATTATTAAGGCTATTTTTGCGCCAAGTGGAGCTGGTGGTGAAGGAGAAACTCTGCCTGAAAATACATTCTTGATGGATAGTTATAATTTCATGACACCGGTGGATGAAAATCACACCAAATATTACTGGTTCCAGATGCGTAATTTTAAACCGAATGATGCTGAAGTATCTGCAAGTTTTGCCAAGTCTGTACGTGGCGCTTTTGAAGAAGATCGCGTTGTCTTAGAAGCCGTCCATTATGGCATTTCCAACCAGAAAACACCGCATTTGGATTTAAAAATTGATGCCGGTCCTTTGCGTTTCCGTCGCAAGCTCGCTCAGATGATTGCTGCCGAGACAGAGGAAAACTCTGTTGCAGCTCAATAAGCGTGCAACATGGCAAATGCTGATCGTATCCGGTTTCGCCCTTTTAAAGTGGTGTCAAAAATTCGTGAGAGTGAAACGATTTCATCGTTTGTCCTCAAACCGATCAACGCGTCCCATTGGACAGATTTTGAGGCAGGTCAATTCCTAACAATCCGTATACCAGATAAGGAAAATACAGGCTTTGTTTTACGTAATTATACCGTTTCGTCCGCACCGGGTGATGAGGGATATTATCGTATTACAATTAAGCGTGAGGCGGCTTTGCAGCCGGATCATGCAGATGGGCATGCTTCATGCTGGCTACATGATGCCGTGGATGAAGGCAGTGTTCTGGAAATTGATGGACCACGTGGAGCGTTTAAACTCGATCGCACTACAAAACGTCCTGTGGTGTTGTTGTCTGGCGGTGTTGGCCTGACCCCTATGGTTTCAATGCTGCGCCAATTGTCGGCTGAGCAAGATCGTCAGGTTCATTTCATTCATGCTTGTGATCATGGCGGTGTCCATGCGCTCAAGCAGGAAATTGCTGAATTTGCATCCAATTATGACCTGATAAAGGTACATTATTGTTATCGTTTTCCGAACGATCAGGATAGAATTGACAATCATCATCATTCAGAAGGTGTGCTAACTAAAGCCCGCTTGCAGACTTTGTTACCGCTTGATGATTATGATTTTTATCTCTGTGGCCCACGCCCTTTCATGCAGGCAATGTATGATTATCTGATAGAAATGGGCGTTAGTGATCAGCGTATTGCCTATGAGTTTTTCGGGCCTGCAAGCCTGTTAAAAGCTGGTGGCGGTGAGGCTAAGCCGGTTCAACCGGTCCCAGCAGCACCAAAAGTGGTAGATAGCTGCGGCTGTAAGGTGCATTTACAACGCAGTGGTCTTGAACTTGTCTGGGATGATAGTGCTTTGTCATTGTTGGACTTTTTAGAAGCCAATGGTGTTGAGCCGGAGTTCAGTTGCCGTGCCGGTATTTGCGGCAGCTGTGTCCACGGCCTTATTTCGGGTGAGATAACTTATTTTGAAGAACCACTTGATGAAATGGCTTCTGACAAGGTGCTGTTATGCTGCGCCCGCCCGTCCTCATCTATCGTGCTTGATCTATAGCTCAATAGGTCATGATAGTATTATTTATGAAAGTGTAGCCGACCATGCATGCGACTAACACTCACAGCGAAAAACTGTCTTCAACAGCAGGATTTATTCCGACTGATTATCATGCAATGCAGTCGCGGTTTTTAAAAACTGCTCAAAAGGCAAAAGCTACAGTCACTGAATATCCGCATCCATTGCCTGGCCCCGCCGGCGAAGCAATTGCAACTACTGTGGCGTTGCTGGGCAAAAGTAACGCACGACAGATGCTTGTTGTTATTTCCGGCACACATGGCGCGGAGGCTGCTTATGGTTCTGCCTGCCAGAGTGAATGGCTGCAGCAACTGAACGCAGACCGTTTGCCGGATGATGTTGCGATTTTGATGATCCATCTGATTAATCCTTGGGGTGCTGCATGGATGCGGCGCGTTACGGAAAATAACGTAGACCTGAACCGTAACTTCATTGATTGGAACAAAGCTCCACCTCTGAATGAAAAATACCGACAGGTACATAAAGCTGCGGTCTATACTGAGATTGAAGGTACAGGACGTGCTGAAACAGAAAAAGCATATGCCGAAGCCGTTAAACTGTTTGGCAGCAATGCAGCTGTGCTCAATATCATTGAGACCGGTCAATACGAGTTTTCTGATGGCTTGTTTTTTGGTGGTTCTAAAGCTGAATGGTCGAATGAGACACTGCATAAAATTATCGCAACCTTCGCACAAAATGCAGAAAAACTAGCATTTTTTGATCTGCATACGGGTGCGGGTCCTTATGCTTATCCCGCACTTTTGTCTGTGACAACTAAGGACCATGAAGGCATAGATTGGGGGCGCGATTTATTCGGCCCTGCACTAAATGTCATCGTCACCGGGACGAATGCAGTAACAGATAGTGGCATTGCTGCGACTGCAACCGGTTATGTATCTGCGGCTATGCGTAAAATGTTACCGGATACATTCTTGCTGCCATTGGTGATTGAGTGTGGAACGCTTGAAGGCCATCATGTCAATAATGCCGTTCGCGCGGATAATTGGTTGCATCTTTATGGCGACCTACAAGCGCCATTGGCGCAAAAAATTAAAGCTGATTTAAGAAAAGCTTTTATTCCTGAAGATGAAAATTGGGAAAAAGCCTGCATTCCGGCAAGTGTTTCGCACTTCAACCGCGTTTTAAATTCGCTAATCAGTTTATCGGCCATTCAAAAAGCTGAGCCTGCACGAGTGACCGCGCCGGATACCAATCAAGAGGGTGAGCCGGCGGTTAAAGTCGTAGAACTTCATAAGTCATTTGGCAGTCTTTCTGTTTTGAATGGCGTGAGTTTGACTGCGCAGCCTGGTCAGGTTGTTTCTTTGATTGGTTCTTCCGGTTCGGGAAAAAGTACATTCTTGCGCTGCATTAATCTGCTTGAACAACCAGATGGCGGCAGCATCATCATTGATGGTGAAGAAATACGCATGAAAAAGGGATCCGGCGGTAAAACGGTTCCTGCTGATAATCGTCAGGTTGAGCGTATTCGTGCCAATGTCGGTATGGTGTTTCAAAATTTCAATCTCTGGCCGCATATGACAGTGCTGGAAAATATTGTTGAAGCACCAGTGCATGTGCTGAAAGAAAACCGGGAAGAGGCGATCGAACACGCCCATCAATTGTTAAAAAAAGTGGGACTATCAGACAAGCACGGGCATTTGCCAAGCAGGCTTTCTGGTGGGCAACAGCAACGTGCAGCTATTGCACGTACTTTGGCCATGCGGCCTAAAGTGATTTTGTTGGATGAACCGACTTCGGCACTTGATCCGGAACTGGTAGGTGAAGTTTTGCGGGTTATTGCTCAACTTGCGGAAGAGGGGAATACCATGATCCTCGTGACACATGAAATGCAGTTTGCACGCGAAGTTTCGCATAAAATTATGTTCTTGCATCAAGGTAAAGTGGAGGAAGAGAGCGCGCCGGAGCAGCTGTTCACAAATCCTCAATCTGCCCGCTTGCAACAATTTCTGGCACGGACATTCATTTAAAGTCGCTTGCCTGAATAGACCTGACAAAAAGGTCGTCTTATTAATCATAAAAAGGGGAATACTATGTGGAAAGTTTTAGCACTTGCTGCTGCTTTTACCGCTTCAATTCATAGCGCTCAAGCGGCTGATGGTGAAATCATCATTGGTACTGAAGGCGCATATCCACCGTGGAGTATTGCTGACGCCAACGGTAATGTTACCGGTTTTGACGCTGAAGTCGGGCAGGCCGTTTGTGACAAAATGGAAGCAAAATGCCGTTTCGTGGTGCAAGCTTTTGATGGCCTTATTCCGGCTTTGAAAGCCAAGCAGATTGACGCGATCATTTCGGGTATGTCTATCACCAACGAACGCAAGAAAGAGATCGGTTTCTCTAAAGGTTATGGTGATTTGCCGAATTTCTTTGTTGTTCAAAAGTCTGATGATTTAGCCAGCATCACTGATTGGGAAACGTTGTTGAAAGCTCTGGCTGATAAGCGCGTTGGCGTTCAATCAGGTACAACACATGCGCTTTACATCAACAAATATTTACCGAATGTTGATCTGAAGACTTATGATTCTTTGGATCAGATGCAAATCGATCTGGCCAGCGGACGTGTGGATGTCTCTTTCTCAGATTTATCCGCAGCAGATGATTTTCTCGCAAAGGCTGACGGCAGCGCATTCCAGCTGATCAATGTTCCGATTGATAGCAAATCTGATGAAACATTGGGGGACGCCGTGGGTATTGGTCTTCGTAAAGACGATACAGACCTGAAAGCAAAAATCGATGTCGCACTTTGTGCTGCAATTGCAGATGGTACAATCGGTAAAGCCAGTGTGAAATGGTTCAAAATGGACATCACACATCCATGTGAATAAAGACCGGCTATATTTGTCAAATAAAAACAAGCAGGAGCAAAAAAATGCTCCTGTCCTTGCTCTTGAGATCGGATTACATTTCCGAGATCAACAGCATTCACGGCATTTATATGCTTCAGTCAATTCACTCAGAATATGAATGGTGCTTTGATGGAATTCGGACTTTTGCAGGTCTGGCAAGGCGGATGGGTTGGCGCAATTATACGCGGTGCCTCCATTACCATTGCTGTCGGTGTACTTAGTATGATTTTAGGCAGTATCATCGGTATTGCTTGCGGTCTTATTAAATGGGCGCGGGTCGTGCCGTTTAACTTTGTCGTTGACGGTTATACGACCGTTGTACGTGGTGTGCCTGAACTGCTTATCATTTATCTGCTCTTTTTCAGCTCGGTTGAAGTTGTCAATAAAATAACCACGGCTTTTGGTTATCAAGGCCTAGCATCCGGTGGTTACGCATTTGTGATTGCAGTCATTACGATCGGCATTATTTCTGGTGCTTATTCAACCGAAGTAGTTCGGGGTGCTTTGGCATCTGTGCCACGTGGTCATATTGAAGCTGGCCGCGCATTAGGTATGTCGCCTTGGCGGATATTCCGCCGCATTATTTTGCCGCAGATGCTGCGCATTGCAGGTCCGGGTATGAATAATGTCTGGCAGATTACAATCAAAGACACAGCTTTGGTGTCGGTTGTCGGTTTGGCAGAACTAATGCGTATTGCATCCGTTGGCGCAGGTTCAACACGCAGCCCGTTTTTGTTTTATTTGATCGCCGCCTTAACCTATTTGCTAATTACGCTTGTCAGTCAACATGGTTTCGACAAGCTTGAAAATCGCATGAAATCACAAGTCAGCGGGGGCGAGCATGGACATTGAATTTATCCAGAAAACCGTACCTGTCCTCATGCAGGGTTTAAGCAAAACTCTGCTTCTTTCCGGATTGGCCATATTGTTTGGTTTTAATCTAGGCCTTGGGTTGGCTTTGGCGCGTTTGTCTGAATGTCGGATAGCGGCAAAATTTGCCAAGGGCTACAGCACATTTTTCCGTGGAACGCCTCTATTGGTGCAAATCTTCCTGTTCTATTACGGGTTTGGACAGTTCGACTTCGTACGTCACAATCCGGTATTATGGTGGATTTTCGGTGATGGTACGCGTTGTGCAATTTTGGCACTGTCATTAAATACAGCCGCTTATACGTCTGAAATCTTGCGCGGTGGATTGATGTCTGTACCGGTCGGATTGATTGAAGCCGCTAAAGCATGTGGTATGGGACGCTTTTTACAGTTCCGCCGGATCCGCTTTCCGCTCGCTATCAGACAGGCGCTGCCTGCCTATGGGAATGAGGTTATTCTGGTCGTTAAAGGAACATCATTAGCTTCGACAATCACGGTTTTGGAAATTACAGGTTATGCGAAACGTTTGATGAGCCAGACCTATGCGATTTTCGAAGTCTTTGCTTTGGCAGGTGTACTGTATCTGGCCATCAGTTTGACGTTGATTATGATTGTTCGGTACTTTGAACGCCGACTGAGCATGTTTTAATGATAGAATGCCATCGAAACAGCGCTTGATGGCTCTGTTGCAAATTTGCGTTCTGGTTATGATGATCGTTAGTCAAGCCCCCGATTATCTGGGAGGATGGCGATTTTCAGGATTTTGAGCGAGCAGAGCTACGGCTTCTGTCAGTGCACTTGGTCTGATGCCAAAAGCACGTTCAACGATACGTGCTTCTCCACGCATATCGCCTGTGAGATTGAAAAATGCAGCCTGTCCTTTACGCAAAGCGCGCATGACCTCGAAACCTTTGATCATCGCATAGGTCGTTTTCAGCGTCTTGAACCCTCGCACTGGTTTGATCAGTTGCTTCAGCTTACCGTGATCAGCCTCAATAGTATTGTTCAGATATTTGACTTGGCGGTGTACAAGACTAGCGCGACATTTACCTTGGACCTTCAATTGGGAGATGGCGAGGCTCTGTTACCCATAAAACGGTACGTGAATGGGCGGAGAAATCCGGTTGAGATTTATACCAATAAAATCCGGCGTCGCACCCCACGTCTTGGCGATAAATGGCATTTGGATGAAGTTGTTATTACCATCAAAGGCAAGCTCCATTTTCTGTGGCGTGCAGTTGATCAGGATGGTTTTTTACTTGAAGTCCTTGTCCAGAAACGCCGCAATACAAAGGCTGCCAAGCATTTTATGCGTAAGCTTCTATCCGGTCATGGCTATTCACCACGTGTTATGGTCACAGACAAGCTGGGTTCTTATGGCGCGGCCAAACGAGAAATAGGCATTGGTGTTTGTGAACATCGTCAGCATAATGGGTTGAATAGTCGCGCTGAGAATTCTCATCAACCAATACGGCGATGAGAGCGGATCATGAAACGCTTCAAATCAGCGCGACATGTGCGAAGGTTCACATCAATCCATGATCCAATTTACAATCTTCATTACTTTCCCCGCAATCATTTCAACGCCGCCCATCACCGTGAATTACGACACACCGCTAAAAATATATGGCGCGAAATCGCAAGCCTCAAAGCCGCGTAATAACGGCATCATAGGTAAAATTACGGCCGACCGCAGGTTAAAGTTACAGTACCTTCTAGCGAGGGTCCATATACAGAGGCTGATATAATCTTTCCGTCGGCCATACACATCTCCCCCGAACTGGCAGAGGCGCAGCGGGTGGTCAAGAAGAAAGGTCAGCCCCGTACAATAGAAGCAACGACTTCAATTATTTCTGTCGCCGATCCGAAGGCCAAGTAAAACAGCTACATAGCCAATGACGATACTGAGAACTAAATAAGCTATCGCTGGGACAACCCCTGCTGCTGATCCAGACATGAGAACATAAGCGCCATATACAAAGCTTGAGAAGGTGGAAAGCCCACCCATGACACCCGTAGCTAGCAGTGTGTTTACCCCTGAGCTGAGAATGCCCTTTTTATAAAGGCCGGTGGCTAAGCCAAGTAGAAATGATGCGACGACATTCGCGACCAAAATCGACATTGGAATGCCATTTGATAAGTTCGGCACTCCTAGCATTAAAAACTCACGAAGCATTGCACCGACAGCGCCGCCGATAAAGACTAGTATGATGGTATTGATCATCGTGCTTCCCTCACCCTATCCAGCTTGCGAGCAATGCGCCGAATGCCGCCGCCGCTAAGCCGACCAAAACCGAACCCACCAAATAAAAGATTGCCAAGCCTTGATAATGATCGCGAGCAAGCTTCACGGCATCAAGCTGCATTGAACTAAATGTCGTGTATCCACCGAGGAAGCCGGTCAGTATACCCGCTTTCAACACATCGCCGAAACGCTCGTACCATTCCACAGAGAATAGCACTGACAAAAAACCAATTGCGAAAGCGCCGGTTATATTGATCAGAAATGTTCCCAGTGGAAATTTGCCGTTATAGCTTTCACCTGCCATCTTCCCGACCCACCAGCGAAAAAGCGATCCCAAACCACCGCCTAGCCCAACCCATAAAATATCTAACGGTTGCATTCGCATCCCCACGAATTTGTGAACTTACACGACACTTATTTGTAGGGTGAAAAAAAAATCGCACAAGTAGAAACCGCTGGAGCTTTCAACCATTCGATTTGAGCGAACGGTTGCTCAGCTCAATTATGAGCTATGTGTCACGAGATATCACTAATGGTGACACAGGCAGTTATGAAAGGGTAGAGTTTGATGCTAAGTCATTGATTTTATTGGTGCCGCTTATAGGACTCGAACCTACGACCCCATCATTACGAATGATGTGCTCTACCAACTGAGCTAAAGCGGCAAGCGATACTCTTTATTTATGAGTAAGACGCATCAAAAAAAGTCGTCTTTTAAGAGAAGCGCATGCGTCAAATAACGAAAAAACAACATAAAAGCAAGACAGAAAACTCAGCTCCAACTAAATCACACAATATCCAGTATCGACCCATTTCTTATGTTACAAATGTTCGAAATCGGGTTTTAATCGTGTAAAAATGACAGCAAGACAAGCTAAAATTTTCTTAATAGTATATTATCTCAACTACATTGAAAAATCCTCAACAGAACTATTCACGAAATAAAACTTTACAAAACAAACGGTTATCACGGACAATCATTCAAAAAACATAAAAACAACTTTATTTTATGCAATTAAAACAAAAGCTTATAAATAAGCCTATTGAGAATTTCATTCTAAACGCTCAATAACTGGTAAATGAATTATTAAAAGCCCTTGATTAGAAAGGGAATTTGGCTAAATCTGAAACTGACGACAAACGCATTGAACCAGCATTGCCTTAAGAAAGACCAGCATTTGGAAAGCATCGAACGCGCCATACGTAACGCATTAACAAAGGCTGATGCGACAGATTCTGAAATACGTCAGCGGATTTACACTTCTGCATGGCAAGCGCATGAGCGTGCATTATCACAAAATACACAGCTTAATGAAACCACCCGCAACCAGCGGCGTGAACAGCTGACAAATAGTATCCGTCAAATTGAACATGAATATGCTACGCAGCAAACGAGCTCTTCACAGCACCCGGTCAATTCAGCACCTGAAAGCAATCAGAGTGATCTGAGCGGTTCACTTGATCGCGTTGCTCCTTCACGTAAAATAGTACAACACGATGACGGGATGGCTGATTTCGGCCAGACTCCGGAACGTATTCAAAAATCCAAAAGCACTCCCCCTAAGAGACGCTCAAAATTTAAGAGATTGGCGGTTCCGCTCATTTCACTCGCAGTTTTTGGTATCATTGGCATTTCAATCTACAATAGTTTGAGCGATCTTAGCTTCTCACCCACAGGAAACAATCATTCATCCCTGAATACCGGCCCCTTCAAGGAAGGTGAAAATCCGGATGACGCCAAATGGATCACAATTTTTACACCCAAAGATGCAACACGCATCTCGTTAAGTGGTACTGCAACTGCAGAAATTACCCGCGTTGAAGGCGTTGATTATCTGCGCATCAAATCACCAACTGTTCAAGACACTATCCGCTTTGATGTCGGTGAAGGTATCCTCAACCAGCTCGTGAATACCACCGCGACTTTTGATATTGTTGCACGCAGCAGCGAAGGCAAACCTGTACAAATGTCGGTAACGTGTGATTTTGGCGAGATGGGCGACTGTCAACGTCGCCGTTACGACGTAACCGGATCGCAAGGTGACTTTCTGTTTGATGTCAAATTTGATACGCATAAAAAGACACAAAAAAGCGGCATCATCAGCGTCACCAGCGACTTGAATGGCACTGGCCGTGCTGTTGACATCTTTGCGATCAGGGTCGGTAAGCCGGAATAATCCGGCTGATCAAAGCTTAAAATCATTCACATCATTCTTTTTACAATTTTCATACTGTTTCACGCCAACAATGTGTGATTTACAGACATTGCTTTTTATGCCTATAATAACGCCAACAATTAGAAAAATAATGACGATATGTTGAAGTAAAATTAAATAAATTCAATATGATTATTAAATATAATCATAAGTATAAGGGTCTTATAATGCCGTTTTATACTTCTAGAAGAAATTTATTGAAAACAGGATTTTTCACCACCCTTGCAACCCCTTTTCTCTCCACATGCAGATGTGGCATTTCCAGCGCTTTTGCTGCGGAAGAAACACCCGATGATCAAACTACGCTGACACGCTCTCTGGTTCCGGGCGAATATTTATCTAAAGGAAAATCATATCGTTGCATTGCTGCTGATAATGGCTGGCCAATTGTTGTGCGTGAGGATTTAAGCGAGGCGCTCACTGAGCGCGAAGCAAGACGTAACCCCCTTGTTTCTTTTGCTCATGTCACAGATTTGCATATTATTGATGCGGCATCACCGTCCCACGCATCCTTTTTGCGCCAATATAAAGGCACCATCAATGGCGCGCCTTTATCCAATGCCGCCCGTGCGCAAGATACGCTCACCGTTCATGTGCTGGACGCGATGGTGCGCCGTATCAACGCAATTCAAAAAGGCCCGATATCACAACGTGTTTTTGACTTTGCTATTTCCACCGGAGACAATGCCGATAGCCGCGGGTTGCATGAATTAGAGGCAGTCATTGCTGTGTTGAATGGTGAAAAAACCAGTTTCAATGCGACTGGCGGCCGTTATCAAGGTTTGCAAGATGAAACATCGCTGGAAGGCAATGCCTATGACGCATTTTGGCATCCGGAACCGGTCAAAGCCAACCAGCAGGACGATGTTTGGAAACGGGCTTATGGCTATCCTGTTATTGAAGGTTTTATTGATGCAGTAAGCACACCTATTGCATCGGAAGGTTTGAGGTTTCCGTGGTATACTGGTTTTGGCAATCATGATTTAATGGATGCCGGTGTTTTGCCCAATGGCAGCGGCCTCAGCCATTTTCTGGATTTGCTTGCCACTGGCGACAAACTGCCGACCGGCATTCCGGAAGGCATGACACTGCAGAACTTCATCGGTGCCGTTATCCATCCCGATCAGCACGGTATTGAAGGGCTGATTGCCAAAATGCCAGTGCGCACCATTACCAGCGCGGCTAAAAGGAAACCCTTTAGCAAGGAAGATTTCATCCGCCTCCATTTGGAAAAAACCGGCAGTTACGGGCCGGCCGGACATGGCTTCAGTCCGGATAACCTGAGCGAAAAAACCGCTTATTATACCTTCCAAATGGCCGATAAAGTCACCGGAATTATGATGGACAGCACCAACACCAACGGAGGGCCGGACGGATCGCTTGATCCCGCGCAGGTTGAATGGCTGACCAAAACACTCATTGATCTTCATGCCCGCTATTATGATGAAAACGGTGTCTTAATCGAAACGAACAACAAAGATCAGCTCATTGTTCTATTCTCGCATCACAATTCACGCACCTTCGACAATCTCACCCATGCCCCTCATGAGACAACAAGCGACCGATTAGGCTCGGATGCTTTGCTGGAACTGCTACGTCGCTTTCCCAATATTGTGCTCTGGGTTAACGGCCATATGCACGCTAATCGTGTTTGGTGCCACCCTGACCCGCACGGTCGTGGCCACGGCCTGTGGGAGATCAATACCGCAGCACATATCGATTATCCGCAGCAAGCCCGCACTATCGAGATTTTGGACAATAGCGACTGCACACTTTCTGTTTTTGCCATCATGATCGATCATTCTGATCCGGCAGACATTATTCGCCAAGGCGGGCAGACACGCGCATCGCTTGCCGCGTTAAGCCTTGAACTTGCGGTTAATGATCCGGCACTTGACCGCCCTTTCCGGCTTGGTTTGCCGGAAGATCTCAATGTCGAGCTAATTATAAGAAGACCATTTGCTTTAGCATAAAACACATTTGTCAGGGCAATAACAAACCCGCCTGACATCTACAAGCATATTCTTATCTTCAAGAAATCAAATATTCTATAGCAGCCTATACGTTGGTATATTTTGGATAAACTTATAGAACAAAATTCATCCCTCTTTGTTGTTGAACCGTAAACAGCACTGATCTATGACAAAGCAACAGAGCAAAAGCTTCTGTTTTTTCATCCGGTTTTACAAAGGACCCCCAAATTAAATGCCAAGCGACAGTAGTCAACAAACCAAGCCGCAGGATGCGTGGCGCTGTAACTTTAACCTGAAGTCGGTCGTAATTTTACCTATGATGCCGTTATTACGCGGCTTTGAGGCATGCGATTTTCGTGCCATATATTTTTAGCGGTGTG
>NZ_JBJDRZ020000030.1:0-10227 GCF_044987585.2 Paenochrobactrum sp. BZR 201-1 | reverse complement strand
GTATCGGTGTTTATTTCCTGATTAAACGCATGCAGGAACAATCTGCATGAGGCTCACACTTCAACACATCACCGGCGTGATTATAGGAGGGGCAGTTTCAGGCCTCTTTTTTTATGTGCTTGGGGTTCATGACGGCAAACAACAGGCGGCTCTTAAAACTGCCGCGGCAATTAATCAGGCAATCCAGAACA
Source organism: Paenochrobactrum sp. BZR 201-1 (assembly GCF_044987585.2). Taxonomy (NCBI): domain Bacteria; kingdom Pseudomonadati; phylum Pseudomonadota; class Alphaproteobacteria; order Hyphomicrobiales; family Brucellaceae; genus Paenochrobactrum; species Paenochrobactrum sp. BZR 201-1. The sequence continues at coordinate 10,036 of NZ_JBJDRZ020000030.1, read as the reverse complement.
GGGCAGGTATCAATGAAACAATCAACAATATGGATGCTGTGCGTCTCTGTGTTGAGCTTGGCGGGTTGCGCGGCCAGTGCGAACAATTGCGCGGGCTGGCAGAAGATCAGCCTTAAGCCTGAAACGGCTGTTTATGTAGCGCAGTACGATACGCAAGCTGGCAAATCAATTGCCGGTCACAATGCATATGGAAATAAAGCGGGGTGTTGGTGATGGACGATCCAACTGCAAATCCAGCTCACCGATTTAACGAGCTGCCAAAAGAGACACAAGATTTCCTATCCCAATTGCGGGAGGATGATATTGAAACACTCAAAGACGGATTACGCCTCGTCATAGCGATGCGCACAGTTGGCACATTTATGAAGTGGCTGATCGTCGGTATTCTTGGAATGGTCGTAGGCGTAGTGATGTTCGGGGAGGCGGTATTGAAGATTGTGACGTGGTTCAGGCATTAGCGCCAGCTGAGGCTAATGTTTCTTTTATTAGTAAGAAAATAGGCAGAAAGGAGTGTGTTTTCATTTTACACGGTAAGAGGTAAGCCATTGATTGTATTGGGGCTAAAAAACAATGCCGTGTAAAATGAAAACACATAACATATTGATAAATAATAATAATTTAAAATTACTTCGTGACTGGGGGTCAAGGGGTCGTGGGTTCGAATCCCGCCGCTCCGACCATGAAATCAATAACTTAGCTTATACTGTCCGTCAGCTTGGTTTACAGCTTTCGTTTTGGTTAGTGTAAACCCGCAACATCATATGGCAGTAAACGGGAATATCCGAAATTATATGAAATTACGCGGGATAGTCTCAATTAAAACGATAGCTGGGGAAAAAATAAATTATACTGAATTTAAAAATTGAAAACGTGCGAAGGAAAGTTAGGGGAAACTTAGTCCCAAATCTTCGAAACATTATCGCTGATTTGGCCTAAATATATTTTTTATGGTCTGTTTTAATTGCAGACCTTCTTAATTAACAAACTTAAATTCGATTTTCCTTAATAAGTCAGTTTCTATTTCATGCTTTAACGTGCAAATACTAGACTTTGTCAGGTGAATGTGATTGCTTGACCTTGCACACGATTATGCTTTTAAACTGTTAGTATTTATATTCTGGAGAGCCTGAGATGGATGATCGGACATTACAGATCGACAAACCGGGCAATCATCGGGCGCAGGCACGTTACATTTTTCTTGCAGCACTAACTGGTATTTTTACAGGAATAGCTGGATCTTATTTCCATCTCATCATTAATGAAATGATGAGATGGCCACAAAAATTAAGTGAATACTTTAATGGTATATCCCTTATCGTAATTTCCTCACTTATAGTGATGATCTGTACTGTTTTATCGGCTTATATTGTACGCCGTTTTGCACCGGAAGCAAGCGGCAGTGGCGTTCAGGAAATTGAAGGCGCTATCGAGGGATTGAGAGACGTTCGTTGGAAGCGCATTTTACCAGTAAAATTCCTCGTAGGTATTAGTGCTATTTCATCCGGATTAGTCTTGGGACGTGAAGGTCCAACTATTCACATTGGCGCTTCGTTTGGAGCCGCGATTACAAGTTTTTTCAAAGTCAGTGATGCTGAAAGACGTGGTATTTTAGCCGCTGGCGCGGCAGCAGGTCTTGCATGTGCGTTTAATGCTCCGTTAGCGGGAATTTTGTTTATCATCGAGGAAACGCGAAAACAATTTCCGTATACTTTCCGTACTTATATGGGCGTGATAGCGTCGGCTTTGCTTGCGACGATATTTACTCAAATCATCGGCGGTACAGCTCCGGACATGTCGATGCCTGATGTGAAGGTCGAACTTCTGTATTTACCGGCTTTTGTCGTGCTGGGATGTTTGTTTGGCTTTGTGGGCGTGGCTTTAAATGCCGGCATTATGTGGGCAGTTAATTTTGCAAGTCGTATACAGAAAATTGTACCCTATCTCTATCCGGCACTCATTGGTTTGTCCGTAGGTGCACTTTTCATCATATTACCACAATCAGTTACTGGTGGTGAAAATGTCATCCTGCAATTAACGCATCAAAAAACTGGGTTGGCTCTTTTGCTCTTGTTGGCCGTTACACGTTATTTTACCACGGTCGGCAGTTATTCAAGTGGTGTGCCAGGTGGTATTTTTGCTCCAATGCTTACTCTTGCCACCTGCATAGGGCTTTCATTTTCCGGTATTTTAGACATTCTTTTTCCGGAAACCACTATTGCAGCAGTGGCATTTGTGATCGCAGCTATGGGAGCGCTTTTTACTGCATCCGTACGCGCACCAGTTGTGGGTATTGTTCTCACACTTGAACTGACTGGGGCTTATGATATGGCGGTACCGCTTATAATTGCCTGTCTCATGGCAAATTTAACAGCAGAATGGATTGGTGGAAAACCGATTTACGAGCAGCTGCTTGACAGAACTTTGCTTCAGGCTGGCATTAAGCCTAAAAAACAACCCCATGAATCTCACAGCGGAATTGCCTAACAGGTAATCATATCGTCCGTATGCGAGAATTTGAGAATAAAAAATGAATGCAGTATATCGTTGAACTGCGGATGGTTATCCTTACCACAAAACAAAGTACTATATTTAGCGACCATTGTTTATGACAAATTTCTTACTCTTATCGGTAAAATCACCTAAAAGATTGACCTGATAGCTAAATACAAGTCGCTCACCTTTTCCGCGCTTCACAAAGTCATCTTGCATGACAATTTTCTGGACACGGTTAATTTCAGCCCATTTTTCGCGGCAAGTAGAGTTCGGTGTTGCCCTTTGAGTGAAAAATGAACCATCACTCAGCGGTATGCGAGGCGTAGAAAGCTTTGCATCCTTTTCAACTTCTGTCATGGTACAGGCTGATATTGCTAGCTATAAAAATCAAATTCGTGCTGCGAAGAAATATGATTTCTCACTTAAAACGGAAGATGAGATAATCTATGATTAATTATAACGTTGAAGTCAAATAATATGAATCTGATCATCATGTTATTTAGTGGCGCTTTTGCATATAAAATTTAATCAGATTAAATTACGAGAAAAAGGCCGGAAATAGATTTTCCGGCTTTTTTATTTAAAGCGCTGCGTGTGCGCCGAGACTTGCAAATTCATAATAAAAATCGCGAACGCCTGAGGCTAAAAATTGAACAGCAATACAAGTGAGCAGGAAACCCATGATTTTTGATATGGCCTGAGTTCCGTGTTTGCCAAGTAATTTTTCGATCCATTTGGAAGCGGATAAGGTGATATAAGCGATAGTTGCTACAATTCCGATACCGATCAGAATATGAACATGCCCCATAATCATTTGCCCTGCCGGAATTTGTGAACCAAATCCCATAACAACCGCAATGGAACCGGGGCCTGCAAGGCTTGGCATGGCTAAAGGCGAAAATGAATAATCCATATCTGCTTTTTTGATATCTGATGCACTGGATTCCACTTCAGATGAAGGATCGCTGCCAGAAAACACCATCCGCAAAGCTAAAATCAAAATGATGATACCGCCCGCAACACGAATCCCTGGCATGGAAATGCCGAAGAGTGTGATGATCCCTTTACCCAAAAGAAGAAAAGTGGCCAGAATACAAAACGCATAAATACAAGCTTTTGCCGCTTGTTTACGTTTTTTCTCAGCGGTCATGCGGTTTGTCAGCGCCATAAAGAGTGGAATTGTTGTCAGCGGATTCATGATTGGGAGAAGCCCGATTACAACAAGCGCTGTGTATTTAAAGAAATCAGCAGCATACGACATTAAGCAATCCTTTTTTACTTAAGCCTATGAGTTATTACTAACCAAAAGGCAAATGATCACTTGATCCATTCCAACCACTTCGCATCAAGTGCAAATGCACCTGGTGCCAACATGGCAAACGCCCAAATGGCAGCAGAAGAAAAATTAGCAAGCTGAAATAAAATTTGCGGTAAATTCATAATACCTGCCATTAAAGGCACGATTGCTCTTAATGGGCCCCAAAAACGACCAATGAAGACACTCCAGGTTCCCCAACGTTTAAAAAAAAGTTCACCATTGCGAGCCATATCAGGATATTTTGAAAGCGGCCAGATATTGAGAATTTGTGTTTTATAGCGTCTTCCTAGCCAGTAAGAAACCCAGTCACCCAGAAACGCACCCAGGGCTGCAGAAATCCAAATTGTAAAGAAATCGAGATTAGCTACGCCTATCAGTGCCCCCATGCCAATCAAAATAGTGGTTGCAGGCGCTAATAAGGACAGAAAAGCGAGAGATTCACAAAATGACAATATAAAGGCAATGAATGGAGCCAAGTGGCTATATTGCTGAACAATGTTCAAAGTCGATTGAATGAAATCATTCAGCATGGGTATAACCGGTTCATTAAATATACCTGCTATGGTGGTTATTCTGATTTATCACGGGCTCATAGCATAAATTATATCAAAAGGGCTATTTATTGTCTCATCGGCTGGCTCAGCGATAGTGCATCTTCCTCTCAAATCAATCATCAGTATCAATCATATTTCGTGTTTGTTTTAACTCTTATGAATTTTAAAAATAAAAAAACCGCCTGAAATTCAGGCGGCTTTTCAATGCGCTTAGAGGAGATCAGAACTTGTAATTCAAGCCAACGCGCACAGTATGGAACTTCACTTTTGCGTCCAGTTTAGTGGTGACGCCATCATCGATATAGTTCATCAGTTTTGTTTTACCGAAGTCTGTGTAAAGATATTCCGATTTCAATGTCCAATTATTGGCCAATGCATATTCAGCGCCAGCGCCAACAGTCCAGCCGGATTTTGTCTTGGATTTTGATACGCCTTCGCCCTCAAAATCAACGTATGATTTAACTTTACCATAAGCATAACCACCGGTTGTGTAGACCATCAAGCGTTCAGTTGGTACATACCCCAGACGTGCGCGCACTGTGCCAAACCAGTTGACCTTGGTGCCTGCTTTTAAGGTGAGGTTATTATCAGTTAATTTAACTTCACCTTTAAGGTTGGAGCCTTGGAAGTCTGCTTCAACACCGGCAACCACATTGTTGTTAAACTGCCAGTTATAACCGGCCTGTACACCGCCAGCAAAGCCGCTTGATGTGACATCAAGAGATCCGGAATCATTATCTTCTTCCTCAAAAACAGTATCATAACCTTTAGAGGAATAAGGGTGCTTGAATTTGCCTCCGGCATAGCCAGCGTTCAACCCAATATATCCACCTGTCCATGAGAAAGTATCCACCGCTACAGGCGCCGGCTCATTGTAGACAATTGCATCAGCTGCAAAAACTGGTGTTGCCAAAATTGCAGTCGCTGCTGCAAGGGTAAAAATTTTCATGTCCATCCCACTTTATGAGGTGGTGTTTAAGATTTATCATAAATAATCTTAAACACTCATCATTTCAGATCTATGTTTCGGTCATTACGGAGATTTTGATCAGTTTCTACTTGTCATCTTGTGCAAGCTAAAAGGCTGATTGCCATAATCCGTAATTTCTGCGTGAGATGTAATTTAGTTGATTAATTGAAACAATTCCCCTGAACATGGGGGGTACTGAAAAGTGATCAATAAAACTTAATAGATACCGAGGCGTTTCAATATCATATCCTCTGTTGAGGTTGGCATCATAGTTTTTATTAATGAAGGCAATTGGTAATGCTGTAATGTGCTTTTGAAACAATCAAAGAGTGATTGTTTTGGATACCAGCCTAATTCATTGCCAATCTTTTCAGATGAGGCCAAGCACGGATAATCACGGAAAGGAAACCATGAGCGGGCATCTGCGCCCGAAGCAGCCGTGCCAACCGCAATTTGCTTATCATTAAACCCTGCGACTTGCGCAAGGAGTGTGGCGAGTTGCGAAAATGTCAATATTGTTGGGTCAGCAATATTAAATGTATCATGTTTAAAATAGTCAGCCTCAGCCACATGCAGAATTGCATTGGCAACATCCTCTACATGAATAAACTGAACTTTTGAAAGACCGTTGCCAGGAAGCAAAACAGGCTTATTGGCAGCTTGTCGTGCCCAAAACCAAGTTTCCCTGTCACTACTGTTTTGGGGGCCAAAAATATAAGGAGGGCGCAGTATTATACATTTATCGTAAGCATGAGAAGCCAAACGATAGACTTCTTCCATACCACTTTTTTCTTTTCCGTATACACCCCAGACACTGGCACCACCGGTAGGTTCGCTCTCCGTGGGTGGTTGTGTGGCATCATCTGCATAGACTGAAGCGCTTGAGATAACGATTATATTACGTGACGTTTCTTGAAGCCCTTGCGTTAAATAATGCGCTTGTAGTGGTGTGTAGCAGTTCGTATCGATAACGACATCAAAGTGTCGTCCCATTAATGCGGTTTTGAGTGCATTAATGTCATTGCGATCTGCAATCAGCTGCTCAACACCAGCGAGCACTATATTGCCGCGATTAAGAAGGGTTACCTTTTTGTGGGCTGACAAGAACGAATTAACCACCTGTCTGCCAACGAAACCTGAGCCTCCGATTACAAGAACGGAATCATTTTTCATTTAAACACACTCCCAAATATCAAAGATATGATGATATGTTTGGAAGGGATGCCCAAACCCATCCAGTAAGTTTTTTAAGATTTTTTTAAATATAGTGCGTAAAAAGACAATCGTCAGGTTGTAACCGTATGAAAGTGAACTCTAAATCTTTTTGATGTTTTTTAAGTATGGCGGAGGGGGTGGGATTCGAACCCACGGTACGGTCTCCCGCACGCCGGTTTTCAAGACCGGTGCCTTAAACCACTCGGCCACCCCTCCGGCAAACACTTTATATTTGAACCTAGTGAACAAATATCAGCTTATTTGAGGCAAATAAGCAGTGTTGAATGTCGCCTTTATATGCAAAACATTAGAAACGTCAACTGCTTATTCGACTGAAAGAAAAATATTTTGAATGAAGCTGTTAATAAAAGTTTCAAGGTGCATCACAGCTTTCCGGAACACTCTTTTCCAGATCAAGCGGCGAGGGGGTGAGGCTGCCGGTCATGATTTCCAATGGCTTGAATGGTGGCTCTTCCTGCATCGCAGGATTTGTCATACGTAAGGTATAACAGCCGGTAAAAACAGATTTTTTGCCAGCGCTATCCTCCGCCTCAATAGCAATCGGCAAACTCCAGTAAATTTGTCCGGCACCAGGATCAGGCTCTGTATCTCTTGTTTTAATAATAACAGATTTTGTATTTTCATAGCCTTTGGTAAAATCATCAAAATGCGGGTCGCGGCCTTCCTCAGAGTAATAACTATAAGCGCGGGCATATTCTTTACGGTTAATCGCATTGTAATAAGATTCGATCAACGTAACCGGATTACTTCGATTATCCAGATAATCGGGGAATTTCTCAGGTGTTTTTTCATCCTCGGTAAATGTTTCAGTCTGTTCCACGGCTTCAGATGTTTTACTCTTTTCTTGTTCATTGGCAAAAGCTTGCCAAGGAGATAGTCCGGCCAAGAAAGCAGCCATCATCAACCCGCATAATAGATTGCCATCATATTTTTGGTGCATGAAATAACTCTTGCTCATCATTAATCTGGCCTCAAATAATTGATCCCTTGCGATCATCACTGTAGGATACTAAATATAGTGAAATCATGGCAAATGGAGAGATGGTTGATGCAAGTCACGATTCTTGATGTGTTTGCTGATAGTTTCAGTACTTTTGTACAAATTGAAAGTGATCAAAATGGGTCGTTTTGCAGTCATGACCTTGACCGATGCTGCTGCTGGTCGTGTGAACGAAATAGTTGAAGCGCGTGAAAATGCGCATGGTATCCGTATCGGCGTTAAAAAAGGCGGCTGTGCCGGGATGGAGTACACTATTGATTTGGTTGCCGAGCCGCAGCAAACTGATGATCTGGTTGAGCATAATGGTGCACGTGTTTATATCGCACCACAAGCAGTTATGTTTTTGCTTGGTACGCAGATGGATTTTGAAGTGACTGCTTTGCGCACAGGTTTTGTTTTCAATAATCCCAACCAGACATCAGCCTGTGGTTGTGGTGAATCTATCGAATTGGCACCCGTTTCGGAAGAAAAATTACGTGAACTTCAAAGCTCTATGTGAAGATATTATAATAATATATTGAATTTATTATTGAATACGCTGCCGTTTTATATAAAACGGCAGCGTAATTTTTATTTGAGAGCAGGGAGCTTTCCTGCATCCCGCCGCACCAGATAGAGCGATGCGCCAACGATAAGCACTGCGCCAAACCAGAAATTATTATCCGGTACTGCAGCAAAGACAATCCAGCCAAGAATAACATTGATCGGCAGCTTGAGATCATCAAATGGTTGCAAAAACACTGCATCAGCCTCGGAATAAGCTGCGATCTGGCAATATTGTGCAATGGCGGTGAGGGTGCCGATCAAAATTAGAATGAACCAAACTTCGGTAGTCGGGGCTGCCATTTCCGGTATACCAACACTTGAAGCAATCCAGAGTGCACCATTGATTGGCGAGAGCAGTACAAGCATATAGATTGAAATGCTGACCGAACGTTCAAAGCGGGTCAGATATTTGGTCATCACGGAATAGCCAGCCCATAAAGCTGCGGCTAGAACTGGCAGCATGGCATAGGCTGTATAGGTGTCTGACCATGGTGCAAGAATGATAATGGCACCGGTAAAGCCGACAATAGTTGTGATGAGGCGTGCTGGTGTTACCACTTCTTTCAAGAAGAAACGGGCAAACATAATTACAAAAAAAGGCGACGTCATGGATAATGCAATAACTTGCCAGATCGGCACATGGGTGAGGGCGTAGATCCATACTTGCACACCTGCCGCTGCCAGCGCTACACGCAAAATGTGCAACATAAGATGATTGGTACGCAGAGCGCGCAAACCACTTTGTATTAAAAATGGTAAAGTCAGAACTAAAGCGATCATATATTGCCAGAAAGCAATGATTACGGATGGAATGCCGGTTTTGGTGCCAGCCCATTGGGTAGCTACATTAACGCCGGCATAGGCCACACAGGCGGCCAGCATCAAACTGGCTCCCAGAAAAGATGATCTGGTGGTTTTAACAGAGGTAATTGGGCTCAACGTTGTTTTCCTGTCTCGTTAGCCTGTCACCTCAGGGTACGGGTCGAAAAACAACAATTGCCAACGGTTTCACAACCGTTTGCTCATGCAGCATTCACACCACGCTCTCTCTCATCCGGACTATAACCGTCGGCTTCGGAATTACACCGAATCTGCTGACCCTGACCAAACAAGTCAGGCGCTCGCGGGCTTCAAACATTGATATCCGTTACCGCCGGTGGGGAGTTTCACCCCGCCCTGAGAACTGGAATTCATTAATCTCAACGCCAGCTAACATAATCTGAAATCTGGCTGCTTATAAAATAAGATATGTGATGCGCGAAATCAATCACTACGTGATCCAGAATTGTCTGGTTGTGTTTCTTGTGCAGACACAAATTCATTGATCAGCGTATCAAAATCTTCAAAAGGCGGAAAACCTTCATAGCTATGCGTGGCAGGTGTTTGCACCCAAAACAGCTTTTCTTTGGTCATTGTCTCTATGAATGGCACAAACCATGTATGATCATCAAAGATGGACGGGCGCACATTGACAAATGCATCCACACCTTCGATGCGGGTAAAAATCCATGTCATGCAATGATCGCAGAAATAATGATGCTGTTGCGGGCCATGCAGACCACCGATGACAGGATATCCCTGAGTGACTTTAAAGCCAGACGAGGGTATCATTGCGGTTAAGGAGAATGCGCTACTGCTCATGGATTGGCAGCCTGTACAATGACAAGCTGCTGTCATTATAGGTGCTTCGCTCACATCAATCTTGATTTGACCGCAACGACATTGCCCGCTCAAAGGTAGTCGAGGCATTTTCATCAGGAATGTCCTTTAAACAATGATGATCAGCTTAAGAGTTTACTGGTATTTCGCACTTCAAACTAGAACCCACCCTGTTATAAATATTGTTTTAGCAAGTTAAAGTTGCGACGTTCCCAGCAAAATAGAAATGCGACAGGCGCTGACGACAGCCCCCATTCCGA
>NZ_JBJDRZ020000003.1:0-28048 GCF_044987585.2 Paenochrobactrum sp. BZR 201-1 | reverse complement strand
CCGGTAACCACTTTCGGGAGACATGCGTGCGCGGTGCAGGCTATTCATTCGGTTAAATCGCCTCATCAATAAACATAAGCAAAGCGGCAGCTTGATTAAATCGGCTGCCGCTTTTTCGAATCGATATCTGTCCTATAAATCATGATTTTTGATGAAAACCGTAAAAACGGGTCGATTATCACACAAAGTTACAATTCAGGAATAAAGTTGAGAATGGCATAGGGAACCATAAAAGCAAAAGCGCATTTGCTGTTTTAAACATATGTTCGAGCTAAGTCTGCGTTAAACCAAACGAAACTGCCCTGCCTCTCATTGTTTGCCTCAAAAAGCTGTAAATCAGGGGCTTTCAAAGCATGTTACATGAAAATGCGCCGCAGCATCAGCCAAAGCTTTTTAAGAAAATATTAATATAAATAAAGTTTCATCAAAACTGTATCCCGATAAATTTCACGTCTTTTAGGCGTTCATTCACGAATTTATTGTAACTGTGACATTTGACCCACAGGTTCGAATGCGGTTAAAAAATCACACGGATCCACAAAAGACAAAAAGTTACCCGCTTTGGAGCTCTTCCACTGCGCCCTTACAACTTTCGTGCCTGATATAGGATTAAACTGATGAAACACATGTTCTCTGGTCATTCGGCAAAATTTGCCCTGACAATGGCAATGCTGGCAGCATCAGTAATTGTTTCAGGCTGCACCACCACCGACCAGACCGCAGCGCTCAGCAGCGCTAAAGCGACGACCCAAACAGCCAGCGCTGATAAAGGCAATGTCATCCGCGTCAATGGTGTGAAAACCTATACTTACACACCGAAAGACCGTGAATGCCTCGAACGCGCCATGTTCTTTGAAGCCAACCGCTCCAGTCAGGATGGCCTTGTTGCCGTTGGAACAGTTGTGATCAACCGCCTGTTGTCAAAACAATATCCAGATACGATTTGTGGCGTTGTCGGTCAGAAAAACCAGTTTGCGCCGGGTGTTCTGACCCGCAAGATGAATTCAAAAGCGCTGCCGGATGTGCAAAAAGCCGCCGATGAAGTATTGAAGGGCAAGCGTCACCCCGCCGCCAAGAACTCAATGTTCTTCCATACGGCCGGTTTGAAATTCCCTTACAAAAACATGCATTATGTGCTGGTTGCAGGCGGCAATGCTTTCTATGAAAAGCGCAATAAGGACGGCTCCTTGCAAGCGCCTGTTCCTTCAGAGCCATACAATCTGGCCAGCATCTACACACCACAAAATCAGGCTGTGCCGAGCGACAAGGCATATAATGTCACCACACCACAAACGGCAGAAGAACCGGCAGCAATTGCACCGACCACAATGATTGCGGCTGCCGAACCACAAGCGCCGGTACGGACACAACAGAATACAACTGCACAAGTAGCTGAGCTACAAGTACCGCTGCCAACGGCACAGCCAACTGAATCATTGGCCTATGCACCGGCTGCCGAAAATGTGGATGCGATCGGTGCGTTCCTACTGACGCAGCAGCGCCCAGCCCTCAACTGATTTTTTAAATTTCTCTATAAAAAAAAGCCCCGCCAGCAGAACTGACGGGGCTTTTTTCTTGTCATATTTTTTCTTTATCGCATTATCCTACGCAAAACCGCTTCACACTTTTGCTGGAAATGCTCTTAGTGCTTGGCAGGCTGAACCAGATTGGCCAGCAAGCGGAATGCACCCGGCACCAGCTTGTCGAGCTGATGATGCAGCACAAGGCTTGTATGCGTATGACGGCCTTCACCAATTTCAGCAGAAACCAGTGAACCTTTCAGCTTATCTTCACCGGCATCGCTCATGGCGAGCAACGGCCTATAAGCCTCATCCCATTCGGATGCGAAGTAAAGACCGCGTTCCTTATCCCAATTTGTCCAGTCTTCCGGCCCGATTTTGTTCGGGTAGTTGAGCAATGGATGATCCGGCTCAAGAATATCCACCTCCGAATTCGCGTCTGTCACGCGGAAACGGATGGAAGGCGAGCCGATTTTCAGGAATGCCGGTGGCACAGTTTCAGGGTTCCAACCGTCCGAAGGGCGATGATAAAGCGTTACCAAATGGCCGCCCTTCTTAACCCATTCGTGCAAGGCCGGAACAGCAGCCGCCAGATCTTTACGACGACCGAAAGCAAAAATACCAACGACAATGGTTTTCAGATCACGGTATTCACCGCGTTCAACATCCGTTGGTGAAAGCTCCACGACATCAATGCCGAGGCGCTTCATCCACAGACCAACATTATCATTACCGCCGCTGATATAGCCAACTTTGTGGTTCGCAGGCAGTTCAGCACCAACGGTCTGAACAGGCACGGAAACCTTGGTCGGCACAACGGAACGGCCGATATGCGGGTAAGAGAAGGTGTTGATTGCATAGGCTTCTTTGCCGAGCAATTCCGGCTCGATCGCAAAGCGAACTTCACCCGGTTTTGCCGGTGGTTGCAGGTCAAAACTTGCAGCTTCGTCAGATGTGTTGCCAGTTTTGTTCATCGCCCAGCCTTCAGGCAGATCAATCTTCAGATCATCCGTCTTGGCATTGGTAACCGTTGCCGTCATTGCAACTGGCTCAAGCTCTTTAGCTGTGTTGAACACAACGGCATCAGGCTTCAGTTCCAGCGATGCGGATGGCAGAACGCGCAAGGCATCTTCCAGATCCACATCAATTACCGCAGCGCGATCACCAATTTTAGCGGTCAGACGCACGAAGGCATCGCCGTTACCACCAAGCGGATCAAATTGCTCGGTCAAGGGATTGGTAAGGCTCGCATCAGCTGATGCAGTTACCTGATCACCTGCCGCATTCAAACCTTCGCGGGCAATGATTTCTGCCGACTGAATTTCCACGCTTTCAGGCGCATCAACAAGGGTTTTAATGGTGATCGTATCACCGGCCTTGATGTCTGCTCCTTCAGTAAAGGCACGGATATGCATGCCAGACGCTGTTGCCAGCGCCAAATCGATTTCGCGTGTCTTGCGTTCCAGACGATGCGCGATATTGTCATGCAGTTCCTGCGGCAACTGCTTGCGTGCTTCATCAACGGCTTTGCCGATTTCGAGGAGCTTGGCAGTGACAACAACAGGATCGCCATAATCAGCAAGGGCTTCGTCGATCAAGCCTTGCGCATTGCGCAAGCTATCTGCCGCAGAAGCAGGCATGCCATCAACATTGGCGATATCGCCAACAGTTGCAACCAGACCTTCGCGAATGTCTTTTTCAGTTTTCGCTGGCTCGCCCTTGGCAACTTTAGCCAAATGCAATGCCCATTCGGTCTGGGGTTCCGGACGCCAGCGCCCCATAGCCTGTGTGAGGTGGCAAGAACGTGACCATTCACCCATCTGCGGGAAGGTTGCGCCTGAAATTTTATCGCGTTCAGGTGCTGTTACCGTCAATGTGGTTGGTGGTGGTGGAGTTTCATCATCGTAAACACCACCGCCGCCGCCATAAGCAGGCGAATAGATTTTCGGCACGCTCCAAGGGGCAAGGCCGGCCTCAATCTGTTCCGGGAACTCATCTGGGTTGCCGGAGATGTCAGCTGTGATAAAGGTTGCAACCACTGCCGCACGGTGATGACCATGCTGCCCCGGAACATCAAGGAAGCAGTTCATCACGATATCAGGCTTATACTGACGGAAAGCCCATGTCATACGCTCGATGACGCGGTCACGACCCCAACGATCGATTGTCTGGTTCGGATCTTTGGAAAAGCCGAAATCATGGACGCTGTCATTGTGGCCGCGACCACCAAATGCCAACGAGGCATCTAATGAGCGTGATGCTTCTTCCATTTCGCGGGTACGCAATACACCCAGCACAGAGCCACGCTCCGCACCAATGCTGTTTTGACCGCCTTCACCACGCGTGATGCAATAAAGCACTGGACGGATACCATAGACATGGCGCAATGATGCCAGCAGGCCGCTTGGCTCGTCATCCGGATGCGCGCCGGTGGTCATGAATGTGAGCGTTGAGGTCAGACGCTCCAGACGGCGATGCATAGTAACAATCGCCGGTTCCAATTTTTGTTTCGCGATCAGCTGAAGATCGCTGGCCGGTGCCGCATAGGCAGGCATTCGGGTTGCTAAAAGTGCCGGGGGAAGGGAGGCGATAAACAATCGCCTTGTCATTTTAGTCACGATTTACTCCTCTCATCAAAGGCGCTCCCAAGGAAGTTTCCGCACGCGACAGTGGGGGAGGAAACTTACTAACACCTTGTATTCACTTAACTATGCCTGCCCTTTACCAAAGCAGACAAGACGCTACCGTTTAACTCTTGTTCTTGTGTCTACGTATCAGCGCGCTTGTGCCGATTGATCGAGTATGATGAAGTAAATATAATAACTCAAGTGTATTGATATAATTTATTGTAATAAACCTTTCACGAAATGAAACTTACATTTTTATTTCAACATAAACTTGCGTGCTCGTTTAAATGACAAAAACAAAGCAGTATTATCGAAAGTTTCATCGCTACGGGTATCTGCTCAATTCGCTTATGCAACACTATGAATTGTGACTGGTCACAGCTTAGCCAAGGCGTTATGTTCAGCGCAGAAAATTCATAAAAGCAGAGGCCGTTATGTCCTATACATTACCGGAAAATATTATTGATCCTGTTAAGCTCGACCGTCTGGCCGAGGTCGCCGTTAAAGTTGGCTTGCGTTTGCAGGAAGGACAAGATCTCGTCATTACCGCACCTGTTTGCGCCCTGCCATTGGTGCGCCTGATTGCCAAACACGCCTATCAGGCTGGTGCCGGACTGGTAACCCCATTTTTCTCCGATGATCAGATTGCACTTGCGCGCTATCAGCATGCCAATGATGCAAGCTTTGATCAGGCCGCTGACTGGCTTTATGAAGGCATGGCCAAAGCTTACAGCAAAAATGCGGCTCGCCTTGCCATTGCTGCAGACAATCCACTGCTTCTCTCCAACCAAGATGCAGGTAAAGTTTCGCGCGCCAACCGCGCCAATTCCAAGGCCTATCAGCCGGCTCTGGAGAAAATTGCCAATTTCGACATCAACTGGAACATCATCTCTTATCCAAACCCTGAATGGGCGGCTTTGATGTTCCCTGATGCATCACCGGAAGATGCAACCCGCCAGCTCGCTGATGCGATTTTTGCCGCCTCCCGCGTGGATGTCGAAAATCCGGTTGCCGCTTGGGAAGCGCATAATGCAGCGCTGAAAGAACGCACCACCTATTTGAATGCCAAAAACTATCACTCCTTGCATTTCAAAGGTCCGGGCACCGATCTGATTGTCGGGCTGGCAGATGGTCATGAATGGATGGGCGGTGCGTCGGTTGCCAAAAACGGCATTATCTGCAACCCGAATATCCCGACCGAAGAAGTGTTCACCACACCGCATGCATTGCGCGTCAACGGCCATGTTTCCAGCACTAAGCCATTGTCGCATCAAGGCACATTGATCGACAATATCTCTGTACGCTTTGAAGATGGCCGCATCGTTGAAGCCAAAGCCAGCCGTGGCGAAGAAGTGCTCAACAAAGTACTGGATACGGATGCCGGTGCGCGTCATTTGGGTGAAGTGGCCTTGGTGCCGCATTCCTCGCCAATCTCGAAAAGCGGCTTGCTGTTCTACAACACATTGTTTGACGAAAATGCTGCCAGCCATATTGCGCTTGGTCAGTGCTATTCAAAGTGTTTTGTTGATGGTGCAAACCTTACACCGGATGAGGTTAAAGCCAAGGGCGGCAATTCCAGCCTGATCCATATTGACTGGATGATCGGCTCTGATCAGATCGATGTCGATGGCGTCAATGCCGATGGCAGCCATGAGCCGCTGATGCGCAAAGGCGAATGGGCTTACTGATAAGCGACAAAATATGAAAAAAGCCGGAAACCAAGGTTTCCGGCTTTTTTATTGGCTTAAATTTATCCCAAACAATGATCTGTTTGGGATAATATCAGAAAAGATTAACCGCGCAGCACGCCGCCGGTTTGTTTGGCAACAGCCTCGATGATCTTCTTGGCCACAGCTTCCAGATCTTCTTCGGCCAAAGTCCGGTCAAGCGGCTGCAACAGAACTTCGATCGCAACCGATTTTTTATTCTCGCCCAAAGAAGCACCGGCAAAAATATCAAACACCTGTGCATTGCTGACCAGCTTCTTGTCGGCAGACATCACCGCACGGATCAGGCCGCCTGCTTCCACATTGCTATCCACCACAAAGGCAAAGTCGCGTTTGACGGTCTGGAACTGTGACAGAACCAATGACGGCTTGGTGCAGGTGGCTTTTTTCTTCGGCTCAGGAATGGCATCAATGAAGACTTCAAAGCCGCAAAGTGCGCCGCTCACATCCAAGAGTTCCAGCGTATCCGGATGGAATTCACCGAAATAGCCAAGCACAACTTTTGGTCCCAGCTTCAGCGTGCCGGAACGACCCGGATGGAACCATTCAGGTGCGCCCGCTTCGATCTGGATGCGGTCAACCGGAGCGCCTGCGGCTTCCAAAGCTGCCAGCGCATCCGCCTTGGCATCATAAACACCAACAGCCGGCGCATTGCCTGACCAAAGACGACCTGCACCTTCAACACCAGCAGTGCCGCGGCGGATACCGCCAGCCACACGGCGTTGATCTTGAGGCTTTTCGCCTTCATAAGTGCCAGATACTTCAAAAAGCGCCAGATCAGCAAAACCGCGATCTGCATTGCGCTGTGCTGCAACCAGCAAGCCCGGAAGCAAGCTCGGGCGCATATCCGACATATCGGCCGCAATCGGATTGGCAAGCTTCAGTTCCGGTTTGCCGCCGCCAAAGGCTTTGGCATGCGCTTCCGGAATGAAGGAATAAGTCACCGCTTCCATCATACCGCGGGAAGCCAGCATACGGCGTGCCATGCGGGTGCGGATTTGCAACGTGGTGAGAATCTTGCCGTTGACGCTCCCCATATTTTCCAATGGCTGCGGTTCAATTTCATTGAGACCGTGAATACGCATCACTTCTTCAACAAGATCGGCTTTGCCTTCCACATCACCGCGCCATGACGGCACTTGAACAGTCAAAACAGCTTTACCGTCACCAGACACGCCGAAGCCGAGCCCCGTCAAAATCTGTGCCGCTTCTGCATATTCCACATCCAGATTGGTCAAACGCTTGACCTCTGACACAGGGAAAGTGATTTCACGCGGGGCATATGGCTGATAACCGACAACTTCTGTTTCGGTTGGCGTACCGCCGCACAAATCTATTACCAGTTTGGTTGCATATTCAAGGCCGGAAACCATGAATTCCGGATCAACACCACGTTCAAAACGATAACGGGCATCGGTGACAATACCGAGCTGCCGGCCGGTGCGGGCAATGGTGATCGCATCCCAAAGGGCGGATTCAATCAGCACATCGGTGGTGTTTTCATCACAGCCTGAATGTTCGCCACCCATAATACCGGCAATGGATTCAGCGCCATTATCATCGGCAATGACATACATGTCCGATGATAATTTATATACACGCTGATCGAGCGCCAGAATGGTTTCACCATCTTTGGCAGCACGTACAGTCAGATTGCCTTTGACTTTGGCAGCGTCAAACACATGTAACGGGCGACCATAATCAAAGGTGACATAATTGGTGATATCCACCAGTGCATTGATCGGACGAAGTCCAATGGCCTTCAGGCGCTGCTGCAACCATCGCGGGCTGGCCTTATTTTTAACGCCTTTAACCAAGCGAAGTGCAAAACCATTACAGAATGGTTTGTCGGCAGGCTGATCAAGCACCACTTTAACCGGAGTTTCACCTGTGCCTTTGATCGCTTCAATCTTGTCACCTTTGAGTGTACCAAGACCGGCTGCGGCCAGATCACGGGCAATCCCATGAACGCCTGCACAATCCGCACGATTCGGGGTCAGGCCGATTTCAATGATCGGATCATCAATGCCCATATAGCTCGCATAGCTGGTGCCGACAGGTGCATCTTGAGGAAGATCGATGATACCGTCATGCTCGTCGGACAGTTCCAGCTCGCGCTCGGAGCACATCATGCCGAAGCTTTCAACGCCACGGATTTTGCCAATCGACAGAGTGACATCAATACCCGGCACATAATCGCCCGGACGACCCAAAACACCAACCATACCGGCACGCGCATTGGGCGCACCGCAGACAATCTGCAATGGCTTGCCGTCACCTGCATCAACAGTGAGTACACGCAATTTATCGGCATCAGGATGCTGCACGGCAGTGAGAACTTTGGCAATTGTGAAAGCTTTGAAGCTGGCGCGGTCATCTACGCCATCAACTTCCAGACCAATATCTGTCAGCTTCTCAACGATCTCATCCAGCGTCGCTTCAGTTTCAAGATGTTCTTTCAACCAGGAAAGTGTGAATTTCATTTTATTTGTCCTTTCCGCCTCTTATGCACTCAGACCGCCGAACAAAGTCGGCAGATCTAACGGGCGGAAGCCGTAATGATTAAGCCAGCGCACATCAGCATCAAAGAAAGCGCGCAAATCAGGCATGCCATATTTCAGCATGGCGATACGATCGATACCCATACCCCATGCAAAGCCCTGATAGATATCCGGGTCAAAGCCCGCATTGCGCAACACATTCGGATGCACCATGCCGCAACCCAGAATTTCCAGCCAGTCATTGCCTTCGCCGAATTTCACTTCACGCCCTGAGCGGTCGCACTGGATGTCAACTTCGACAGAAGGCTCGGTGAACGGGAAGAAGCTCGGACGCATACGCATTTTAACCGAAGGCACTTCAAAGAAGGCTTTGCAGAACTCTTCCAGCACCCATTTCATCTGGGCAACAGTTGAAGATTTATCGACAACCAGACCTTCCACCTGATGGAACATCGGGGAGTGGGTTGCATCAGAATCCATGCGGTAGGTTTTACCCGGAATGACGATGCGGATCGGTTCGTCACGGCCTTCCTTGTCACGCATCTGCGCAAAGCGCTCCATAGTGTGAACCTGCACCGGAGAAGTGTGGGTACGCAGCAATTTGCGCTCACCGCTCTCATCCGGATTAAAGAAGAAAGTATCATGCATTTCACGCGCCGGATGGCCTTCAGGGAAGTTCAACGCAGTGAAGTTGTAATAATCGGTTTCAACATCCGGCCCTTCGGCAATCGAAAAGCCCATATCAGCGAAAATTGCGGTAATTTCGTCAATCACTTGGCTGATCGGATGGATACGACCGCGCGATGCAGCAGAACTGCGCACCGGCAAAGTCACGTCGAGCTTTTCGCGCTCCAAACGTGCGGAAACCGCCAATTTGTGCAATTCGGATTTGCGCGCGGCCAATGCTTCGCTCACGCGGTTTTTCAATCCGTTGATGGCCGGTCCCTGCTGCTGGCGTTCTTCCGGCGACATCGAGCCCAATGTTTTCAGTTTCTCTGAAACCGAACCCTTTTTACCCAAAGCCGAAACACGCACCACTTCAATGGTGCTCTCATCACCGGCGGCGGCAATTTCGCCCATAATTGTCTGTTCTAATTGTTCAAGATCACTCATAATTATGCCTTTATACCTTCGGGATACGAGGGCTTCGGGTGTGTTAAAACCGGGAAATCATTTAGATGAAAATGATCTGTTCCGGCCTGATCGGGTCTTTTTTCAAGCGGTCACCTCAGGCAACCTGTTCGCGTCCGCTTGAGACATTCAGTTCTTTAAAGCCTTATCGAAAAATTCCATTGCTTTTAACAGTCTTTTACCGTCGCCGCCCAGATAAAAACGCTTCAAAAAACGCAACGGGCGGATGGTAAAGCGAAAGAAATCAACAATTTTGTTCAATTCACGAATAACATCTTCAGGAGCAATTACCCGATAAGCGGCAAATGCCTGCGCACTGGTTTCCGGCAATCGCGCTTGCGACGAAATCTGGAAGAACATCAGCCATAAATCGCGCGCCTGTGCTGTTGCAAGCGCCATTACGGCTTCCGGCTCTTCTTCAAAATCCAGAAAACCAACTTCGGATCGAACCGAGAAAAAATCACGCGGATGCGGACGGCCATGACAAAGACCATTTGCATGAACTTTGGCCAAAGCCTCCGCACATTCAATCAAAATACGATCATGCGCCTGAGGATCCGTGCGCTTGAGTGCATCAAGCCGTACCTGCTGTATCGGCGTTGCATCGCCCAGCACCACAACATTTTCTTGCGTCCAAACCATATCCGGCACATGCAAACCAGCGCTTTCAAATGCTTGCATTTTGCGCAATTCGCGGGCGCGTTGCCCTTCACTATCTTCAATATGCGGTGAGCGCATAAAAGCATAAGGCATAAAACGCGAAAGCCTGCTATGGAGACGCCTGGGCAGCGGCACGGCTTCAACATCGTAGCGCTTGATCCAGAGGGTACGACCGTCAATCTCAACCTTCATGATACGTTGATCCACACTGCGAGCAACAGCCTGAGCCAGAGCATCGTGATGATCCTCTGCCCATGTGCGACCGGCAATTTGCGTATCAATGTTCATGTCAAATCCGGAAAATAAGAAAACCCGCGCCAGCCGAGCCAGCGCGGGTCCCAAAAGTTATTCAATCGTGCTTTGGGAAGGCGGCTGGCTTAACGAACAGCGCCTTCAAAAGCGTTAGGCGTGGTATCTTTCAGATATTCCAGTGCCTTTTTCGCAGAATCAACCAGAGCTACAAATGCTTCAGGTTCATGGATAGCGATATCCGACAGAACTTTACGGTCGATTTCAATGTTTGACTTCATCAGGCCATCGATGAAACGGCCATAGGTCAAGCCATGCTCGCGAACAGCAGCATTGATACGCTGAATCCACAGAGCGCGGAAATTACGCTTACGATTCTTGCGATCGCGGTAAGCATACTGCTTTGAGCGATCAACAGCTGCCATAGCAGTACGAATGGTGTTCTTGCGACGACCGCGGAAACCTTCTGCCTGCTTGAGAACTTTTTTATGTTTAGCGTGGCCAGTTACGCCGCGTTTTACACGTGCCATAGTATGATCTCCTTAAGGATATAGCGGCTTAGAGGCCGTTTGGCAGGAACTTCTTCACGATCTTTGCATCTGGTTCGCTAAGAACCATGGTGCCGCGAGCATCGCGAAGGAACTTGTTCGAGCGCTTGATCATGCCATGACGCTTACCGGCAGCAGCAGCTTTGATTTTGCCGGTTGCGGTAATTTTGAACCGCTTTTTAGCGGAGGATTTGGTCTTCATCTTGGGCATTTTGCTCTCCTAATCTAGAGGCTCTCAACATTCGTTTGAACATCAGAGCTCTGGTTTTCTACTTCCAGACCGACCAAAGTCTGAAAAGCACACGAAACCGCCACGGCATGCCCTGCCGGTCGGTTCGAACGAGGCTTTATAGGCATAATATGATAAAAACGCAACTACTGAATCATCGCGCCGTTTTGATTTAAACCAGCACAGCCAATAAATACGTACAATAAATATTGAAAACAAAAAAACCGCCCGAAGGCGGTTTTCTTTTAAATCACTGCTTTTGCTTCCGGATAAGGGTAAACCCTTCAATCTGCAAGCAAATCTGAATCATCAGCGCTCCGCACAATTAGCGTGGCGCAAGAACCATCATCATCTGACGACCTTCAAGGCGTGGCTCAGCTTCCACCTTGGCGATCTCCAATGTTTCTTCTTTAACGCGCTGCAACAGCTTCATACCCAGTTCCTGGTGCGCCATTTCGCGACCACGGAAACGCAGTGTGAACTTAACCTTATCACCTTCATCAAAGAATCGGTGCGCAGCTTTCATCTTCACTTCATAATCATGAGTGTCGATGTTCGGTCGCATCTTAATTTCTTTGATCTCGACCGTTTTCTGTTTTTTGCGCGCTTCAGCGGCTTTTTTCTGACTCTGATACTTGAGCTTACCAAGGTCAACAATTTTACAAACAGGCGGTTCTGCGTTCGGTACGATCTCTACAAGATCGAGCCCCGCTTCCTCTGCCATCGCAATGGCATCCTGAATGGTCATGTCGCCGTGGTTGTGGCCCTCGGCATCGATTAGCTGAACCCGGGGAACCCGGATGTCGCGGTTGGAGCGCGGTCCGTCTTTCTGGACCGGCGTCGCTCTGAACGGTCGGCGAATGGTCGTTAACTCCTCAAAAATTAAACTTCTCGGCGGCACTTTTATCAGCTTAACAGCAAAATAACAGTGTCTTGCAAACGCTGCCGCATAACTAGCGCGGACATGGCGTCAAGCAAGTGCGGATGTCAATAGCATCTTTGTTAAGAAAAATCACCCCCAACCGAATAAATCGGTCAAAAGCATGCCTCCACGATAATATTTAGGCACATTACTCAGTTTTTCAAGGCTTTTACGCTATTGAACAAGGCTTCTCATGCGTATAGCCCTATCATAATTGAAATAAACGGAGACTGGCAGTAATGACAGAAAACCTTGAATTCATCGATGTTGATGGCGCACCTATTGCCCTACGTTATCGTGCAGGCAGCAAGGCACAGGGAATCACATGGTTGGGTGGTTATCGGTCAGATATGCTGGGCACCAAAGCAGAATCGCTCAACCAATGGGCAGCAGCCAATGATCACGAATTTTTACGATTCGACTATTCCGGCCACGGCGAATCGGGTGGTGATTTCAATGAAGGCACCATTTCGTGCTGGCTGAATGAATCACTCACCGTGCATCATCAATATAATAAGAAACCGCAAATTCTCGTCGGCTCATCGATGGGTGCATGGATTACTTTGCGCATGACGCAGGAACTGATCAAACAAGGTCAAGGACCCGCGGGAATCATTCTAATTGCACCGGCACCCGATTTTACCGCCCGCCTGATCGAACCAAATTTAAGCGAAGAACACAAAAAATCGCTGGTTGAGAACGGCTATTTTGAAGAACCTTCCGAATATTCACCCAATCCATTCATCTATACCCGCAATCTTATCGAAGACGGACGAGACAATCAGGTTTTGACCGACATTATCGAAACCGGTTGTCCGGTGCATATTTTGCAAGGGATGAAGGATGAGGATGTTCCTTACTCACACGCTCTGCTGCTGACAGAACATCTGCCGGTCGATAATGTGACCTTGACCCTTGTGCGCGATGGTGATCATCGCCTTTCCCGCCCGCAAGATCTCGAACTATTAACGCGCTCTCTCGACATGATGATCAGCCAAATCAATAATTAAGGTTACAGTTCATGCGGTTTTCGGTTTTTGCCTCATCCAGTGTTGCGGCTATTGTAGGCTTCGGCGGTACATTGGCTCTCATTATCGCAGCAGCCACAACACTGGAAGCAAGCCAAACCCAAACCGCAAGCTGGGTCACGGCCGTTTGTCTGGCTATTGCCGCAGCCTCCGCCTATCTCAGTATCCGGTATAAAATGCCGATTATCGCAGCATGGTCCACGCCCGGACTGGCATTAATTGGTGCCAGCAGCGGTTTCACCATCAATGAAGCAGTCGGGGCTTTTATCGTCACCGCGGTTGCGATCATTCTCACCGGCCTGATCAAGCCATTGTCCCGCCTCGTCTCCAGCATTCCCACTTCCGTTGCCTCCGGCATGCTGGCCGGTGTTTTGGTAGGCTTTGTTTTAAACGCTGCCAAGGCTGCACAAATTGATCCGATGATGATGCTGCCGCTCGCAGTTCTGTTCTTTATTATCCGATTGTTTAATCCCTCGCTTGCCGTGATAGCGGTATTGATCGTCGGCGTTATTTTTGCGCTTGTCACAGGCCGCTCGCCTAGCCTTCCGGCACCTGAGCTATCAACACTGGAATTTATCACGCCGACCTTTCATCTCAGCGCCATGATTGGCTTAGCACTGCCGCTCTATCTGGTCACGATGGCATCGCAGAACTTGCCCGGTTTTGCTGTGCTTCGTGCCTTTGGCTATGAACCGCCAACAGGGCAGGCACTGCAAATTACCGGTCTTGTCTCTTTGATTTCAGCATTTTTTGGTGCGGCAACAAGCAATTTAGCGGCGATTTCTGCTGCCCTTTGCACGAGCCCAGACGCTCATCCCGATCACGCAAAACGCTGGCTGACAGGCCCTGTCTACGCCGGGATTTATATTGTCTTTGCGCTTTTTGGTGCTTCACTCGTGGCGATATTTGCGGTTCTGCCGCCGGTTCTGATCGCCTTGATTGCCGGTCTTGCGCTCTCCGGTCCTTTTATCAACGCCATGACTTTAGCTCTTTCAAAAGAAAAGGAGCGCTTGAGTGCGGTGGTCACCTTTGCAGTCACCGCGTCCGGCATCAGTTTTTTCAGCATCGGCTCCGCCTTTTGGGCGCTTGCGGCTGGTCTGTTGGTGGTTGTACTGGACCACGCCCAAGGCAAATTGTCGCGCAAAACCGGCTGAAAGCCAACAGAAAGCGAGTGACTTGAGTGCGCGTTTCGGCTAAGTCATAGGGCGTCGAGGGTAAGGAGCAATCAGCGTCTGCCCTGTCTGTCTGCGGGAGAGTGTCGGGAGCAGCTTATCTGTATCTTGGCCACCGAAGGGGAAATCGCCCGAAATCTCTCAGGTATCCAGAACCGCTGACAGGAAAGGCAACTCTGGAAAGTCGGGGCATTGCTCCCGCGCCGAAGGTGTAAGTGTAGTTTATCTTAAACTATGCGAGTCTCTCAGGCTTCAGACAGAGGGGCACTGAAGCAGCCGCATTTTGCGGATGCATTCGTGCGACTTTTGGAGTTGATATGGGCGATACGGCACAAACCTCTTTAAAAACCCTGCCATTGCAGGATATTCATGAAGCAGCGAAAGCACGTTTTGGCGGCTTTGCCGGCTGGAACATGCCAATCACCTACCCGCTGGGCGTGATGAAAGAACATCTGCATGTGCGTGAACAGGCTGGTCTGTTCGACATTTCCCACATGCGTGTGATTGAAATTTCCGGTGAAGATGCAGCGAAACTGCTGGCAGAAGCCTGCCCGCTTGATCCGCTTTCCATCCCGATGAACCAGTCGAAATATACATTTCTGCTCAACGAAAATGCAGGCGTTGAAGACGATCTGATCGTCACCCGCTTGGGCGAAAACCGCTTCATGATCGTTGCCAATGCGGGCAATGCCGATGCGGATATCGCGCATCTCAATAAGGTTGCAGCTGGTAAATCTGTGACCGTCAACCCGCTTGACCGCGTTCTTTTAGCACTTCAAGGCCCTGCCGCAGCCGATGTTGCAGCCAAAGCAGGCGTTCCTGGTGGCGAACTGACATTCATGACCGGTATCGAGCCAAAAGCTGACTGGTTTGTCACCCGTTCCGGTTATACCGGTGAAGACGGCTTTGAAATTGCACTGCCTGAAAAAGATGCCCGCGAACTGCTCGCTAAACTGTTTGCAGATGAACGCGTTGCATGGATCGGTCTTGCAGCCCGTGACAGCCTGCGCCTTGAAGCTGGCCTTTGCTTGCATGGTCAGGACATCACCCCTGAAATCAATCCGGTTGATGCCGGTCTTCTCTGGGCTGTGCCAAAACCTGTACGCGAAACTGCCGGTTTTATCGGTGCCAAAGCATTCTTGGAAAAATTGGCCGCTGGTGCCAAAGCCAAGCGCGTTGGTCTGAAGCCTGAAGGCCGTCAGCCTGTGCGTGCAGATGTCGAACTTTTTGATGCAGACGGCAACAAAATCGGTCGCGTCACTTCCGGCGGCTTCGGCCCTTCAGCCGGTCATCCGGTCGCGATGGGCTATGTCACCCCTGAATTTGCCGCTGTCGGCTCCCGTGTTTTTGCAGATATCCGCGGTAATCTCGTACCGCTTGATGTTCATTCACTTCCATTTACACCGCATCACTACCACAAAGGATAACAATCATGGCCTCTATCCTGTTTACTGAAGATCACGAATGGCTCAACAACGATAATGGCACTGCCACTGTCGGCATCACCATACATGCGCAAGAACAGCTCGGCGACCTCGTATTCGTCGAACTGCCGGAAGTTGGCCGCAAGGTTACCAAAGGCGAAGCCATCGTCGTGGTTGAATCTGTTAAAGCTGCTTCCGACGTTTACGCACCGGTTGACGGTGAAATCGTTGAAATCAACGATGCTGTTGTCAATGATCCGTCACTCATCAATCAGGCCGCAGAAGGCGAAGGCTGGTTGTTCAAGCTCAAGCTTGCTGACGAAGGTCAAATGAACGGCCTGCTCGATGCAGCCGGTTACAAGGCTTTGGTAGACTAATGACACAAGGCTCACTCCCATTTGTGGATCGTCATATCGGTCCCCGCGAGGCTGACGAGCGCACCATGCTTGCTGCGCTCGGCGTTTCCTCGCTGGATGCACTCATCACACAGGCTGTACCGGAATCCATTCGCTTCAACCGCGAGTTGGACTTGCCGCAGCCTTTGAGCGAAGCGGCGGCTCTGGCCGAATTGCAAGCTGTGATGAATAAAAACATCGTCAAGAAAAGCTTTATCGGCGCTGGCTATAACGGTTGCTACACCCCGCCGGTGATCCAGCGTAACCTGTTTGAAAATCCGGCTTGGTACACGGCCTATACGCCTTACCAGTCCGAAATCAGTCAGGGTCGTTTGGAGCTGCTGTTCCACTTCCAGACACTGGTGACAGAGCTGACCGGCCTGCCGGTTGCTTGCGCATCATTGCTTGATGAAGCAACGGCTGTGGCAGAAGCAATGGCTATTGCTTACCGCCATCATCGCGAAAACCGTCACCGCGTGCTGATCGCTGGTGAATTGCATACACAGACTTTGGATGTACTGCGCACCCGCGCCGAGCCTTTGGGCATCACCATTGAAACATCGGGCGATGTCGATGCAGACACCACCGCTCTGATCGTTCCATGGCCTGATACAAAGGGCGTTTACGGCGATTATAAAGCTGTAATCGCTGCTGCAAAAGCACTCGGCACACAAGTCATTGCTGTAGCCGATCCGCTGGCTCTGACAGTGACCGAAGCCCCTGCCGAATGGGGTGCCGATATGGCTGTTGGTTCCATGCAGCGCTTTGGCGTGCCAATGGGCTTTGGTGGCCCGCACGCAGCCTATCTTGGCGTGTCGCAGGCTCTGACCCGTATCATTCCGGGTCGTATCGTTGGCCAGTCCACCGATGCACATGGCCGTGTTGGTTACCGCTTGGCACTGCAAACCCGTGAGCAGCATATCCGTCGTGATAAAGCGACATCCAACATCTGTACCGCTCAGGCATTGCTGGCCAATATGGCGGCTTCTTATGCTATTTATCATGGCCCTTCCGGCTTGCAGTCGATTGCAACAGAAGTTGCCAAACGCGCAAGCAATTTTGCGGATGCCGTGAAAAAGGCAGGCTTTGAGCTGGCTGGCGACAAGCTGTTCGACACCGTCACCGTCAAGGTTCCAGGTAAAGCTGCATCTATTGCGGCAGAGGCCGACAAAACTAATCGTTTGCTGCGCATCATTGATGCCGACACATTGGCTGTAGCCTTTGACGAAACATCAAGCGACGAAGATGTGGCAGCGATTGCCGCGCTCTTTGGTGCAACTGTTGCAAGCTCTGACACAACACGTCTGCCTTCGAGCCGCACATTGGCCTTCCTGACACAGGAAGTGTTCCATCAGCACCGCTCCGAAACCGAAATGATGCGTTTCCTGCGTCGTTTGGCCGACAAGGATCTGGCGCTTGACCGTGCGATGATCCCGCTCGGCTCCTGCACCATGAAGCTCAATGCGGCCGCAGAAATGATGCCGGTAAGCTGGAACTCGGTTGCCAATATGCATCCGTTTGCACCAGCAGAACAGAGCACCGGCTACGCCCAGATGA
Organism: Paenochrobactrum sp. BZR 201-1; assembly: GCF_044987585.2. Classification (NCBI taxonomy): domain Bacteria; kingdom Pseudomonadati; phylum Pseudomonadota; class Alphaproteobacteria; order Hyphomicrobiales; family Brucellaceae; genus Paenochrobactrum; species Paenochrobactrum sp. BZR 201-1. The sequence continues at coordinate 10,358 of NZ_JBJDRZ020000003.1, read as the reverse complement.
CCTCCGACGTCGAAAACTGGCTTTGTGAAATCACCGGCTTTGCGGCCGTGTCCTTACAGCCAAATGCCGGTAGTCAGGGTGAATATGCCGGTCTTCTGGCTATCCGCCGTTACCATCAGTCCCGTGGCGACCATCAACGCGATATCTGCCTGATCCCGTCATCGGCTCATGGTACCAACCCTGCCAGCGCCAGCATGGCCGGTATGAAAGTAGTTGTGGTCAACTGTCTGCCGGAAGGCGACATCGATATTGAAGACCTCAAGGCAAAAGCTGAAAAACACAGCGCCAACCTTGCTGCCTTCATGATCACCTACCCGTCCACTTACGGTGTGTTTGAAGAAGGCATCCGCGAATTCTGCGAGATCGTTCATTCCCACGGCGGGCAGGTCTATTTCGACGGTGCAAACCTGAATGCTCTGGTTGGCCTCGGCCGTCCTTGCGATATTGGTGCCGACGTTTGCCACATGAACCTGCATAAAACATTCTGCATCCCGCATGGCGGCGGCGGACCGGGCGTTGGCCCGATCGGTGTTGCCAAGCATCTGGTGCCGTTTATTCCGGGTCACGTGGAAAAAGGCACGAGCAATGCTGTCTCCGCAGCGCCGTTCGGCAGTGCGTCCATTCTGGTCATCACATGGATGTATATCCGTATGATGGGCGGTGCCGGTCTTACACGCGCCACCAAAATGGCCATTCTCAACGCCAACTATATTGCGCATCGCTTGGAAGGGCACTTCCCGATCCTTTATAAAGGCAAGAACGGCCGTGTGGCACATGAGTGCATCGTGGATACACGCGTACTCAAAGATCAGGCAGGCATCAGCGTTGAAGACGTTGCCAAGCGTCTGATCGACTACGGCTTTCATGCGCCAACCATGTCATGGCCGGTTTCCGGCACATTGATGATTGAGCCGACCGAATCCGAACCGTTGAACGAGATTGACCGTCTGTGTGACGCCATGATCGCCATTGCCGGTGAGGCGGACAAGGTTGCCTCTGGCCATTGGCCACAGGACGACAACCCGCTGGTCAATGCTCCGCACACTGCCTTTGATACAATTGGTGGTGAATGGACGCATCCTTACTCACGTCAGGAAGCTGTATTCCCGAATGCTGATGCTGATCCGACTGCCAAATACTGGCCGCCGGTATCGCGCATCGACAATGTGGCTGGCGATCGTAATCTGATCTGCTCATGCCCTCCGATGCAGGCTTATGCATAAATTCAGTTACTAAGTTTAAAAAAGGCGCCGCGGGAAACCACGGCGCCTTTTCTTTTATCCCGCAAAACATCTTCACCGGCATAGGCTGGCTGCAATCAAAATTATTCAAATTGCAGGCAAAAAAAGAGCCGGACTATAGAGTCCGGCTTAAAATTTATGAAGGTGCCATAAAGGCGAAACCTTCAGAGGGGAACACTTACCGCGCGCAATGGGAGGAGGCACAGCGGTAAGTAACCCTGATATGGATCAGCGGTCTTTAATATTCAACCCCTTTTGTCAAATTTTCTGAATATTTCGGTAAAAAATGAAAATTCATCTGAAATAACACATATAAAACAGTGAACGTGCAACCAACGAGCTTAAATCACATACGCATTTCAACTCAAAAGAGCCCTGAAAAATATTCAAAAGAATCAGTATTTCTATTTTTGAACGGGGCGCGATACAGTCATCAATAAACATCAGTGCAATATGAGAGGAATATCATGTTCAGGTGGGGCATCCTGTCGACGGCGAAAATCGGCATCAGTCAAGTTATTCCGGCAATCTGTGCCAGTGAAAACGGTGTAGTAAACGCAATCGCCAGTCGCGATTTAACCAAAGCACGTGAAGTTGCCGCCCGTTTTGGTGCCAAACATGCTTTCGGCTCTTATGACGAGCTGCTTGCCTGCAATGAAGTGGACGGAATTTATATTCCGTTGCCGACATCACAACATGTGGAGTGGACGCTAAAAGCAGCCAAGGCCGGTAAACATGTCTTATGCGAAAAGCCGATTGCCCTCAAAATGCAAGAAATTGATGCGCTGATCGCCGCGCGCGATCAATATGGCGTAATGATATCAGAAGCTTTCATGGTTTATTACCATCCGCAATGGATCAAACTGCGTGAACTGTTGCAGCAAGGTTTGATCGGACATCTGCGCCGTGTCGAAGGGGTGTTTACTTATTTCAACAATGATCCGGCCAATATGCGCAATCAGTTGGCGCTTGGCGGCGGTGGTCTGCCTGATATCGGTGTTTATCCGGTGGTGACCACCCGCATGAGTACCGGCCTTGAGCCTTTGCGCATTCGTGCCCAAATTGAATTTGATCCCACCTTCAAAACCGACCGCTATGCCAGTGTAGAAGCGCAATTTGACGGATTTGACCTGCATTTTTATGTCTCCACACAAATGGCACACCGTCAATCGATGCTGTTTCATGGTGATAAAGGCTATATTGAAGTGGATGCGCCCTTCAATCCGCTCAAATATGATCACGCTCGCATTACGCTGCATAATGCCACACATGACACCACAACCGCCTACACTTTCCAAAATATCAACCAGTACCAGTTGCAAGCGGAAACATTTGTGCGTAAAGCACGCGGCGCGCCTGTCAGTGTTTTCAGTCTTGAAAACTCAAAAGGCAATCAGCATTTCATTGATATGGTCTATGAAGCCGGGAAAAAAGGAAACTGGACAGAGGTTTAAGTCGTTTTTTCATGGTTTCGGGCAAATTCCTGTCACTTGATGCAGTAATTTTGCAGAACTGGCCTAAACCGACTTGCAGTGAAAATAACCCTTTCTTATATACCCCTCAACAGGATGCCTTAATTTGTAACGAAGGGGCAGCCTAGAACCGATAGGGGCCGCTTAACAGAACGCTCGTCAGAGGTCTAAGCGGTTTGCTGAATGGAGATAAATATGGCTAAAGTAATTGGTATTGATCTGGGAACGACCAACTCCTGCGTAGCTGTCATGGACGGCAAAAACGCGAAGGTCATCGAAAATGCGGAAGGTGCACGCACCACCCCGTCGATTATCGCTTTCTCCGACAGTGACGAACGCCTTGCCGGCCAGCCTGCAAAACGTCAGGCCGTCACCAATCCGGAAGGCACCTTGTTTGCTGTCAAACGTCTTGTCGGTCGTCGTTTCGACGATCCGATGGTCACCAAAGATAAAGATCTGGTGCCATACAAGATTGTTAAAGGCGACAATGGTGATGCGTGGGTAGAAGTCCACGGTACAAAATACTCACCTTCGCAGGTATCCGCGATGATCCTTCAGAAAATGAAGGAAACCGCTGAAGATTACCTCGGTGAAAAAGTTGAACAGGCTGTTATTACAGTTCCTGCATATTTTAACGATGCGCAGCGTCAGGCAACCAAAGATGCCGGCCGCATTGCAGGTCTGGAAGTTCTGCGTATCATCAACGAACCAACTGCTGCGGCTCTGGCTTACGGCCTCGATAAGAGCGAAGGCAAGACAATTGCGGTTTATGACCTTGGTGGTGGTACCTTCGACGTTTCCATTCTGGAAATCGGCGACGGCGTTTTTGAAGTGAAATCAACCAACGGTGATACATTCCTCGGTGGTGAAGATTTCGATATGCGTCTGGTTGAATATCTGGTCGCAGAATTCAAAAAAGAACAGGGCATTGACCTGAAGAACGACAAGCTTGCTTTGCAGCGTCTCAAAGAAGCTGCTGAAAAAGCCAAGATCGAACTTTCGTCTTCACAGCAGACCGAAATCAACCTGCCGTTCATCACCGCAGACCAGACCGGTCCTAAGCACCTGGCCATCAAACTGTCGCGCGCCAAGCTCGAAACCCTCGTGGATGATCTGGTGCAGCGCACCGTCAACCCATGTAAGGCTGCATTGAAAGATGCCGGTCTGAAGCCGGGCGACATTGATGAAGTTGTTTTGGTTGGCGGTATGACCCGTATGCCAAAAATTCAGGAAGTCGTTAAAGAGTTCTTCGGTAAAGAACCGCACAAGGGTGTGAACCCTGATGAAGTTGTTGCGATGGGTGCAGCAATTCAGGGCGGTGTCTTGCAGGGCGATGTTAAAGACGTATTGCTTCTCGACGTTACCCCGCTTTCACTGGGTATCGAAACATTGGGCGGTGTTTTCACCCGTCTGATCGAACGCAACACCACGATCCCTACCAAGAAGTCACAGACGTTCTCGACCGCTGAAGACAGTCAGTCTGCTGTAACCATCCGCGTGTTCCAAGGTGAACGCGAAATGGCTGCCGACAACAAGATGCTTGGCCAGTTTGATCTGGTCGGTATTCCACCGGCACCACGCGGCGTTCCGCAGATTGAAGTGACTTTCGACATCGACGCCAACGGTATCGTTAACGTATCCGCAAAAGATAAAGGCACAGGCAAAGAACACCAGATCCGCATTCAGGCATCTGGCGGTCTTTCCGACGCCGACATCGAACAGATGGTTAAAGATGCTGAAGCCAATGCCGAAGCCGACAAAAAGCGCCGTGAAGCTGTTGAAGCCAAGAATCAGGCAGAAGGCCTCATCCACTCAACCGACAAGTCGCTGAAGGAATACGGCGAAAAAGTTTCGGCTGAAGACAAACAGGCTATCGAAACTGCACTGGCAGCATTGAAAACTGCTGTTGAAGGTGATGATGCAGAAGACATCAAGGCCAAGACACAGACCCTTGCTGAAGCTTCAATGAAGCTTGGCCAAGCCATGTATGAAGCCAATCAGGGCGAAGATGGCGAGGGCGGTGAAGCCGGTGAAAAGACATCTGATGATGATGTTGTTGACGCTGATTTCGAAGAAATCGACGACAACGAAAAGAAGTCATAATCTAGCTGATATGGGGGAAAGCCCGGCTTATGCCGGGCTTTCCGACATTCAAGCAAATTTGTTCAAGCTTTAAGCTTGAAAGGCAAAACATTGGCGGCTGTTCCGGTTGTTTTGTTTCAAGTTTGAACCGGTCAGAGAGCTTAAATTTCATTCAAAGTTTGAGGCACTCTGTCATCCGCAGCCAGTCGCGATAACATCTTGTTTCAGATCTGGTATCGCTGCCAGTTTTCTTATGTTTTGCGCGCTGTGAGGTCATTTTTAGTTTTTGGCCGTCATTATGAGAGCCGCCTGAAAGACGAATTCATGAAGATCGACTATTACGAAATCCTAGGTGTTACCAAAACAGCTGATGATAAAGTTCTTAAATCGGCATATCGTAAACTTGCCATGCAGTACCACCCCGACAAAAATCCGGGGGACGCGGAAGCAGAGCGCAAGTTTATCGAGCTTGGTGAAGCCTATGATGTGCTGAAAGACCCGCAGAAACGAGCAGCCTATGACCGCTTTGGTCATGCCGCCTTTGAAAATGGCGGTGGCGGTGGCGGTGGCGGTGGTTTTGGCGGCGGCTTTGGTGGTGGTTTTGGCGGTGCCGGTGGCTTCTCCGATATATTCGAAGATATTTTCGGCGAAATGATGGGTGGCGGGCGCCAGCGTCGCTCCGGCGGCCGCGAACGCGGTGCCGATCTGCGCTACAATATGGAAGTTTCTCTCGAAGAAGCTTTCGCCGGTAAGACTGCGCAAATCCGTGTACCAAGCTCCATCACGTGTGATGAATGCAGTGGCTCAGGTGCAAAACCGGGCACACAGCCTGTCACTTGCGCCACCTGTGGCGGTGCAGGACGTGTGCGCGCCTCGCAAGGTTTCTTCTCGGTGGAACGCGCCTGCCCGACCTGTAACGGCCGCGGCCAGACCATTCCTGACCCTTGCACCAAATGTTCCGGTACAGGCCACATTTCGCAAGAGCGTTCGCTCTCGGTCAATATTCCGGCTGGTATCGAAGACGGCACCCGCATCCGCTTGTCGGGCGAAGGTGAAGCGGGAACCCGTGGCGGACCATCGGGCGATCTTTATATCTTTATCTCCATCAAGCCGCATGAGTTTTTCCAACGTGATGGCGCCGATCTTTATTGCAAAGTGCCTATTTCCATGACTACGGCTGCGCTTGGCGGCCAGTTTGAAGTAACCACATTGGATGGCACACAAACGCGTGTGAAAATTCCTGAAGGCACCCAGAACGGCAAGCAATTCCGCATGAAGGCGAAGGGCATGCCGATACTGCGGCAAAACAACATTGGTGACCTTTACATTCAGGTGGCGATTGAAACGCCTCAGAATCTCAATAAGCGCCAGCGCGAGTTGTTGCAGGAATTTGAGGAAATTTCTTCCAAAGAGAATAGTCCGCAATCGACCGGATTTTTTGCACGGATGAAAGATTTCTTTGAAGGAATTAAGGATTAAGGGGCTTTATAGCCCCTTTTTCTATGTTTATCATCAAAAGCACAACTGTTTCATAAAAAAACGAAGTGTGATTTCATCGACGAGAAAAAGCAATTTCTTGCCACAAATTTCATGCTATGAACGAAACTTCAAAACAGTTTCCCTGTTTATGAACAGGATCAAATTGCTTTTGCTACATGACGCTAATGGGAGATCGCATAATGGCAGGACCGCTGGCACGTAAATTCGCCGAGAAATTCAACGAAGAAATTCGCTTCTTTAAGGGCTGGATTGAAGGGCCGAAAGCCGTCGGAGCCATTTTGCCGACAAGCTCCATCACTGCGCGCCGCATGGCAAGCGTTATCGACACAACATCCAAAATGCCGGTGCTCGAACTTGGGCCCGGCACTGGTGTCATCACCAAAGCAATTTTGCAGCATGGCGTGAAAGCGCAAGATCTCTATTGCGTCGAATATTCGGAAGATTTTGCCAAGCATCTGCGCATCAATTTTCCCGATGTAAACATCATTCAAGGCGATGCCTTTGATCTCGACACCACTTTGGGCGACAATAAAGGCATGATATTCGACAGCGTCATTTCTGCGGTACCATTGCTGAACTTCCCTGTTCCGGCACGTGTTCAGATCATTGAAGATTTGTTGCGCCGTGTGCCAGCTGGCCGTCCGGTCATCCAGATCACCTATGGCCCGCTTGCACCGGTTCCGGCCGGTAAAGGCAATTATGTGGTCAAGCATTATGACTTTGTCATGCGCAATGTGCCGCCAGCACAATTATGGGTTTATCGCAGCCCACTTTCCTAAGCGAAAGCAATATTCACGAATTAACGTTTATAGGAGCGTCCAATGCCGCTTTGGGCGGGCTTCGACCATAAACATGCCTTCAATCAAATCATAGCTGAAGGCATGTTAATATTTGCCCTGTAATTTGTCGGCATCGCCCGCTTACTTAATGCGTTTATAGGCTTTCACAACTCGGATGTTTGTGCCAATAACAGACTGTTTGTGAAAAGATATAAAGGGTAAAGTGGCATGACTGTGGAAGATATACGCAGCCGTCTCATTGTTGGATTGGATGTACCGACGGTTAAAGACGCAGAGCATGTCGTTCATGAATTAGGCGACACAGTTTCCTTCTACAAAGTCGGTCACCAACTGGCATTTGCCGGTGGTTTGGATTTTGTCCGCACCTTGATTGCGGCAGACAAACAAGTTTTTCTCGATATGAAATTGCTGGACATCGACAATACGGTGGCCAAAGGCGTAGAAAATATCGCCAAAATGGGCGTGTGCATGCTGACATTGCATGCCTATCCAAAAGCTATGCGTGCAGGTGTTGAAGCGGCAAAAGGCTCCAATCTTTGCCTGCTCGGTGTCACCGTTCTCACCTCCATGGATGACGAAGACCTGATCGAAGCAGGCTATAACGACAATGCGCAGACCCTCGTTTTGCGCCGTGCTGCCCAAGCGCGTGAAGCTGGCATGGGCGGCGTGGTAGCCTCAGCCGCAGAAGCCGCTGCCATTCGCCAGATCGTCGGCAAAGATATGGCTATCGTCACCCCAGGCATCCGCCCGCAAGGGGCTGAGCTTGGTGATCAGAAGCGCGTTATGACCCCGTCTGATGCTCTCAAAGCCGGTGCCAGCCATCTGGTGGTGGCGCGCCCGATCATTGCAGCACCGGACAGACGTGAAGCAGCAGAGAAAATTCTGGCCGAAATGGCGGTAAGCTAATCATCCCTAAAGTATAAAGCCGAAGTCTGAATGCCGCATTGCCGGCAAGATTTTGAAAAGCTTAAAGTTTCATCTTAATCATCAGGAGGAGATTGATCATATGACCAAAGCTTATTGGATTGCACGTGTTGATGTTAAGGATCCGGAGCGTTACAAGGATTACGTCTCGACCGCCAAGCCTGCCTTTGAGCGCTTCGGCGCGAAATTTCTTGCCCGTGGCGGTAAAGCAGAACTGGTGGAAGGCCAAGGCCGCGCGCGCAACGTGATTATCGAATTTGAATCGATGCAGCACGCACTGGATTGCTTCAACTCACCGGAATATCAAGCAGCCCAAGCCATTCGCCAAACCGTTGCCGACGGAGAAATTGTGCTGGTGGAAGCCGCCGTTTAAAATAAAACAGATATCCGCTCTAAAAACTCACTTGAAGTCGAGGGCGGATATCCTATTTGCCATAAACACTTAAATGACAAACGCGAAAGCCCTCAGGAGACCATGGCCTTGAAGATTGCAGTTCAAATGGACCATATCAGCACCATCAATATTACAGGGGACACCACTTTCGCGCTTTGTCTGGAAGCTCAGGCGCGTGGCCACGAGCTTTATCACTACACCCCTGATCGCCTTTCGATGCGCGATGGTGCAGTGACGGCACGCCTCGAAAAACTCGAAGTGCGCGATGTCAAAGGCGACCATTACACCTTGAGCGAGCCGGAGCGTCGTGACCTTTCGGAAATGGATGTGGTGCTGCTGCGCCAAGACCCGCCATTCGACATGAATTACATCACCACCACGCATTTGCTTGAGCGTATTCACCCGAAAACTCTGGTGGTCAATGATCCAGCATGGGTGCGCAACAGTCCTGAGAAAATCTTCGTCACCGAGTTTCCGGATCTGATGCCGGAAACACTGATCACTAAAGATATTCAGGAAGTGCTGGAATTTCGCAAACAATATGGCGACATCATCATCAAGCCGCTTTACGGTAATGGTGGCGCCGGCGTTTTCCATCTGACCACCGATGATCGCAACCTGACATCGCTATTGGAAATGTTCGAGCAAATGTATCGCGAACCCTTTATTGCGCAGCGTTATTTGAAAGATGTCCGTGCCGGTGACAAACGCATCATCCTGATTGACGGCGAACCGGTGGGCGCGATCAATCGCGTACCGGCTGAAAGTGATGCCCGCTCCAATATGCATGTGGGCGGCCGTGCGGAAGCCACTGAACTTACCCCGCGTGAGCAGGAAATTTGTGCCCGTATTGGTCCGTCCTTGAAAGAGCGCGGCTTTATTCTCGTCGGCATTGATGTGATCGGCGATTATATGACCGAGATCAATGTGACCTCGCCAACGGGTTTACGTGAAATCAAACGCTTTGGCGGTGCCGATGTCGCAGCCCTGTTCTGGGATGCCGTGGAAGCCAAGCGTAACTAAATTCCTATTGAAGCACCATCTTTGACATGATCTATTCATAAGGGCTGCGGTGTAAATCGCGGCCCTTATTATATCAATCGGGGGCTTTTATGATTTCACGCGTAGGTACGGTCGCATTTCAAGGCATTGATGCCGTTCCTGTTGACGTGCAAATCATGGTGGCTCCGGGAAAGATGGGCATATCAATATATGGGTCAATTAATTAAAATACAAAAAATACGCAACCATATGAAAATAAATAATTTTTTTATAGAATTGTAAAATGATATTACAAATTGTAGACATTATATGCACATAGTTTTTAACTGATTTTATACGCCAGAAAAGTATCTGTTTCACATGAGAACATGCATAGTTGAGTAATCTCAACATCGCAGACCAAAAGTTTTTCATAGAGCAGAGGCTTTCAAGGCCTATTCGCTATTCGTCTGGTTTTCAAGGTTGGATCAAGTTTTACTATGGCAAGCCCCTATATGGAAGCAGGTATCTCAATCAAAAATTGACGTGAATAAGATCTAATTATATTTTGAATATAATTTAGTGAACAATGAAGGTTCTTAGGTTGCAATGAGTTTTGCATTGTTAAATGACAGCATTTCGACTGCAAGGAGTGTTTTGTGATCGATGAACTAGAAAAAACAAAGTTATATTTGTTAGAGGCTGCACGCTTGCTTGTACCAGCTCAACGCGTGCTGGTTTATGAAGTTAATAATTACGGACAACCTCACGGACATGTGAGCAGTTCAAACAAGCAAAATTGGACGCATCTTTACGGTCAATTTATCAATCTTGATCCATATCATCCGCGACATTTTTCACAAGTGTCCGATAATGTTTATGGAACTGCGCCAGGTTTCAACATCGCAAAAGAAAATAGTGATTATGTTAACGGGTTTCGATCTGTCTTAGGAGTACGTTATAA
>NZ_JBJDRZ020000029.1:0-64494 GCF_044987585.2 Paenochrobactrum sp. BZR 201-1 | reverse complement strand
CACGCCGATCATCGACACGTCGAGTATCCGTCTTGGTCAAGGACAATTTGGAAGCCAATCATGCCTTTCACGCAGCATCTGAAAGCCAGAAAAGATCGCTCATAATAAGCCTCTCTACTGTCAAAACCTAAAACCAATAAAAACACTCAATAAAGACAATTGTTTGATCAGGTCCACATCCTAGATAAACACGGTTTTGACAAACAAAAATAATGCTGATCGGATGGTCTTACATCCGATCAGTACGTTGTTTATGGTCGCTTTGTTTTATTGTGTAAAAATAATTGGCCGGATAAAACAATCAATGACATGCCAGATGCATAAGTGATAAGTGGCCATGCACTGTCACCGTTTAAATAAATGACGGTTAATGTGCCGATTATGCTGACAATCAAACTTTGAATGCAGAAATAAAAGGCGACAGCTGATCCGGCGATTGTGTCAAATTTTGCCAAAGCTCCATTGGCGGTGACTGAGCTGGTAAAAACAATACCAACGGCAATCATCCACATCGGCAGAATAAAACTGGTAAAGGATGGTGTTGTGTAAAATTCGCCCAACATCAATAAAACAGCACCGGTGGCAATTAAAAAATATACCACGACAAAGACTGCCCGCGATGCCCCAGCGGTTGATAATGTGTTTAACAAAGCGGGTGGTTATCACCATCACGACGGCAACAGTTGCAAAGCAAATGCTAAAGGCAGTGGGTGAATAGCCTGCAATATCGATCATGACACGTGGTGCCGTTGAAAAAAACACAAAAAAACTACCCATCGCAGTGCTGAAACCCAAAGTGTAGACCCAGAATTCAGGGCTTCTAAAGATAGGAAGTATAGAGGGTCTTTTTGGTGTCTTGATAACAGGTGCTGTTTCATGCCAGCAAAATAGAGCATGGATAAAGGCGCTTGTGGCAACGACGGCGAGACTTATGAAAATTGCGCGCCATCCAAAGATGGTATTGATACCTACTCCGATGATTGGAGCTAAAGCTGGCACAAAAGCAAGAATGGAACTGAAGCTGCCATAAATAACAGCACTTTCCGGGCGGTTGGCATAAACATCGCGCACTGTTGCAAAGGTTGCAACGAGTATGGCTGATGCACCGCAACCTTGGGCAAAACGGAACAAAACAAACGCTGTTCCATTTGTCGAGCAGGATGCACCGATGGAACTGATAATAAATAATAATGCTCCGGTTAATAAAACGGGACGTCTGCCGACCCGGTCAGACAGGGGGCCGAAAATCACCTGCCCTGCGCCAAGCATCACCATATAGAGGCTGAGTGAAAATTGTATCATGGCGGGTGTTGTGCCTAAATGACCGGGCATATCGGGCACAACGGGAAGATATATATCCATCGCCAGTGAAGCGAGAATGTCAAAAGGTGCCATCAGCAGCAGCGCTGCCGACAGGGAATAAGCCCATATCGGGCGTGAAGTAGACATAATAAATCATCCGCTCTGGGATTTAAATAAGAGCGGCATCTGCTTTATGAATTATCAGCAATTTTTGATAATACAGAACGCCGCAGCAACAAAAAGTTGGTGCGGCTTATTGGGTTGCTTTTTCGACTTTCATCACAATGATGCCTCCAAACAGAGAGATACGAAATGTGCCTTTAATTGATATTCTCCAGTTGTGCAACTATTTGCGTTTGCAGATAAAAGGCAGTCCGCGTCACAGAAATTGCCTGGCTTATCCAATTATCGGTAAATTCACCCAGATACGCATCGCGGGCATAGATGAGTGTCTGTGCCATTGTTTCAGGTAGTTGTGGGATTGCCCAAAGGGCGGCCATGTCTTTGCTGATGAATTGACCGGTGGTTGCGCTGTACCACATGCGAGCCAGTGTCAGAAGAACGTTGCTTTCGTCGCCTTGTAGATTAGTTGTCAAATCAGGTAATAATTTCAGCATTGCATTACTTATATCTGCGGCAGGAATAGTAGGCAGCAACTGAGATGCCGGAGCGCCGAAGAGCGGTATCGCCTCATTTTTGGCTTGGGCTAAAATAAGTGTCATTTCCGGATCGGCAATGGGTACAGGCACTTCACCACCAACAAAACCATCACGCAACCATTCGCCATAGATAAAATCAGCAATGACCGGGAAATGTGGTTTCTCCAGTTCATCAAGGGTAAAAACAATAACCTCCAGACAACGAGGACCATTGGCGGATGCGGGATGAGGTGATGAAAGTTCAAGTAAGGATGACAGCAGTTTTTGACGATTTTCCAACTTGAGGGATTGCTTGACCACAACCAGCATATCAATGTCACTTTGCGGTTTTAATCCGCTGGAGGCGGCGGAACCATGCAAATAAACGGCCAATAAATGATCGCCTAAAAGCTGTTTCAAAACCTCAAGGGCACTGCTGGCTTGATCATGAATAAGAGAAGAAGGCATTTGCATGAGTGGTTTTCGTTTGACTTGCTTGACGTTTCGATAGGAAATCTTTGTCACATAATCAATTTGATGATTGAATGTTGAGGCAGTAAAATTTAACTGTGATGAAAAAACATATCTCTACATATGGTCGAAATAATTACCATGAGCGAGAAAATTCTGGTCAGCGCTTGTCTGTTGGGGCAACCGGTGCGCTATAACGGCAAAGCGAAACCTCTTCATCATGCGCTGCTTGACCAATGGCAGATTGAGGGACGGGTCATCTCTGTTTGTCCGGAGTTAAAAGGCGGTTTTAGTGTGCCGCGATTACCTGCCGAGATCAATGCCGCACAAACGGGCGAGGCCGTGCTTGCTGGTGACGCGCAAGTGGTTGCATTGGACGGTGAAGATGTAACGGCACTTTTTATCAAAGGGGCACAGGCCGCTTTGGAGTTGGCAAAAGCGCATCAATGCCGCTTTGCTTTGTTGATTGATGGAAGCCCCTCTTGCGGCAGTGCCTTCATTTATGATGGTAGTTTTGGTAATCAAAAACATGTCGGCAATGGTGTGACAGCGGCTTTGCTGCGTCAAAACGGTATTGAAGTTTTTGCTGACCATCAGATCGCGTTACTGCAGCAACGATTGCAGGGTTAAAACTTTAATATAATTTTTGAATGGGTGGGTTTTGTCGCGGTTGATATAGCCGCGACAAAACGATGTAATCCTGCTCAGGTTACGGCATTTTTTGCGGCAAAACGGGGATCTTTCCAGCGCTCCGTTGTCAGTACTTCCTGTAAAATTTCAACCGCATTCCACACATCTTCAAAGCCCAGATAAAGCGGTGTGAAGCCAAAACGTAAAACATCCGGTGCACGAAAATCGCCGATAACCTGTTCGGCAATCAACGCCTGCATGACTTCATAAGCATGAGGATGGGTAAATCCGACCTGCGAGCCGCGCTCGCTATGATTGCGTGGAGTGACCAGTTGCAGATCATAACCAGCACAACGCCACTCAACCAGTTTGATGAAGAGATCAGTCAGAGCCAGACTTTTTGCACGCAGATCCGCCATATTGACGCCTTGCCATGCTTCCAATGCACCGTTTAACGACTGCATGGAGAGAATAGGTTGGGTGCCGCAGAGAAAGCGTGCAATGGCAGGCGCTGCTTCATATTGCTGCTCGAAAGCAAAAGGGCGTGCATGTCCCCACCACCCCGAAAGCGGCTGACGTGCTTGTTGCTGATGACGTTTGGCTACATAGATGAAAGCCGGCGCTCCGGGGCCGCCATTGATATATTTATAGGTACAACCAACGGCAAAGTCGGCGTTGCAATCATCAAGCTGAACATCCAGCGCACCGGCACTATGGCACAAATCCCAAACGACAAGCGCACCTGCCGCTTGAATACGCGCGGTCATCGCCTTCATGTCATGCAGGTAGCCGCTGCGGTAGTTGACATGATTTAACAAAACCACGCCGACATCGGGTGAAAGTAAATCTTCTATCCTATCGGCATCTACACCTTCCAGTTTGAGTGTTAGATGTGGCTGGCTGGCGACAAAACCCTCGGCAATATAAAGATCGGTCGGAAAGCTTGCGCCTTCTGCGACAATGGTTTTGCGGTCAGGGCGCAAGCTTGCGGCGGCACTCAAAGCTTTGAAAATATTGATGGAGGTACTGTCGCATACAGCGATCTGGCCTGCAGCTGCGCCGGTGAGCGCACCAACCTTATCGCCAAGTTTCAAGGGCAGATCGAACCAACCGGCACTGTTCCAGCTGCGGATGAGGTCTTGTCCCCACTCCGTACGTGCTGCATGATCAAGGGCAGAAAGCGCAGTTTTGGGAGCAGGCCCCAAAGAGTTGCCGTCCAGATATATCATGCCGTCGGGAATGATAAAGCGATCACGAAAACTGCATAAAATATCCTTTGCGTCCCAATCTCGTACTATTTCAAGTGTTATATTTTGCGACATGAGCTGTCTCCTGTTTTCAAATTAACGCAAACCGGGGCGCCGTATATGGTGGTAATAAAGCTTAAAATACTGCCGATGGCCAGATCAACAGACCGAAGAAAATCGGTAGTCTCCAGCCCCAGCTTTACGCAATGCCTTTAATAAAAGTTGGTATCTCCTTTTCGATGATAGCCAGTGCATCCAGCGCGGTGCGGAACACCAAAAATGGTGCTTCTTTGGTGGCATTACGACGCAATGTTGCTACAATGTCGGTACCGCCGATGCTCTCAAACGGAATTTCAGACGATTTTAACGCCACCATTACAAAGGTTGCGGCTCCGGTTGCTTTATAGGTTATTTCAGGATATTGATGCAGCTGGTAGTGGAACAATCGTTTCATTGCTATTGCTGTTGTAACCATTTGATAAAAATGATTTTTGAGAATAAATATAATGCTTTTCAAATATGAGAAAAATTGGCCGGCTGCAGAGGTGATTGCCACATTTGAAGAGGGTGATCCGGATGAAAATCCGTGGGTGCATGGAAAGCCGAAGCCTGAACATATTGATGTAAGAGACTATGATCCGCAATGGCACAATTGGTTTGAAAAGCTCAAAGCGGATATTGCTGGTGCATTATCTGAGCAGGCATTGGCGATTGAACATGTCGGTTCAACCGCTGTTCCTGATTTGCCTGCGAAACCGGTTATCGATATTGATCTGATTGTTGAAAATCCGGATGATGAAGCACAATATGTGCCGGCACTGGAACAGCTTGGCTATCAGCTCACCGTGCGTGAGCGCTCTTGGTATCAGCACCGTATGTTGCGGTTGAATGAACCGCGGGTTAATTTGCATGTTTTTGCCCCGAATTGCCCGGAACATATCCGCCATATTCTGTTTCGTGATTGGCTGATCACGCATAACGCAGACCGTGAACTCTACGGTCAAGCAAAATTGTCGGCAAAAGAGGGTGTCGAGAATGTGCAAGCCTATAATATGAAGAAACAGGCCGTGGTCAGAGAAATTTATGATAGACTATTTGAAACCTATCGGCTGTATCAGGTAAACCGGATATAGAAAGAAACCCGCTCAATTCGAGCGGGCTCCGAGATTCTAATCATCAAACCGGTTCCGGCACTATTGTGCTGACAATCGAAGCATCGAGCGCTTCATAATTGGCAAGCCCGATCGTGTCGTAAAGTTCGGCTCGGGTTTGCATGTCGCCTAGGCAGCTTTGTGTTGAACCGTTTTGCTTGATCGCTGCATAAAGGCGTTCTTGCGCTTTATTAGCAACGCGCAGAGATGAAACCGGCCAGATCACCATGCGGTAGCCCATTTCTTCAAATTCGGACGCAGTGAAGAAAGGCGTTCTGCCAAACTCGGTCATATTGGCAAGCAATGGCACAGCGGGCATACGCGCCGCAAATTCGCGGAACATATCAGCAGTGGTCAATGCTTCCGGAAAAATTGCATCTGCACCGGCTTCGATATAAAGCTTGGCACGCGCTACTGCACCATCCATGCCTTCGCTGGCGGCTGCATCGGTACGCGCAATCAGATAAAGATGGCGGCGCGCTTTGTTGGCGGCAGCCACTTTTGCTGCCATATCATGTGCGTTTGCCAGTTTTTTGTCGTTCAGATGGCCGCATTTTTTTGGCAATAACTGATCTTCAAGATGAACCGCACCAGCACCTGCATCTTCAAATGTGCGCACCATATGCATGACATTGAGGGCTTCGCCATAGCCGGTGTCACCATCGACCAGCAAAGGCAGGCCGCTGGCACGGGCGATCTGGCGGATAAAGAATGATACTTCATCGACCGTAATCATCCCAAGATCGGGTATCCCCATTGATGCGGTCATCGCCGCACCGGAGAGATAAAGACCTTTAAAACCAGCGTTTTTGGCCTGTAGTGCAGCCATACCGTTATGGGCGCCGGGCAATTGGGCTATCGAGCTTTGCTCGACCAGTTTACGAAAACGCTGACCGGCAGGTTCTACGTTTAATTCGGATCCAATAAGATATGTCATTATAAGTCCTTATGCAGCACGTGCATTGATTGACTGATTGCTGCGCTCATTGAGGCTCAGGAATTTTTTGTTTTCAGGGCCGGTATAATTGGCGGATGGACGGATAATCTTGTTATCGATGCGTTGCTCAATCACATGGGCAGCCCAGCCGGATGTGCGTGCAATGACAAAAAGCGGCGTAAACATGGCTGTCGGCACGCCAAGCAGGTGATAGGAAACCGCACTGAACCAATCGAGATTGGCAAACATGTTTTTGGTTTCGGCCATAGTCGCTTCAATTCGCTCGGCAATATCATACATGCGGGTTGAGCCTGCTTCGAGTGAAAGCTCATGCGCCACTTGTTTGATGACATTGTTGCGCGGGTCAGCAATTGTATAGACCGGATGCCCGAAACCAATAACGACTTCTTTGACTTCTACGCGGCGGCGAATGTCGTCTTCGGCCTCATCCGGGTTTGCGTAGCGTTTTTGAATTTCAAACGCGACCTCATTGGCACCGCCATGCTTTGGCCCACGCAGCGCACCAATTGCCCCGCAAATGGCGGAATACATATCCGAACCGGTGCCTGCTATGGAGCGGGCGGTGAAAGTGGACGCGTTGAACTCATGCTCGGCATAGAGAATGAGCGATGTGTGCATGGCTCTGACATGATCGGCACTTGGAGCTGTGCCGTGCAAGAGGTGCAGGAAGTGTCCGCCGATGGAGTCGTCATCGGTTTCCACCTCAATACGGCGGCCATTATAGGCAAAGTGATGCCAATAAAGCAGCATCGAACCAAGGGAGGCCATCAAGCGATCGGCAATGTCGCGCGCACCCGGATGGTTGTGATCACCGGCTTCCGGCAACACACAACCAAGTGCTGAAATGCCGGATCGCATCACATCCATCGGATGGGTGGCAGCTGGAAGCAGTTCGAGTGTGCGCTTGACCACTTCCGGCAAGCCCCGCAAAGCTTTAAGCTTTGCTTTATAGGCTGCAAGTTCCGTTATGGTTGGCAATTCGCCATGTACCAGCAAATAGGCGATCTCTTCAAATTCGCAGGCGCGTGCCATATCGAGAATATCATAGCCACGATAGTGCAGGTCATTACCTGTGCGACCGACTGTGCATAATGCAGTGTTGCCGGCGACAACGCCTGAGAGAGCAACAGACTTTTTCGGCTTAGGTGTTGTCATGCTTATTTTCTCCCTTGATTGGATAATCAGGCGTTGCAGTCAAAAATGCCTTTTGGTGATGCAAGACCCAAACGATCAGGCGATACGCTGAAGTTCAGGCCGCCAAGCTCATCTGCTTTAAGGCTTGTCAGGCGTTCAACAGTGGCGATGAAGCGATCCTGTTCAGTTCTTTCGATAATGCCTTCAGCCAGTGTGCGGAATTTATTGACATAATCAGCACGTTTGAACGGACGGGCACCAAGCGGATGTGCGTCCGCAATTGCCAGTTCGTCTTCGATGACAGTGCCGTCTTTCAGTGTGATGACGACGCGACCGCCAAATGCTTTTTCATTCGGATCCTGACTGTGATAACGCTTTGTCCATGTTTCATCTTCCAGCGTTGAAATCTTGTGCCAGAGGCTTACTGTTTCAGGACGCTTTGCCCGTTCCGGCGCATATGAACGCTCATGGTGCCAACCACCATCTTCCAGTGCGACTGCAAAAATATACATGATCGAATGGTCGAGCGTTTCACGGCTGGCATTCGGATCCATTTTCTGCGGATCATTGGCACCGGTTCCAATCACATAATGGGTGTGATGGCTGGTATGGATAACAATGCTGGCGATATCTGCAAAATTGCTGATTTTTGTGCGCATACGGCGCGCCAGATCAATCAATGCCTGACTTTGATATTCCGCCGAATGTTCTTTGGTATAGGTGTCCATGATAGCGCGTTTGGCTTCACCTTTACCCGGCAGGTGTACGCTATATTTTGCACTCGGGCCACTTAGCAACCATGCAATAAATCCGTCTTCACCTTCCCATGCCGGTGATGGTGCGCCTTCGCCGCGCATCACGCGGTCAACGGCTTCAATTGCCATTTTGCCTGCAAATGCAGGGGCATAAGCTTTCCAGCTGGAGATTTCGCCTTTACGTGATTGGCGTGTGGTGGTGGTGACATGCAAAGCCTGCTGAACCGCCTGATAAATCGTTTCAGCCGGTAGACCAAGTGCGGTGCCGATACCAGCCGCGGCAGAAGGACCCAAATGGGCGATATGGTCAATTTTATGCTCGTGCAGGCAGATGCCTTTAACAAGATTAACCTGCACTTCATAACCCGTTGCAATGCCACGGGCGAGGGCAGCACCGTTTAAACCGCAATGCTGGGCAACAGCTAAAATGGACGGGATATTGTCAGCCGGATGCGAGTAATCTGCCGCCAAAAATGTGTCATGAAAATCAAGTTCGCGCACAGCAACGCCGTTCGCCCATGCAGCCCATTCCGGCGAAACGCGGGTGTCGGATGGCAAACCGAAAACAGTGGCGCCTTTTTTATAAGGATGAGCAGTGGCCTGCGCACGGGCACTGATGACGGGACGGCGGGCAAGAGAGGCAGCTGCAACCGACGCATTGTCGATGATACGATTGCCGATCATGTCGACAACATCTTCATCAAGCGGAACATTATCAGCGGCAATGCTGGCAATTTTCCATGCAAGCTGATCTTCACGCGCTAAAGGTTCAGCTGATTTATAAGTGCGGACTGTATGTGAATTCACGAATGCATCTCCATAAGTAAACAACCAAAAACGATTTTGGTCCGTGTGCCCCTTGTAATAGTTTGCAATATCCACTTATAAAGAATGAGGTAAATGACTGAAATTGTGGAGTTTTGTGAAGAAAATTTTGCAAATCTGCAAAGTTTGCGAAGTTTTCAGTTTTCACAAGGGCAGGGAGAGGTGGCGCATGAAAAAACCATTTGTCGGCGCAAGGTTGCGAAGGCTGCGTGAGGAAAAAAGCTTGACGCAACAAGCTTTGGCGAATGCATTGGGTATTTCGCTGAGCTATCTCAATCAGATTGAAAACAATCAAAGACCGATAACCGTGCCGGTTTTATTGCGGATGAACTCTGCTTTCGGCGTTGATGTGCAATTCTTCTCGGAGGAGGATGAAACGCGGCTGGTGGGGGAGTTGCGGCAAGTCCTATCCAATCCGATCATTGGCGAGACGATTTCCAACAGCGATATCAAAGATATTGTCAGCAATATGCCAGCGATGGGGCGTGCGGTGATCCAGCTTTACAAGCAAATGCGGCAGGCGGTGGAGCAATCGGAAGGTTTGGCGATCCGTTTGGGCGATCCGCGTCAGGTAACAGAGAACACCTATCGTTCAATGCCTTATGAAGCGGTGCGGGATTATTTTTATTCAAAAAGTAATCATATCGCCGAACTGGATGAACAGGCAGAACGATTGGCTGAGAGTCTTGATGTTAAAAATGGTCGCTTGGTTGACGCTTTAACAGCAAGATTGCAAGCAATGCATGGCGTGCGGGTGAATTATATTGATACTGGGGCGCAGAAAAATACTGTTCGGCACTTTGATCTGCAAAATAAAGTTTTGACCTTATCAAGGGCTTTGTCTTTAGGGCAGTCCGCTTTTCAAATAGCGACACAACTTTGTTTTCTGGAGCAAGAAAACCTATTGCAAAAGCTCTGTGGTCAGGCCGAGTTTTCAGATGCTGAAACCATTGCACTTTTACGCATCGGCTTAGCGAATTATTTTGCTGGTGCCGTCATTTTGCCTTATGGCCGCTTTTTGAACGCCGCGGAAGAACTTCGCTATGATATTGATCTGCTGGGACAAAAATTCGGTGTTGGTTTTGAAACCATTTGCCACCGTTTAAGCACTTTGCAACGTCCCGGTGCGCATGGTGTGCCGTTCTTTTTTGTGCGTGTCGACAGAGCCGGTAATATATCAAAGCGTCAATCCGCGACTGATTTTCATTTCTCCCGCGTTGGCGGGAGTTGCCCGCTCTGGACAGTCTATGAAGCATTTTTATCGCCTGATCGTATTTGCACACAAATTGCCGAAATGCCGGACGGGCGCGCTTATTTGTGGATAGCGCGCACAGTGACACATCATCATGGCGGCTATGGTGCACCGGAAAAAACCTTTGCCATTGGGCTTGGTTGCGATTTGGCCCATGCCTCACACTTGGTTTATTCTAAAGGTCTGGCGATCAATGATCCGGAAGCGCGCACCATGATTGGCGCGGGGTGCAAATTATGTGAACGTGCCAATTGTGCGCAGCGTGCATTTCCACCCTTGACGCAAACAAGTCGTATCAATGAAAACATCACTGCTTTCTCGCGTTATGAGGGGATGCGTTAATCGTGCCAAATGTGATCAAATGTCTTTCAACAGTCGTCTTAATGTGCTGTAAATCTGTGGATTTTGTGTTTGCGCGACATTAAAACGTAAAAATGCTGCCGCGGATTGTGAAACACTGAAAGCATTGCCGGGTGCAAGCATGATTTTTTCTTCCATACAGCGACGCGCCAATATGGCAGAGTCCACACCTTCCGGTAATTGACACCATAGGTAAAAACCACCGCGCGGCATCAGCCAAGGCTTGATGCCAAGTGCCGACAAGCGCTTTGCGACATCCAGTCGGGCAAGTGTTAAACGGTGGCGCACTTCATCCATGTGCTTGCGATAAGTGCCACCTGCCAAAACTTTTACAATTATTGCGCTGGTGATGGGGCTTGGACCGCCAAAACTTGTGGCAATTTGCAAATCTGTCAGCCCTTCAATCCATTCAGGACTAGCCGCAATATATCCGCAGCGTACAGATGCAGATAATGTTTTGGAAAAACTGCCAATACGAATAACACGGTTTAGACCATCTGAAATTGCCAAACGCGGTGATAGATTAGGCTCGAAATCGGTAAAAATATCATCTTCGACAATGGTCATGCCGTGCGCGGAAGCAGCACTTAAAACACGGTAAGCCGTTTGTGGTGAAAGGCTGGCACCGGTTGGATTATGCAGTGCCGAATTGGTGATATAAAGACGGGGAGACTGCTCTTTCAAAATCGTTTCAAATGCGTCTATATCAGGGCCTGATGGTGTGAAGGTGACAGCTGCAATTTTCACCTGATGCGCACGCAGCAATGCTTGAAAATTGAAATAGCAGGGATCATCGACCAGTACAGTATCACCCGGCCGTAAGAGTAGGCGGCAGATCAGGTCAATCGCTTGTGTGCCTGAAGTGGTCAGCAAAATTTGTTCGGCACCGATATTCAAACCTTCTTCAGCAAAGCGTCCGAGCAGCAAACGGCGCAATGCCAAGGTGCTTTGCGCATTGCCGTAATCGGTGAGTAAACAATCTTCCGAACGGCTGATACTACGCAAGGCTTTTCGTAATGCTTCATGAGGCATCCAGTCCGGTGGCAGCCAGCCGCAGCCGGGTTTTAAAACACTATCATCGGTTTCCAATGACTGTTTGGAAACCCAGAAAGGGTCAACATCACGTTCGCGTATCGGCCCCATTTCAGCAAGCGCCATTGGTGGCAGATCAGCGCCCGTTACATAAAAACCGGAGCCACGTCGCGCGCGGATAATACCTTCTGCTTCCAACCGGTCATAGGCCTCTACGACAGTGGAAGGGGAAACCTGCATGGTGGCCGCAAAACGACGAACAGAAGGCAGCCGATCCGATGGGCTGAGCACACGATTGGCGATTTTGACACGGATGACATTCATCAGTTCTTCGGTGCGTGTCTGCTCGGTGGTGCGCATAAAATGCCCTTTAAATTGTATGGATATATTGACCCATACAGTTTGTTGAAACTGTATCATACTGTTTCTGTTAACGCCAGCAAGATAAGCGTAATGCACTGCCTTATGAAAGTGAGGCTTTATGAGTAAGTTGAGTGCAGGTTGGGGTAGTGGCCTTATCGGCGTTATCATTTTTAGCGGTTCATTGCCTGCCACACGCGTTGCGGTTCTCGATTTTGAACCAATGTTTTTAACATCGGCACGAGCGGTTATTGCGGCCTTGCTTGGTGGATTTTTTTTGCTGGTTCTCAAACAGCAAAAGCCTGATCGAAGCGATATTTTTCCGCTCATTTTGGTGGCAATCGGTACTGTTTTGGGCTTTCCATTATTAACCGCTTTAGCATTGCAGCACATCACGGCGGCGCATTCGATTGTATTTGTCGGGATGTTACCGTTGGCGACTGCAATTTTTGGCGTGTTGCGCGGTGGTGAGAGGCCTGAGCCGGCTTTCTGGATATTTTCAATTATTGGGGCAGTAACGGTTGCAGGTTTTGCACTTTATGGCAGCAGCGGCGGTAATCTGACTGGCGATTTGTTGATGATTGCAGCCGTGATTATTTGCGGACTTGGTTATGCGGAAGGCGCAACATTATCGCGTAAACTTGGCGGATGGCAGGTTATTTCATGGGCCTTGCTGGTGTCATTTCCGGTTATGTTTATCATCGGGTTTTTCACTGTGCCGCAAACTGTCAGCAATGTAACACCTGCTGGTTGGTTTGGATTGTTCTATATTTCCGTTTTCTCGATGATGATTGGCTTTGTTTTCTGGTATCGTGGCTTGGCTCTAGGTGGCATTACCGGAGTGGGTCAGTTGCAGCTTTTGCAACCTTTTTTCGGCTTTCTTTTGGCTGGTATTTTTTTGCATGAGCCTATTGCCTGGACGATGGTGGCTTCAACGCTGATTGTGGTTTTATGCGTTGCAGGTGCCAAGCGTTTTGCGTGATTGAAAAACGTGACGTTATAATTTCATAAAGCCGGAAATCATTCCGGCTTTATGATTATTTGTCTAAAGAGTTTGTAATTGCCAACCTTTTGATGTCGCCTGGAGACGATCAGTTAGACCGATATTGTTGAGGAAGTGATCATCATGCGACACCACTATCAGTGCTCCCTGATAGTTTTTGAGCATAGTTTCCAGAGCTTGCAAAGAAGGTAAGTCCAGATGGTTGCTCGGTTCATCCAGCATTAAAAACTCTGTTGCAGGCTCTGCATAGAGGACGCAAGCCAGAGCGGCTTTCAAACGCTCGCCACCGCTCAATAAACCGCTGGCAATTGTAATTTTTTGTGCATCAAGCCCCAATTGTGCCAAACGCATACGCAAATCACCTTCCGGCATTGTAGGATTGGCTAATCGTATCTGCTCCAGCACTGTTTTTTCCGGATCAAGGTTGGACAAGTTTTGGTCGAGATAAATCCCTTTCGTCAAGATTTTGCAGGTGCCGCTCAGTGGTTTGAGCTGCCCGTCAAGAATTCTAAGCAAAGTGGATTTACCACAGCCATTTGGCCCGGTAACGCCGATGCGCTGCTGACCATTGATGATAAGAGTGATATTGCGGCTTGTGCCGCTGACAAAGGGGAGTTCCACATTGTCCAATTCAGCAATACGTTTATGGGAAGCGTTGGTGACGGGAAGTTGATGGAGCGTAATCGCAGTGTTTTCTTCCATTTTCTGCTCAGCTTCAAGAACCCTTTGTAACAGTAATGAGCGTGCCGAACTTTGTTGCTGTATTAATTTACCGGCAGTTGCTTGACTGCGATTTTTCTGGCGGCCAAGCAGAATTTTTGCCTGATTGGCTTGTTTGGCTGTGCGGTTACCGCTTGCTTGCCGTTTTTCTAGTTTTTCACGTTGGTCGCGTAAGGTTTGCTCCTCACGACGACGCTCGGCCTTTAAGTGGTCAAGCTGTTTGAATGCGTTTTCGTGCTCTTGTTGCTTGCTTAACCGATAGAAATTATAATCGCCCCCATAACTGCGCATGCCAAGTGATGATAGCTCAACTATACGCTCCATCGTAGCCAGTAATTGGCGATCATGGCTGATAACCAAGAGCCCGCGGGGCCAGTTTTTCAGTTGTTCGATCAATGCAAGACGGTTCTGCCGGTCAAGGTGGTTGGTCGGTTCATCAAGGATGAGAAAATCAGTGTTCGACAGCAACGCTCCGATTAAAGCTACGCGCATCGCTTCACCACCACTTAAACGATGGGCAGGGGTTGTCGCATCAAGATAGCCTAAATTATTGCGCTCCAGCTCTGTTCGTAAACGCTGCTCAATGTCCCAATGGTCACCAACTGCATCAAAATCAGCTATTTCAGTGCTGCCGCGTTCGATACGTTTGAGAGCATCTAAAGTGGTTTGCATGCCTGTTAACTCGGCAAGTGTTGTGTTTTCCGGTTGAATAATTTGCTGAGCCAGATAATGCACGGCGCCTGAACGCAGGCAATGGCCGGTTGTTGGCTGTTTTTCGCCGCTTAAAATTTTAGCAAGCACGGTTTTGCCCGTGCCATTGCGACCCACCAGACCTGTCGGTCGGCCGTCAAATTGCTCGTTGAGATCATGAAAAAGTGTCGTGCCATCAGGCAACACAAAAGAAACGCCTTCCAGCGTTATGTAATGATGTGTCATCTGGTACCTCAGAATAAATTTTGAAAATGAAATCAGCACAAGCAAGAACCTTCCGCATTGCAGAAAGGGATATATTGGTGCTGGCTTTTGTGATGGTTCAGGAGAGCGACCTGAAAGAAACACGTCTAATGTTCAATAATTTCCATTTTTTAAAACCTCATCATGAAATGAAGATGGGGCGTCTGGCGGATCGAGGCTGAGATTGTGCGTCGGGACGAAAAATTGGAATAAAAATAAGCACAAACCGGAGAATTCAAA
Source organism: Paenochrobactrum sp. BZR 201-1 (assembly GCF_044987585.2). Lineage (NCBI taxonomy): Bacteria > Pseudomonadati > Pseudomonadota > Alphaproteobacteria > Hyphomicrobiales > Brucellaceae > Paenochrobactrum > Paenochrobactrum sp. BZR 201-1. The sequence continues at coordinate 49,462 of NZ_JBJDRZ020000029.1, read as the reverse complement.
ACCGCAGACATGAACAAGCTCACAAATTAATAGCCCACTGATAAGGTAAAAATTTATGATATGTGCGGTTTTTACAGCATTTATCTATCCGATGAAATTGCAACGATGTGAATGAATATAAGTGATTATTTTAAAAAATACAGTGTTTTTAAATTATATGATGAAGAGAAATACAGAAAAAATAACGGCAAGGTGCTTGCCGCTATTTTTCTAATTGTTTCATTATTTCCAGATAAGGGGCAGCACTTGGTCACGCGTTAAAGGTGCAAGCTCTAAATCATCTGTGTCAGTGGTAAAAACCCAACGAGCATCTTCGATTTCCGCTCGGGGTTCAATCTTTGCATCTGTTTCAATTTGAAAAATTTCAGCAATAACTGTCGCGCCTGTTTCATTGGCGGCAGGTGCTGAAAATTTTCCAAGATAATGCGGCTTATCATGTTCAATTTTGAGGCCTAATTCTTCATGCAATTCGCGACAAAGTGCTTGTATTGCGGTTTCTCCTGCATCAATTTTGCCACCTGGTTGCATGAAGGAAGATGTTCCGCGTTTGCGCACCAATAATGTTGCGCCATCCGCACGCATTAAAGCAGCAGCTGCAATCTTGATTTCCATCGTGAGCCTCGTTTTTATTCGCGCGCGGAACTTACATTGGCAATAACTGACATGCCAGGCATTAATTTGTCGCTCAAGGGCTGGTTGTCGTCGATCTTGATGCGTACCGGAATACGTTGGGCGACTTTGGTAAAGTTGCCAGTCGCATTGTCGGCACGAATGACCGAAAATTCCGAACCGGTTGCCGGTGCAAAGCGCTCTATCGTGCCGGTAAATTCTTTGTTTTCCAGAGCATCCACTGTGAAGGTTACAGGTTGCCCCATTTTCATTTTGCTGAGCTGTGTCTCCTTGAAATTGGCGATAACCCATAAATGTTCGGTAACAACCGAGCCGATCTGAGTACCGACCGAGACATATTGGCCGATACGGCCGGTAACTTCGCCCAGTATACCATCAGCGGGCGCAATAATACGCGTATTGGCAAGATCGATTTCGGCGAGTTCAACGGCTGCCTTAGCACTTTCTACATTGGCCACCAAAGAACGGCGGCTGACAATAGTTGAATTCAGCTCCTGTTCCGCAATCAAAATACCTGCTTCGGCTTGATGTACGGCAGCTTGTGCCTGATCATAGGTTGCCAGATTTTTTTCAGCATCACTTTGGGTCGCAATATGGCGATCAAGCAAAGACTGGGTGCGGTTATGCGCAGTTTGAGCTGAGGCGAGAGCTGCTTTTGCGCTTTCCAGAGCTGCCTTGGCCGAGACGATTTTGGCTTCGGCTGATTTGCGGCTTTGTTCCGACATAGCAAGGGAGGCTTCAGCGGCTTTGAGGGCTGCTTTAGCCTGTTCTGCTTTTTGAACATAGATACGGTCGTCGATTTTGGCGATCAGGTCGCCTTTATGGATTTTTTGATAATCCTGCACCGGTACGTCTACCAGATAGCCTGCCAATTGTGGGCTTAAAAGCGTGATTTGACCGCGAATATAAGCGTCATTGGTGGTTTCGGTACCGCCATGGAAGGGTGGCAAATTCCAAGCATATAATACGATGAAAATACCGGCCAAGCCAATGGCGAGTGCAACATAAGTAGCGATAAAACGAAATATCTTTGACATGGAATGAACTTCTTTGGGTTCGCTTTATTGAATTATACGGGAGCTGTTTCAGCTTTATTGAGTGCGAAAAATTTATGCCTGTTGCGCCAGGCCACATGGATACAAAGGCACGCCAACGCACCGAGTGATAAATAGGCGGTGAATAAAAACGAGTCATTATAAGCAAGGGTATAGGCTTGTTGCTGGACTTGTTTTGCCAACAGTGATGCGCCTTGCAGCGTTTGCTGGCTGGGGTCGGTGAGCAGTTTGCCGTAGCTGCCGCTTAATTGTTTCAAGCGGGTTGTAACCAACGGATCGGTTGACGCAAGCTGCGAGACCAAGCGAAACGAATGAAACTGTTCGCGCCATTGCACGAAAGTACCGTAAAGCGCACTGCCAAAATAACTGCCAACCTTTTGAGCTGCCAGAAACACCACGATGAAAGAAAGAATGTAACTGGGACCCCGTTTCATGGCGGCGGCCATGCCGATCATCAAGGCGGGGGGTAGGAAAATGCCACCGGCAAAACTGACCATAAACTGGCTCAGATACATTTGTTCCGGTCTGGTGAGCGAGGTTGAGAGGCTGTCCATATAGCTGCCTAGTGCCATCAACAGAAATGCAACGGCGTGAATGGAAGATTCACGTCCCGGTTTCATGATTTTTGCACAAACAACCGCGGCAGTGACCGCACCGGCAATAATCGAGAGATAAAGTCCGCTCAATTGCTCATTTTGCATGCCGTTGATGCGCATGAAATTGATCGCACCACTGGTTTGTTCAGACAAAATCAGGCGCGAAACCATCAATGCACCGGTGAAATGGATGATTTCCTTTGAAGCAAGCCAGCGTATATCTACCAGATGATTGGTGCGGTTGAGTTCAATCATCGCAAAAATTGCGCCTGATGCAATGCCGGCAATTATCAGCCATGCGATCCAATCCACTTCAGTCCACCAATAAAGACGGCCAACGGTGAAAGCGACGGCAAAACAACCCATTGAAGTGGCAAGAAAGAGATAGCTGACAATATCGAGAAAGCTGATAACTTTGGCACGCGGTGGTGAGGCCAGCGGCAATATATAAACCAGCCCCATACAAATCATCGCAAAGCCAAGCTCTACCAGATAGATCGAATATTGCTGACCGGCATCCAGCAAATAAGGTGAAATGAGACCTGTGAGTGGCATCGGAATAACAAGCGCTGTTAATGCCGTACAAAGACCGATGGTCATTCTTTTTGCAGGCGGCAAACACTCCAACGTGTATAGAAACCCGAGCGAGGTCATAGGTGCTGCGGCAAGACCCGCCACAAAACGCAAAGCAAGCGCACTCTCGTATGTTTCCACCCAAAAATGTGCAAGGCAAACAAGCGCATAAACAACAATGGCCACTTCCGCAAAATTACGCAATCCATATTGGGCACGGATTTTGAACAGCATCAGCGTCAAACTGGCATTAGGGAAAAGATAGGCTGCCTGCAACCATGTTGCTTCGGTTTGGGTCAGCCCCATCGGCCCTGCGATTTGTTGCAGGTTGATGCTTAAGAAGCTCATGCCAAAGCCTTGCGTGAGTGCAAGGAGAATACCGGCAAGCATATAAAGTGCCGTAATAAAAATGGGCTTTGGTATGAACGGAGGAGGTGCTTTTGGTGCCGACGCAGGCTTTGGCTCAGCGGTTTCAACAACCTGCTCGTCATCAACAGATTGCTCAACGCTTGGTTGTTCAATCCGTTCCTCATCGTCTGCCGCAGCCTTGGCTGACGCTTCAAGCCGGGCCATCAAGGTTGTCCATATCGTCGATATTACCGGAAATGCGATGAAAAAGCTCAATACAAGCCATTAGCTCTTCCTGAGTCATGTTTTGAAACATCTGCTTGCGCATTGTTTCACCGATTGAGCGAACAAGTTCTGCTTGCTGAATGCCATGTGGTGTTAAAACCAATAATTTGGCGCGGCGGTCATTGGGATCAGGATGGCGCTCGATAACACCATTTTCTTCCAAACGATCAAGCAAACGCACCATGGTTGCTTGTTCAAGCTCGAGTTCAAAAGCCAGTTCGCTTTGGGTCATATTGGGCTTTTTGATCAGGCGCAATAATGTGCGTGCACGCGGATATGTTAATCCGTGTTCGGTGACTTTCTGATTGAAAACATTGCGTATTTTACGGCTCACCTTGGTGAGCTCTTCGAGAAACTCTGAGCTGATCACGAGATTATCCATTGGGGGCTATATATTAGTGTGCTAAGTATTTAAGTTAAATAAATAACATGGGTACTTGACGGTTTCAATGTGAGGACACTAGAAAAAGGCGTAAAAAGGTGCAATCTGGTTTCACGCTTTTGTGTTAAGACATCAAAAATTTTAAAAATAAAATGATTATGCGTGTGAGGTCAACTCGTGCCCTCACGCACCCGCATTGCGAAACGTAATTTATATTAGCGGCTATAACCCATTTGCATGGAAAGATCAGAGGCTGCTTTTTGCATGATGTGCCCCAATTTTTCTATTGTTTCAGCCGTTGCCTCGCTTTCCAGCAAGCTGATGGCAATACCGGCATTGGCATATCCGGTGTGGTCTCGGATAGCGGCACCAATGCAGATCATACCTTCCCGAATTTGGCCGTCATCTATGGAGTAACCGCGTGTTCGGGTTTCGGCTAATTCTTGTTTTAACAGATTGATGTCTTTAACACTTCTGCCGCTCAAGGCCGGTGGCAGACCGTGAGCAAACATGTCGGATATGGTTTGATCGGTAAGTTCCGACAAAAGCATTTTTCCGGTTGCTGTATAAGGGGCGGGCAGACGCATGCCAATACGAAATGAGTGGCCAAGTGGCTGGTCGGAATTGCGGCAGCCGATATAAACCACTTCATCATGATCACGGATGGTCAAGGTCACAGTATAGTGATCAAGTGCCGGCTCGTTTGCAAAATAATTTCTGAAGATGGATACAATATCCATTTGGCCGAGAAAACTATTCGCCCAACGCATAGGATGTGCACCGACAGAAAAGCGGCCATCATCGTTTTTAACCAACAAATTTAACTCGCTCATGACAGCCAAAAGACCGTGAACGGTGCTTTTAGGCAAGCCCGCATTACGGGTAATCTCGGCTGCATTCAAGTTGCTGCCAGCATTTGAAACCATATCGAGAATGGCAACAGCACGCCTGAGAGCGGGCACGGAATCTGTTTGTTTTTGTGATGTGGCTTGCCTGAGCCTTGCTGATCCGGCGCTTGACACGTTGTTATACTCCTGCCAACTTAGTTCAGTTAACTGATTCAAGTTCATCTAATTGAACTTTTATAGTCGGAGGAGAGAATGGTCAACCTGAAAAATCCGGATCTGCTGCGAGATCACTGTTTGATTGATGGCCAGTGGGTGGCCAGCAACAATGAAGCTATTGCAGTGACAAATCCTGCTAATGGCGAAGTCGTCGGCACAGTGCCATCGCTTCAAGCATCCGCTATCAATGCTGCCATTGCAGCGGCCGAAAAAGCATTGCTTTCATGGCGTGCATTGGCTGCCAAAGACAGAACAGCAATTCTGCGTCGTTGGTTTGATCTGATGGTGGAGAACGCAGATGATCTGGCCGCCATCATGACGGCAGAACAAGGTAAGCCGCTGCCGGAAGCAAAAGGTGAGGTGCTCTATGCTGCTTCATTTGTTGAATGGTTTTCGGAAGAAGCAAAACGCATTTATGGCGAGACTATTCCGGCTCCGGCAAGTGATAAACGTATCATTGTTTTGAAACAGCCGATTGGTGTTTGTGCCGCGATTACGCCGTGGAATTTTCCGGCCGCCATGATTACCCGCAAAGCCGCGCCTGCTTTAGCCGCTGGTTGCACCATGATTGTCAAGCCAGCCGAACAGACCCCTTTGACGGCTTTGGCACTTGGTGTTTTGGCAGAGCAAGCTGGTATTCCTGCGGGTGTCCTTCAGTTCGTCACCGGTGATGCACGTATTATTGGCGGCGTGTTGACGGCCAGCGATGTGGTCAGAAAGCTTTCTTTCACGGGTTCCACCGAAGTCGGGCGTATTTTAATGGCGCAATCAGCACCGACGATCAAAAAACTGTCGCTTGAGCTGGGCGGCAATGCACCTTTTATCGTCTTTGACGATGCAGATATTGATGCGGCTGTTGAAGGCGCCATTGCTTCTAAATATCGCAATGCCGGACAAACCTGTGTTTGTTCCAACCGTCTTTATGTGCAGACGGGCATTTATGATGCCTTTGCTACGAGATTGGCAGAAAAAGTAGCGGCTTTGCCCGTTGGAGAAGGCACCAAGGCTGGCGTGCTGATAGGCCCATTGATCGACGATGATGCCATCGCCAAGGTGGAAAGCCATATTCAGGATGCTGTTGGTAAGGGTGCGAAAATTGTCACTGGCGGTAAACGTCATGCATTGGGCGGCACTTTCTTTGAGCCAACCGTTTTGACTGGTGCAACACAGACAATGGCTGTGGCGCGTGAAGAAACTTTTGGCCCTGTGGCACCTCTTTTCCGCTTTGAAAGTGAAGAAGAGGTGATTGCAATGGCCAATGATACCGAGTTTGGTCTTGCCGCTTATTTCTACACTGAAAATACAAGCCGGATGTGGCGGGTGATGGAAGCGCTGGAATACGGCATGGTTGGTCACAATACCGGATTGATTTCCAATGAAGTGGCACCGTTTGGTGGCATTAAACAATCCGGTCTTGGCCGTGAAGGCTCGCATTACGGCATCGATGAATATCTTGAAATTAAATATTTTTGCTCGGCGGTCGCTTGATCGATTGGCAATGACGGAGGAGTAAAATGACAATCAATCCATTTGAATTCCGCACGGTTCCTGCAATGGAGGTAAATTGGGGTGCAGCCAGGCGCTTGGGCGAAGTGGTTGCTGCCCGATTTAGTAAACGGCGTGCAGTACTGGTCACAGATGCAGGTTTGGTTAAAGCCGGCCTGATTGTGCCGATTGCCAAAAATCTTGAAGCGTCCGGCTTTGAGGTCGTTATTTTTGACAAGGTTGTGGCTGATCCGCCGGAGCATGTTCTTTATGAATGCGTCACACAAGCCAAAGAAGCCAAGGCCGATATTGTTATTGGTTTAGGTGGCGGTTCCTCGCTTGATATTGCCAAGCTTGTGGCCGTTCTTTTGGCTTCCGACCAGCCATTGGCAGATATGTATGGCATCGGCAAAGTGGAAGGCGATCGCCTGCCGTTGATCTTGGTGCCGACAACGGCCGGAACCGGTTCGGAAGTTACCAATATTTCCATTATCACCACCGGCGAAACCACCAAAATGGGCGTTGTTTCCCCGCATCTTTATGCTGATTATGTGTTGCTCGATGCAGAACTGACTGTTGGTCTGCCGCAATTGCACACTGCCGCCACTGGCATTGATGCAATGGTGCATGCAATTGAAGCCTATACCGGCCAGCACAAGAAAAACCCGATATCGGATGCTTTGGCACGTGAAGCGCTGCGTTTGCTTGGTGCTAATCTCATCACAGCATGTAAAGAACCAACCAACCGTGCAGCACGGGAAGCGATGCTGCTTGGTGCAACCCTTGCAGGTCAGGCTTTTTCCAATTCACCGGTCGCAGCCGTTCATGCTTTGGCCTATCCGCTTGGCGGGCATTATCATGTGCCGCACGGTCTTTCCAATGCGCTGATGCTGGGGCCGGTTTTGCGTTATAATGCAAAGGCTGCCGCGCCGCTTTATGCTGAACTGGCTAACGTGTTGGGCGTTAAAGGGGAAGGTGATGCAATTGCACGCTCGGACGCTTTTGTCGAACATATGCTGAAACTGATGGATGAAAGCGGTGCGCCGCGTCGTCTGCGTGATGTGGGTGTCACCGACAACAGTCTCGCTATGCTGGCAAGCGATGCCATGAAACAAACACGTCTGCTGATCAATAATCCTGTTGAGGTCAAAGAAGAGGATGCTTTGGCACTATACAGAGAAGCTTTTTAAAGTTGGCCATAGTCTAACTAAACGTCTTGTTACGGAGGATAAGTCATGACGGATATCAGACTTTATATGCTTCAGTCCGGCACGCTGAAATGCAAAGTGCATAATATCAAAATGAATGAAGGTAATGGCGCGGATTATGAAATTCCGGTGCCTTTTTACCTGATAACCCATCCGGATGGTCACACCATTATTGATGGCGGTAATGCGGTGGAAGTGGCAACCGATCCGCGCGGCTATTGGGGAGGTATCTGCGATGTTTATTGGCCTGTGCTTGACCCGAAAATGGGCTGTGTCGATCAGGTCAAGGCACTTGGATTTGATCCGGCCGATGTAAAATATTGCCTGCAGTCACATCTGCATCTGGATCACACCGGTGCGGTCGGCCGTTTCCCCAATGCTACCCATATCGTGCAGCGTGCGGAATATGAATATGCCTTCACGCCGGATTGGTATGCAAAGGGTGGTTATATCCGCAAAGACTTTGACCGCGAAGGTCTGAAATGGGAATTCCTCAACGGTGTCCATGATGATTTTTACGATATCTATGGTGATGGTACTTTGACCACCATTTTTACACCTGGTCATGCACCCGGTCACCAGTCTTTTCTCATTCGCCTGCCCAACAGCAAGCCGATTATTCTGGCAGTTGATGCAGCTTATACAACAGACCATTGGGAAGAGCGCTCACTGCCGGGTTTTCTGTCTTCGACAGTGGATTCTGTGCGTTCTGTTCAGAAACTGCGCACAGTTGCTGAAAAAACAGGTGCGATGGTTGTCACAGGCCATGATCCGGATGCGTGGAGCACCTTTAAAAAGGCACCGGATTTTTACTCATAAGCCTTGTGATTTGATTGATTATAAAGGGAGGAGCTTGGGCTCCTCCTTTTTATTTCACTAAAGTTACTGCGGCATAGGTCATTTAAAATATTCGGCTTTTGTAAATAGCAAAATTGAGTATATGGTGCTTTCTTAACGAGCTTTTTAATAAACGGCATCAAAAAAATAGTGAGCAAACAATGACTTATGATCCTTCTAAAGATGGTGCGCAGATGGATTTTAGCCAGCGCATGTCCTATAGCGATTATCTGCATATAGACCAGATTTTATCTGCTCAGCATCCGCTCTCTGTGGCTCATGATGAGATGTTATTTATTATCCAGCATCAAACCACTGAGTTATGGATGAAACTTGCCCTTTATGAGGTTAATGGTGCGCGCCAGATGATCGCGCAGGATCGCACATCAGAAGCTTTGAAAATGCTCAGCCGTGTGGTTCGTATTTTCGAACAGCTTAATTCTGCATGGGATGTGCTGCGCACGATGACACCATCGGAATATACCCATTTTCGTGATGATCTGGGACAAAGTTCCGGCTTTCAATCATGGCAATATCGTTTGATTGAATATGCAGTCGGCAACCGCAATCTGGCAATGCTTAAACCGCATAAACATCGGCCTGATCTGTTGAAATTATTGGAAGCTGAACTGGCGCGTCCATCACTCTATGATGAAGTTTTGCGCCGTCTTTCCCGTATTGGTTTGAATGTGCCAACAGCCGTATTACAGCGTGATTTAAGACAGGTCTGGCAGTTTGACGAAGATGTTCTTAACGTTTGGGCTGAGGTCTATCGTGATCCGTCAAAATATTGGGAAGCCTATGAAGTTGCTGAGAAACTGGTCGATTTTGAAGATTATTTCCGCCGTTGGCGCTTTAACCATGTCACTACTGTTGAACGGGTAATCGGCTTTAAACGCGGAACGGGTGGTACGGCAGGGGTTACTTATTTGCGCCGTATGTTGGAAGTGGAATTATTCCCTGAGCTTTGGCGTGTCAGAACCGAGCTTTAATAACGCTGAGCGACCAGTTTTATAAAAGAGTAGACCAACCATGCAGCGCGATTGGAACGAAGAATTTGCAAATTCGGCTTATATTCCGGGCTCGGAAATTTTGCCTGAGCTTTGGGCAAATAATGCAGCCGATTATCGTGCTTCAATGCCTGTACAGCTTGATATTGCTTACGGTGATGCGCCGCGCAATCTCTTGGATTTGGTTTTTCCTGAGGGGACAAGCAAAGGGCTTGTCGTTTTTGTTCATGGCGGGTTTTGGACAGAATGTTCCAAATCCGATTGGACAGATTTGGCTGAAGGCATGCGTTTAAACGGCTGGACGGTCGCTATTCCGGGTTATACCCTTGCACCAAATGCTAAAATTTTTGAAATTGTTGGCGAAATTACCGCTGCTATCACGAAAGCGGCTGCATTGATTGCGGGGCCGATCAAACTTGTCGGTCATTCAGCTGGTGGTCATTTGGTAACACGGATGATCTGTCAGAATAGTTTGCTAGACAAGGCCATCTTAGCCCGTATTCAAAATGTAATGTCTATCAGTGGTGTGCATGATTTGCGCTTGTTGCAAAAGACAAGGCTGAATGAAAAATTACGGCTTGATGATGCTGAGGCAGAGTGCCAAAGCCCTGTATTGTTGCGACCTTTATCCACTATACCGGTGACATGCTGGGTGGGGGCAAACGAGCGTCCGGAATTTATACGTCAATCACGTTTACTTGCCATGATCTGGGACGGGATGGTGCCGATCAAATTGATCGAAGAGGTTGGACACAATCATTATTCGATTTTGGAGAATTTAAAAAAGCCAGCATCCGCTCTGGTGAGGGAATTGCTGGCTTCCGGTTAGTGCTCTTCTGTTTGTGTTTTGTAATTCGGCAACGAGAAAATCAGGTCGAATATATAGGTGAAAACGAAAGTATAGATCAGGAAAAACAGCAACAGAGCTGCCTCCATCTGAAATGCTTTCCAAAAGCTGACAGAATACCATGCCATGTAAATTGGAATAATGATGACAAAGAGGCCAAATTCAAAGCCCAACGCGTGACCGATACGTAAAATGAGGCTGCGTCCTTCACTTTTTCTGCTGACTTCCATTTTTTCAAACAGCCAGTTGTATGTATAGTTCCACGCAACAGCGATCAGCGAGATGACCGTGGCAATCGGTAGGGATCCTTGCGCGTCAGTACCACTCAACAACATCAGCAAGATGGTTGATGCAGCAATGGCAATAATTTCAAAAACAGCAACATAAAGGATGCGCCGTTTAACCGGCGATAGGACGAACATAGTCGGCTCCTGAGCTAGATAACTAACCTGTGAGCCGGCACGCCCCGGCACTCATAATCACGAAAAAGAAAAGGCAGATCGCGGTTTTCCATCTGCTTGAAAGTGAAATAAGCAACCTCATGTTTCAAGTCAAGGCTAGCGTAACAAGAAGCACGCTAAAGACTATTTCAAAATATAGCCTTCAGGCTCAAGGCGGGGCGGTATCGGTCTTTCACCTAATGCAAATAATAATTCGCGCTCAATTGTGCGGCGCATTGTATCTAATGGCAACGCATTCGGGTCATTGCCGAATGGGTCTTCCAATTGATGACCGAGAGCCTCAAGGCCGAAGAATGTATAAGCTACCAGCAAGACCGGCAACAATGTCCACCATGCCAGTGATCCGGCCAATGCAAAGGGTAATGTCACACAAAAGGTTAGTGCTGTGCGATGCAACAGCAATGAATAGGCGAAGGGAACAGGCGTTTGCATGATACGGTCACAACCGGCATGAACTGTTGAGAGCTTTGTCAGCTGTGTTTCAAGCACTGAATAATGGATTGCACTGATTTCCCCGGCCTCTGTGAGGTCGGTAAAATATGTCCCTATCTGATCCAGTACGTCATTGGTCAGATTGGGGCTTTCAGGATCCAATTTAATATCAAGCCAAGGTTTGATGGCAACATCAACCGGTGTTTTACGGGTATGCGCGGCAAGACCTGCTGCAAATGCGCAGAGTCTTCGATAAATAAACTCTTTATCTTGCCGCTCCAATTTTGATGTTTGGCGTGCCAGCGAACGACAGGCAATGATTAATTCGCCCCAAAGTTTACGTCCTTCCCACCAACGATCATAACAGGCATTGTTACGAAAGCTCATGAACACCGAAAGCGCAATACCAATGAGGGTGAAAGGAATGGCGCTGATCTGTTCAAAAATGCCCGGAAATTCTTTTGACGCCAAAACCGCGATAATACTCAAAATAGCAATAGCAATCAGATGATAGATAATGCGTGGTATGATAGAGCCGTTGATGGAAAAGAGTATATCTTTAAACGTTGGCTTTGAGCGGATGATCATCTAAAAATTCCAAGGCATGCCAGTTATGAAGTGCCGGAACCATATGCCCTGATCCTTGCAAGCTCAATATTGATTTATTTTAAATTTGCCTGATAAAGGATAAAAAAAACGCTTGATCGCCGGGGCGTATACATTATGAGGCCCGAAATTGCACTCCCAGAAACTGGCTTGCCTCTTCGGCAAGTTTAATCATGCCGGGCAAGGGATAATTGTCTTCAATCTGGTGCAAGTCTCGAATATGGCTGATTGCCGTTTCAATGTTTGGGAATTGATCACGGTGGCGCCAGAAAAGATAAACCGCAAGCACCGCCAAAGAACGTGAGCGACCGCCACGGCAATGCACCAGCACATTGCCATATTTATGCGCCGGATAATGCGCCTTGCCCGGACTTTCCTGATTTAAAATACCGTCAAGTGCAAAAACTGCAGCGAGTAAATGTGTGAGCGAATTGCCGTGACCATCAATCAAGCCCACTTGTGTGCGGCGGATATGGGTGCCATTGGCCAGTTGCAACGGTGCCAAATATACATTCACCGCCACATTCATGGTCGAGGTGATGTTTTCCTGTAAAAGCAGTGCCGCATCATTGGCGGTCACTTGATTGCCGATATAAAGCGTTGCATTCTGCGCGCCTGTGTTTTCAAAAACCGGCACGATCATGGAAAAACTATCTTCTTCCTTTTCGTTCATTCCTGCGGGGGGCAATAAGGTAACAGGCATTTTCAACTCATTTCATATGGGGGTATCAAGGCAAGGTTAGCTCTTGTTCACAGCATAGACGGTCGCCTAAAATTGTGAACAGTTTTTGTGCGTTTTTTGGTGGCACAAAAGCCGGTAAAACAAAGCGTGCACGAGTCTGATCGGCAAGGGCTAAAACATCACGTTGGCGCGGATGGACATTCCACGCAAACCATTGCGCGGTGCCGTTAGTCAACATGGTTTTGGCCGGTGTATTATCGGGCACATGGCCGGTAAAAATGAAATTTCCACCATCTCCAAATTCTGCCAGCAATTCAGCCGAATGGCCGCTTTCTGCATTGGCCTCGGTGGTGATGATAACATCATCGGCGCTGAAAGCTGTGCTATAATCCTGTTGCTGTAAAAGTGCTTTAAGAACCGGTTTTTGCGTTACATCATAAAGCGTTTCATTTTCCAGCAATTGCTCGATTTCAGCGTAAATGCTTTTGCCAAGACGCGGAATATGGCCGCGCGCTAAAAAGGCCAGCGCAATTTCAGGTCCGCGTCCATGGGATGGCACACAAAGCACGGCACCATCTTGCGATGCCTCATAAATTTTATCGAATTGATCTTCCAAAGCTTGATCGCGATCACCATAAGAGGCATCAGTCAGTAATGTGTCGGCAACGGGGGGCATATCAAAGGGGAGAAGATTGGATTCAACGCTCCAGTCACCGGTGTAAGTGATGCCGCCATAATCTGGAAAATGTATCCAGATGCCACCCGGTGAATGGCCGCAGCGTCCGGTTTGTGCCGTCAGTCCTTCAATCAGGCATTCGCCTTGATCCGGCAGGTAGTGCCGGTTAGCCTCCGCAACCGGCGCATCTTTTAAGAAACTCCATGTGGTGCGGGTGGCATAAACCGGCGGATTGCCGATTTGCGGGCGCAAATGAAGTGCATTGGCGTGATCCATATGGGCATGCGACAGTACGATACTATCAACATCACCAACATGGCTCAAATCTGGATAGATGCCCTGTTCAGGGCCTTCTCCGAGGTCGAGCATAATGCGTTTGCCGTGCATTTCCAGCACAAAACAGGCTGGCATTTTGCCGCCAAGGCCACTGACATTGATTAATTTTGCCATGGAAGCGCACCTTTTGGCAGTTTATGCGAGAAGAGAGAAATGAAAGCCATCAGCAGGAAGATGATCATGACGATCAGGCAGCCAACAGCTGCTGCCAAAGCAGACGAGCCACCTTCTTCCAAAAATACGATCATCGGGCCGATGGTGCGGGTTGAAGAAGAAACCAGCAGAATTGAGACCTGAATCTCATTGAGCGCACTCATGAAAACCAGAATGCCGCCAGCGACAAGGGCTGGTGCTACCAATGGCGCGATTATGGTGCGCATACGGGTAAGAAACCCAGCGCCAGCAACGCGTGCGGCCTCATCCATGGAGCGATCGACTTGCGCAAAACCACTTAATGCTGGGCGCAAGCAAAGCGCCAAAAAGTTGGAAATATAGGCGACGAAAATAATCCAGACCGAACCGTAGATACTGATATTGAGGATCGGGATAGGTTTGAGGAAAAACAAGATCATCGCCACTCCCAGAATAATGCCAGGCAGTGCATAGGTCAGTTCGCTGGCTACCTGCAAAATCCGTGACAGCAAACCTTTTTGCCAACTGAGGAAGTATGCCAAAAACAGCGACAGCACCATGATGACGGCTGAAGAGGCGAGTGTCAGGTTGAAGCTGGTGATGAAAGCATTGCGAATGGCTTCTTGCGCGAAAAGCGCCTGACGATAATTTTCAAAAGTGAGATTGTTGAAGTTCAATTCCTGCCCCACACCGCGCACCAAGGATGAAGCGATGAGTGCGGAAATCGGCAAGACCAACGTGATAAGGTGAAAGCCCCATGCGGTGATTTCAACCGGATATTTCCATTTGCCCAAATCCCAGACCATGTTTTGACCGAGACCGGAAACACGCACATCACTGCGATTGGCAAGCCAGCTGTTTAAGATCAGGCAAAGACTGGCAATAATGGTGAGGAAAAGCGCAATCACTGCCATTTCCGACAGGGCTGTCGGGCCATAACTGTTTAATCTTTGATAGATGATGGTAATCAGGGTTGGAAATCTGGCCGGAATGCCGAGCATCGCCTGAATGCCAAAATTGCCGATGGCCGAAACAAAGGCCAGAGCTGCACCTGCCAGCAAACCGGTGCGTGATAATGGCAATACAACGCTGAGCATAGTCACCCAAGGTTTAGCGCCAGATGCGCGTGCAGCTTCCATCAGATCAGCTGGAATACGGCGCAATGTGGCGCGTAATGTCAAATATACCAGTGGCGCATTATATAGACCCAGCAGAATAATAATGCCGGTGGACGAATAAAGCGGATGTTTGGTGCCACCGCTCAATGTAAACGGCAGATAAGACAAAAGCGGGCTGGTGGGCGAAAGTGCCTGCACCCAAGCCAATGCCGTCACCTGAGGCGGGATCATCAAAGGTAGTACAAAGGCAAAAATCCACGCCTGTTTCCATCGCATCTTGGTGAAAATCGTCAAAAAACCAGCGGCTGAGCCGATGAGGAGCGCCAAAAGGGTGGAGAAAACCGAAATATAAAGCGTGTTGAGTGTGGCGGTGAAAATTTGTTTCTTCGCCAAAACACTATAGACCCAGCTCAAGCTGAATTGACCTTCCGGCATTAGAGCCGTCATTGCAAGACGGGCAACCGGTGCGATGGAAAGGCTCGCAATCAGCAGGGTCAACAGAGCGAGAATAACCCACTCGGTTTTAAAAGAGAGCGTCGCAAAGCGACGCTCCAAGTTTGAAGATATGTATTTCACGTAACTGCTTATCCGCCGAAGATTTCAGTGAAAGTTTCACGGGTCTGTTTGTCGGAAGCGACTGCTTCATCGCTATCCATTGGCAGGAGTTTGATGTCTTCCAGACGTGGGAAGCCTTCCGGTGACGGCAAGGATTTATCGATCGACATGTTACCCTGCTTGATCACCAGTTCCTGACCCTGTTTGGACAGCACGAAGTCAACAAACTTCTTGGCAGCATCGGCGTTTTTGGTGTTTTTCATGATCGCAACCGGTTCGGTGATGAAGCTCACACCTTCTGTCGGGAAAATGATGTCGAGCGGCGAGCCGCTTGCCTTGGCACGGATAACATCAGCATCGGCGATGATGCCGTATTTTGCCATGCCGTTGGCAACAGCCTTCAATGCCGGGCCATTGCCGCCTTCAGGGTGAATGTCGAGCTTGGCAAGACCTTTGTAGAAATCCCAGCCGATCGTGTCGACATTTTTAACCGAATGCAGATGGTTGAGTGCAGCACCCGAATAAAGCGGGCTTGGGACTGCAATCTGACCGGTGTTCTTTTCATTAAGCAGCTGGTTCCAAGAGGTCACAGCTTCGGCATTTTTGGTGTTGTAGGCAATCGCAGTGGTGATCACCTTGGTGCCGAAAAAGGTCATATCTTTGTCATAGGTTGCTTTGTCAAAATCACCGACAGGTGCTTCAGGATAAGCAAGCAGACGGTCGTCTTTTTTCAAAGCACCGAGATTGATGGTGTCAGCTACAAGCAGCAGATCCGGTTTGATCGCGCCTGCTTCAATTTCAGCCTGCAAAATGTTCATCAATTGGCTGGTGCCGTTGCGCATCCACTCCACTTTGATGTCAGGATATTGAGCCTGAAACGCATCAACGGTCGCTTGAGCAATTTCAGGAGATTGCGATGTGTAAAGCTGCAATGTGGTTGCATTGGCAGCCGTTGAGAGAAGAAGCGCGGCAGTAAGAGCAGTTATAAGACGCATGAGATAAGCCTTTTTGACTGTGGGGTTTATGCTTGGGAGACGGGTATAAGCCAGGCATCATCGATCAGGAGCGAGATGGTCTGGCCTGTTTCAAGATCGGTTAGCTGATCGACATGGAAAGCAAGCTTGACGCCGGGGAAGCGGATGGCTTCTGCTTCCATGCGGTAATGGCTGCCGCGAAACACTTTGCGGGTGATTTTTACACGGATATGGCCTTGGTTTTCCGGTGCTGGTTTGAGGTTTTCCGGGTGCATGGCAATTACGCCGGATGAGCGTGGCTGTTCATTTTTGTGACAGCGCACTTCAACATCAAAACCTTCGATTTTGACGATTGCTTTGCCATTGTTGACGGCGCTGACATGACCGGTATTGAGCGTAAAACCATCGCCGATAAATTCGGCAACCATCGTGTTGCGCGGCTCATTATAAAGTTCATACGGCGTCGAAAACTGCATGATTGTGCCCTTATTCATCACCGCGACACGGTCGGCGAGTGCCATAGCTTCAGCCTGATCATGGGTGATGTAAAATAACGAGGCGCCTGTGGAGCGATGGAATTTGGAGAATTCATCTTCCATTGCAGAGCGCAAATTCACGTCCAGATTGGCGAGCGGCTCATCCAGCAAAACAAGATTATTGCCTTGAGCCAAGCAACGCGCAAGCGCTACGCGCTGACGTTGACCGCCGGAAAGATCGGCCGGCTTGCGATGGGCAAAGGCAAGCATCTCAACTGTTTTGAGTGCTGTATTGACGCGCTGCGTGCGTTCAACCGCCGGGGTCTTACGCACTTTCAGACTGTAGCCGACGTTTTCAGCAACATTCATATGGGGCCAGAGCGCGTAATTTTGAAAGACGATGCCGAGATTGCGATCTTCAGGGGGAACGAATTTTTTGTCCGAGGTGACAGCCTTGCCATCAATATGAATAGTGCCGCTGTCCGGCTGTTCAAAACCCGCAATCATGCGTAATAAAGTTGTTTTACCGCAGCCGGAAGGTCCAAGCACGGCAACAAACTCGCCGTCACCAATGGCCAGACAAATATTGGAAAGAACCGAAGCACCACCATAGGACTTGTTTAGGTTCTGGATTACGATTTCGGACATTCAGCTTGTCATTTCACTTGCATCAAAACATCAAGTCTGCACTCGTGTGCGACAGCGCTTTAATCGCGCATATTTATGACAGGCAGATAACGATGACTGTGAATGGAAAGAAATTTTAAATTTTGGTGGCAATAAAGATAAAAAAGAATGCTAAAAAGACAGATGGAACTTATGAATTGTGGGTAAGGAGATGAGCAATAAGATATTGATTTGGTTGCGTAATGATTTGCGTCTCAATGATAATCCGGCACTTGCTTCGGCAATAGCCTCTAAGGCCGATATCACCGCCATATTTATTCATGAAATGGATGGTGGCTCACGAAAACTAGGCGCTGCATCACGTTGGTGGCTTGAAAACAGCTTACAAAAGCTGGAAATTGCACTGAACGCTGCTCAGATTCCTTTGATTGTTGAGGAGGGTAATGCAGCAGATATTTTAAATTTGCTGGTCATAAAGCAAGGTTTTGACAGAGTTTATTGGAACCGACGCTATTTACCCTATGAGCGCGATTATGATGCGCGTGTAAAATTAGATTTGCACAAGGTTGGTATTGTGGCCACATCTTTTCAAGGCAATTTATTATTGGAGCCTTGGCAGGTTAGGTCTGTGGACGAAAGCCCTTATAAAGTTTTTGGCGCTTATGAGCGCGCGGTGCGAAAAATACTCGGCACAACAGGCTTTCCTGAAACGGAGAGCGGAATTAATGTTTCTCCTTCATCATTGACCAATCAAAGTAGAAGTAAAGATTTTTGGGGGCAGAAATTTGAATCTCTATGGGAGATTGGCGAAAGTGCCGCCCAGCAAAAACTGGATGATTTTTTAAACGACAGTCTTCAAGCTTATAAGCAGGATCGTGACCGTCCGGACAAGCAAGGCACGTCGCTTTTATCACCGCATTTGCGTTTTGGCGAAATCAGCTCGCGCCAGATTTGGCAAAAGGCAGCCTTTATCAGCGATATGAATGATGCCTTGGCGGAAGGCGCGCAGAAGCTGATGTCGGAATTGTTGTGGCGTGATTTTCATTATTACCAGGCATTTTATTTGCCCGATATCGCACGCTTTGACATGCGCGATACATTGCAAAATTTGCATTGGAAAAATGATGATGCACAAATCCAACGATGGCAAAAGGGGCAAACGGGCATTCCGATGATCGATGCTGGTATGCGTGAATTATGGGCGAGCGGCTATATGCATAATCGTGTGCGTATGTTGGTGGCATCTTTCCTGACCAAAAATCTGATGGTGGATTGGCGCATCGGTGAAGAATGGTTTTGGGACACATTGATTGATGCCGACACTGCCAGCAATCCGGGCAATTGGCAGTGGGTGGCTGGATGCGGCTTTGATGCAGCGCCTTATTTCCGAGTGTTCAATCCGGTTTTACAAGGCCAGCGCTTTGATGTGCAAGGGGATTATGTGCGCCAATGGGTGCCGGAATTAGCAGCAATGCCTGATCGCTGGATTCATCAGCCATCAGATGCGCCGCAAGTGGTTTTATCTGACGCGGGGGTGGTTTTAGGGCAAACCTATCCGCAGGCCATGGTCAATCTGAAAGCAACACAAGCGGCCTTCAAACAAGCGATGAAGAAAGATTTGGATCAGCCGGATTTATTTTAATCCGGCTGATCCAATTTCATTAATTGCCGACAAATTCAAACTTGTCGACATCGACCAATCCCATATCGGTGATTTTCAGATGCGGGATAACCGGAAGAGCGATAAAGGCCAGTTGCAGGAAGGGTTCATCCAGTTGTGAGCCAATATCAAAAGCGGCCTGACGCAGTTTGCGCAAATCTTCACGCACCACTTCATGCGGCTCCAGGCTCATCAAGCCTGCCACAGGAAGCGGAATCTCTGCCAGCACGCGACCATCACGGATGACAACAAAGCCGCCTTCAATTTCACCAAGTCGATTAACGGCGGCAGCAATATCTTCATCATTGGTGCCGACCACGCAAATATTATGGCTATCATGGCTGACGGTTGAAGCAATGGCACCAGTTTTGAGGCCAAAACCATTGATGAAACCTGTGGCGATATTGCCATTTTTGCCGTGGCGTTCCACCACTGCGATTTTCAAAACGTCACGCGCCAAATTCGGCTCGACGCCATGAGGCCCGACATTCAGGTCATATTCTATGCTCTTTGTGATAATTTTGCCCGGAATAATACCGATGGCACGGGTTTTGCCGCTATTGGATGAAGAGCGGAAATCGGCAGGCTTGACCACAGGGGCACGCACACTGTTGCGGCCAACCGGCTCGATCTTTTTGCGTTTGGCGAAGCCTTCTTCGCTGACCACTTCACCGCCTGCCAGCACCATTTGGGCGTGGCAGCCCTCCAATGAATCCAGCACTACCAGATCGGCACGCAAACCCGGCGCGACGAGGCCGCGATCATGCAGGCGGAAGGCGCGCGCGGCAGAAATACTGGCAGCACGATAAATCGCCAAGGGTTCAACACCGCCCTTAATTGCAGTGCGGATGATGTGGTCGAGATGGCCATGATCGGCAATGTCGAGCGGGTTGCGGTCATCGGTGCAAATAGCGATGAAAGGCGAATTGCGCTCGGTAATGAGCGGCATCAAGGCTTGCAGATCACGCGAAACCGAGCCTTCACGCACCAGCACATGCATGCCTTTTCGCAGTTTTTCGAGCGCTTCTTCGTAAGATGTAGCTTCATGCTCGGTGCGGATGCCAGCAGCAATATAGCCGTTTAAATCTTTGCCCAATAAGAGTGGCGCGTGACCGTCAATATGGCGCCCCTGAAAGGCGGTGAGCTTTGCCATACATTCCGGGTCTTTGTTCAAAACACCTGGAAAATTCATGAATTCTGCAAGGCCGATGACCTTTTCATGGTCGGCCAATGGCAGAAGATCATCGACAAGAAGTTCAGCGCCTGCCGTTTCCATATGGGTGGATGGCACGCAGCTTGAAAGCTGCACACGGATATCCATCAAGGTTTCGGCAACGCTGTCGAGAAAATATTGAATACCTTCGAGCCCCAGTACATTAGCGATTTCATGCGGATCGCAAATGGCGGTGGTCACACCGCGCGGCAGCACGCAACGATCAAATTCATGCGGCGTAATGAGGGAGGATTCAATATGCAAATGGGTGTCGATAAAGCCGGGCACCACAATGCGGCCGCTAATATCAATTTCGCGTTTGCCGCTATAGGTGCCGTAAGTGCCGACAATACGATCACCACAAATAGCAATGTCGCTTTCGACAATTTCACCGGTTACAAGATTGAAGAACTTGCCGCCCTTCAGTACCAAGTCGGCTTGTTCACGACCGGCACCCTGATCAATTATTTTTTCCAGCATCTTGTTACCTCATAGCCTTTATGCGCATGGCTTTAGGGGGTAACGCTAACACACAAATCTGGCAAGTAGGCAGATGTTTTAAAGTTCTTCAAAAATCTGTTCGAGTGTCATGCTGATCGCTAGTAATTTATGATCGTGACCGTTGCGGGCAAACGCCATAAAACCTGCGGGTTTTGGCGCTTTTATCATTGGCAATGTGATCGCGCAGAGATCAAATTGATTGGCAATTTGGTTGTTGCGCAACAACAATGCTTCCACACGATTATATTCATCACGGTTATGGATAAGATCAGCAATAGGGGCTGCAAAGATCGGACATGTTGGCGTGACCATCAGGTCATAATTGCTCAAACGCGCATCCATCAGGCGCGCGAGTTGCTGGCGTTCAAAGAGTTGCTGCTGGTAAGTCTCGTTAGAAATCAGGCTGCGCTTGCGTAATGTGCGCGCCAAATCTTGGCCGACAGGCGCATTATCATCTTGCAACCAGTCACGATGAACATGACTGGCCTCAATACCGGCAATCGAACCAATGCGGGTGATATGTGCCATATCATCGATGAGATCATCAATGTTGAATGATATTATGTGTGCGCCATGCTGTTTCAGTAAGTCTAAAACATTGTGGAAGCGCGCCAGAATATCTGGTTCAGTCAGTGCCAGCAGGTGCCCGTCGGGAACCGCGACGCGCAAGTTTTTTAATGAATGTGCTTGTGACAAAGGTGGCGCATCATCCGCCATGATCGCATCAGTTATAATGCAGTCCGTAACATTTTTTGTCAAAGGACCGATGGAATCCAATGTCGGTGCTAAAGGAAAAACACCCTCATGTGGTATCCAGCTAGCGGTGGGTTTAAAGCCGACAAGACCATTGAGCGCGGCCGGTATGCGGATGCTGCCGCCGGTGTCCGAGCCGATTGCAATTTCGCTGGTGCCTTCTGCAACCGATACGGCTGCGCCTGAGGACGAGCCACCGGGAATGGCACCTTTGATAATGGCATTTTCCGGCACACCATAATGCGGATTAAAACCGACAGCAGTGAAGGCGAATTCTGTCATATGGGTTTTGCCGATGATAATGGCACCGGCTTGACGCAAGCGTTCTACAATCACCGCATCTTTTCGGGCAGGGGCACTGGTTTTGCGAATGAGCGAACCTGCAAGGGTTGGTTCACCTTTGACATCAAACAGGTCTTTGACCGAGATAATACGGCCATCAAGCGGGCTTAAACTTTGGCCATTGCGATGACGCTCATCTGCCTCGTTAGCTGCTGCTAATGCAGTTTCAGCATAGATGCGGCTAAAGACACGCTCGCAATCGCGTCTTTGTTCCAGCTTGTGCAAAATTTCTTCTAGTTTATGCGTAATATTTTGCTCAACCATAGCTTACACAATTGTATGGTCGTCGGTATGCGGCTTCAATGGCATATCATCATGCAATGATACTGTTTGTCGCTCGATCATGCGATGCACGAAAGGTGGTTTTTCACCGCGATGGAGAGCTTTCAAGCGTGTCCATATTTCGGCATCGGCTTGCGTCCGGCGTTGGTTGTGGCGAACATATTCAACCCATGTGGGCACATGGTAGCTTTCGGTCCATGTTTCCGGCTGTTCCAGATCTCGCAATAATGCCCATTGTTGCGCACCATCGCGGATGCGCACACGGCGACGATCTGCCATTAAACTCAAAAACTGGTTTACGTCATCCTGATCGATTTTATAATCAATCATTATCATGATCGGGCCGCTGCGCGAGCGAATATCAAGCTTCAACTCAGGTTCGTTGAAACGATTGACCGGATCAAGGTTGAGCGCATCAAACTCAGGTAATTTGAACATCAGGCCGATAGCCGCGCCGCCGATGAGCACAATACCGGCAACGATAAGTGACAAATCGACACCTTGCGATTCAGCAATAGAACCCCAAACCCAGCTGCCAGTCGCCATGCCTCCGAAAGTTGCAGTTTGATATAATGCCAGTGCACGGCCAACGACCCAACGCGGCGTGGAAAGCTGCACAGTGACATTGAAAAGCGAGAGTGCCAGCACCCAAGCGACACCTGCAGGCAGCAATAACAACCAGCTGAGCCAAAATTGGGTGCTTAACCCTAAAAAGATACAACTTCCCGCGAACATCAAAAAAGCAAGGCGCACGATCCATTCATTGCTCATGACTTCGCGCAAACGTGCACTCAGCATTGCGCCGCCAATAGCACCCAGACCAAAAGCTCCGAGCATCATACCATAGGTGAGCGCATTACCTGCTACCAGATCACGCGCAACAATTGGCAAAAGTGCAAGAATGGCAATGCCGGAAAAGCCGAACAAAAAGCCGCGAAACATGACCTTCAAAAGGTTGGGCGACATCGATACATAGCGAAGACCGGCGGCAATAGCGCGACCAAAAGATTCGCGTGGTAACGTGTTTTGCGATTTTGGCGGCTGCCATTTAAACAGCGCAACCAGCAATGCGATATAGCTGAAGGCATTGAAAATGAATGCCATTGCAGCACCCGCAGCTGCAACAATCAAACCACCAATGGCAGGCCCCACGCTGCGCATCAGATTGAAACCCATGCTGTTGAGCGCAACTGCGGCAGGTAGATCTTCTCGCGGGACAATATCTCCCATGGAAGCTTGCCATGACGGGTTGTGCAGCGCACCGCCGCAGCCGATTAGAAAGGTAAAGCTTAACAATAGCCAAGGTGTGAGAAGGTTGAAATAAGCAAAAATAGCCAGTGCAAGCGATACCAGCAGCATCAAGGATTGTGCGGTGAGCATAATGCGGCGGCGGTCGTAATTGTCGGCCAGCGCGCCGGCTGCAAGAGAAAACACCATGACCGGCAATGTAGTGGAGGCTTGTACCAATGCAACCATATCCTGGGAAGTTGCAATGGTTGTCATCATCCAACCGGCACCGACTGCCTGAATAAGTCCGCCAAGATTGGAAACCAGCGTTGCAGACCAAAGGGCCCGAAAGGTTTTATGCTGGAACGGAGCAAGGGGCGAAGCTCTTTGCGGCACGGCTGGTGCCTCCTCTTTCATGCGCGGTTTTATAAGGAATAGGTGAGTTTGCGACAAGCGGCAAGCGGCTAACGGTAATATGTTTGAAGACTGTTTTAAAAGGTCGGCAATATGGTTTATTTTTAGTTAAATTATAAGAGTTGTCTTTGTTGGCGATGCTTGCTACGTCCGATAGTGGAAGAGGTTCTGCTTGTGATGAGCAGATGAAAAGGGAACATGGTGCCGACCTTTTAAATCTTGCGATTTTAAGTCTTATTCCGTGACTGCCCCCGCAACTGTAACCGGTGAGTGATTTTTCGAGAAATGCAGATAGCCAAGCATTTCAAACCACTGATGGTTTTTAATCATTGGGAAGGTGAAAGAGAAGCGAAGACCCGGAAGTCAGGAGACCTGCCTTTTTCGGTCACCCATGCACGGATACGGGGTGTGTCCATGCGCGGTCGTCCGTGGCGGTGACATTGAACAAATGTTGCCGTGCGTCCGGATGATGTTTCATTTCCCGACAAGCGGTTTGGTTATTTAATGGTCATTAATGGCCTGTTGCAAACCTTGTTGGGGAGCGTGAATGTTTAGAAAAATTGTTTTGCTCGGCGGTGTCGCTACCGGAGCATTGGTGTTGTTTTCATTTGCTGCACAAGCACAAAGCATTGGAAGCGAAAACAATGAAATTGTACTGAAAACTATTACGGTCACCACACCATTGCGCCGTGCCAGCGCGTTGGAGCGTTCCACTTCGTCGGTGACAGTGATTGGCGAAAAAGAGATCGAACAATCTGCCGCAGCTGATCTGCAATCATTGTTGAAAACCTATACCGGTGTGACAATGACCGCGAATGGCGGGCAGGGTGCAACGGCTGGTGTTTCATTGCGTGGCTTTTCATCAAGTCAGACACTTGTACTTGTTAATGGCGTGCGTATGGGATCGGCAACATCCGGTACACCCAACCTGTCCAGCATTCCGCTGTCATCCATTGCGCGGATTGAAATCGCCAAAGGCGGGCATTCGGCACAATATGGTGCGGATGCGATGGGTGGAATTATTAATATTATTACCAAGCAGGGTGGCGCTTGCGAAAATGGCAAGGCCTATTGCGGCTCATGGACGACAGGCGTGACCCATCCGTGGGGCGGTTTTGCTTCCGGTAATATTTCCGGCAAATCGACAAACGGTATTGAATATGGTCTGGGTGCCAGCATTCTGGGTACGCAAGGTTATGATTTCACGACATCTCCGATAGAGAATGATCGCGATGGTTTTCTGCAAGGCAGCTTAAACCTTTCATTGGCCAAGGATGTCGAATGGGGGCGGGTCTATATGGACGGGCTTTATACCCGCGGCCGCAACCATTATGATGGTACAAGCAATACAGCATTTGATAGTGCTGACACGCATAATTTTTCCGGTCGCTTTGGCGCGCGAATTGATCATAGCGATGATTGGTTTTCAACCATCGAAGTGACCAGTTCTTTAGATCAATCGAGACAATTTCGTGCTTCCAAAAAAGGCGATACATTTAAAACCCAGCGTTACGGCATTTTTGCTTCAACACAGAAGGCGTTTAACACGGATAAAACCCAGCAGATCATTGTCGTTGGTGGTGAATTTTATCGTGAGAAAGTCGGCGATGTTGAGTATGAAAAGTCCAGTCGCGATTTAAGCGCTTTGTTTGCTCAATATTCGATTGATTATGCAGATATTCTTATTGATGCGGGGCTGCGCTATGATCACAATCAGCAATTTGGGAATAAGGTCACTTATAATATAGGAGCCAGTTATGAAGTTGTGCAGGACTTCGTCTTGCGCACTTCTTATGCCACAGGTTTCCGTGTGCCGACCTTTAATGATCTTTATTACCCTTCTTATGGTAATCCTGACCTGAAACCTGAAACGTCCGGCTCTTTTGAAGTTGGTTTCAACTGGCAGATGGCTCAGCAAACGCATTTTGATATCGCTCTTTATCAAAATGATATTGAGGATCAGATTATTTGGGTTGGCATGACACCAAAAAATGTAGAAAAGGCTCGCATCCGTGGTGTAGAAGCGGCCGTGC
Organism: Paenochrobactrum sp. BZR 201-1; assembly: GCF_044987585.2. Lineage (NCBI taxonomy): Bacteria > Pseudomonadati > Pseudomonadota > Alphaproteobacteria > Hyphomicrobiales > Brucellaceae > Paenochrobactrum > Paenochrobactrum sp. BZR 201-1. The sequence continues at coordinate 23,642 of NZ_JBJDRZ020000029.1, read as the reverse complement.
AGCATCAATTTAATGATGTCTGGGCTTTCAAAGCGAGCGTTGATTTGCGGGAGCCTCTTAATAAAAGTGGTGGCTCTAGTGGTCGTTATTTGATTAATGCCGACCGGTTTAAAGCAAGCGGTGAGATTAGCTATCATCCAGATGAAAAATTGGATTTAACAGCGCGCGTTCTTTATGGCTCTTCCCGTTATGCGGATGAGGCGAATAAGAAAAAACTTGATAGCTATATCACCGCGGATTTTGTAGCATTTTATGCTTTTGATCCGCAGTCACAGATTAAGTTCTCTGTCGAGAATATCTTTGATAAAGAATATGAGACGGCGGTCGGTTTCCGTATGCCGGGCAGAACTATGAGCTTGGGCTATAGCCGTTCGTTCTAATTCGGTTCTGAGTTTTAATGAAAAGTGCAGAAAGACATCGTAATTTGCGCATTGTACTTTCATATATTGGCTATCTGACCAGCGCATCCTGTGCCGGTCATGGCATTTGCAAAAGCGTAGCACTGCTTGGTGTGTTTTTTGGGATGCTGCTTGGCAATGTTGCCCCTTCACAGGCAGCGCCTAAAGTCGCGTCTATCAATGTTTGCACTGATCAGTTGGCGATGCTGCTGGCAGATAAAGATCAACTGACCTCTGTTTCTTATTTGTCACTCGATCATAAAACGTCATATCTGGCAGATAAAGCCATGACATATCCGCTTAATCACGGGCGGGCAGAAGAGATTTTTTTACAAAAACCGGATCTGGTTTTGGCTGGCAGTTTTACGGCGCGAGCGACGGTTGATTTGTTGCGACGTTTGGGCTTTCAGGTGGAAGAGTTTCGTCCTGCATCTACTTTTGATGATATCCGCGCTAATATCAGACGTGTTGGCGAGTTGCTGGAACAACAGACAAGAGCCGAGGCTTTGATTGCAGAAATAGATCAGGGTTTGGCTGAAATAGAGTTGAAAAAACGCACACGGACAATCGCGCTATACTATGCCAATAATTATACCTCAGGGCGTGGCAGTTTGATGGACACGGTTGTGCGCCATGCCGGATTTACCAATCTGGCGGACAAGTTATCACTTAACGGATATGGGCAGATGCCGCTTGAATTATTGGTGATGCACAAGCCTGATTATTTGTTGATGGGAGAGCGTTATGACGGCGCAGCGCTTGCCTATCAAAATTATGAACATCCAGCTTTGCAGGCCATTAAAAAGCAAGCGGTTTCCGTGACATTACCGGATAATCTGACCGTGTGCGGCGGCCCTTTTACGGTGGAAGCGGTGAAAATTTTATCGGATATTGCACATGAGTGAAACAAGGCGCTATCATTGGTTATGCGCAGGGCTGACCATGCTGGTCGCCTTGCTTTTTATGCTGTCCTTGCTGATCGGCCCTGCAGCATTGGGCGCTTATGACAGTCTTCATGCGCTGGTAACCGGACAAGGTGATGCGGTTGTGCTGGTCATGCGTGAAATTCGTCTGCCGCGTGCCATTTTGGGTCTATTGGTTGGTGGTGCGTTGGGGCTGTCGGGTGCTGTTTTGCAAGGCTATCTGCGCAATCCGCTAGCCGAGCCGGGTTTGCTGGGTGTCAGTGCTTCCGCTTCTCTTGGCGCGGTGATTGCAATTTATACCGGACTTTCAGCACTTTTTCCGTTGGCGCTTCCATTATTGGCATTGGTTGGTGCCTTTGCGTCTGTTTTGATAGTGCAAACATTGGCAGGCCTTCATGGCGGGACATTAACAGTTATTCTGGCGGGTGTTGCTTTGTCTTCACTCGCGGCTGCCATGACATCGCTGGCGCTTAATTTGTCACCTAATCCTTATGCGGCAATGGAAATTGTTTTCTGGTTGCTTGGATCATTGGCAGATCGCTCCATGTTGCATGTGATGCTGGCGGCACCATTTATTCTTGTCGGTGCCATAATGCTGCTCTCATTGGGGCGGGCATTGGACGCGTTGACATTGGGCACAGAAACAGCTGTCAGTATGGGCGTTAATTTAAAGCGTGTGCAAATTCTTGCGATTACCGGCACTGCGGCGGCAGTGGGTGCTGCAACGGCAATTTCCGGCGCAATTGGTTTCGTTGGTTTGATCGTACCGCATATTTTGCGTCCGCTTGTCGGCGCGCAACCGTCGCGCCTGTTGCCGGTCAGTGCGCTTGGTGGTGCAGCGGTACTGCTGATGGCTGATATTGCAGTGCGTATTATTGCACCATCGCGTGATTTGAAATTAGGGGTGTTGACGGCTTTGGTCGGTGCGCCGTTCTTCCTTTGGCTGGTTTTGCGCTACAGAAGGAAAATGCTGTGAGTCTCAATGTACGCGATTTATCCGTCTCGATGCATGGCGAAGACATTTTACGCCAGATCAGCTTTGAAGCAAATGCAGGTGAGTTCATCGGTTTGATCGGTCCCAATGGTGCAGGTAAAACCACGCTTTTACGTTCGATAATGAACTTCATCTCTTATAGTGGTGAGGTCGTGATTGACGGTGCGTTAACTGTTAAAATGGCGCATAATGAGCGTGCAAAATGGCTTTCATATTTGCCGCAGGAACGCGATGTCGCATGGCCGGTTTCGGTAGAAACAATTGTCGGTCTTGGCCGGCATATGCAGCGTTCCGCTTTTGCGTCGCTCAGCCCTGATGATCATCAAGTTATTGCAGAGGCTATGGCGCAGATGGATGTAACTAAATTTGCCAAAAAATCCGTGCAGGAATTGTCCGGCGGCGAAAAAGCCCGCGTTTTGATTGCGCGTTTATTGGCGCAAGGTTCGCCCTTGATTTTGGCGGATGAGCCGGTTTCCGGCCTTGATCCGGCGCATCAGTTGAGTCTGATGCAATGTTTTGCAGAGCTGGCACAAGCGGGAAAAACGGTGATTGCTTCATTGCATGATTTGTCATTATCAGCACATCGTTGCACACGATTGATTATGTTGGAGAAGGGCAGAATTATTGCAGACGGCACACCAAAAGCCGTTTTGACAGCTGAAAATTTGCGCAATGTCTATAAAATAGAGGCAGATATCATTTTCAAAAATGAGCGCATTTATATTCAGCCGGAAACCGTTATTGCGCATTAACAGGAGCGGGAACAGGAGCGGGCATTTATAATGCACGCGCCATTTTCATCATTTTTCCTGAATGCTGCTCATATAGGCCAGAATTGCATCAATTTGTTCAGGTGATGCTTCAAATTCCGGCATATCGGGATGACCGGCATAAATGCCTTCAGCAAAAGCTTCCGCTAACGCGTCAATCGGGTAGCGCTTGGAAAGAGTGCGGAATGGTGGTGCATCTTTATGGGTGCTTTTGTCATCTGTGCCGATTGCATGACAGCCGGAGCAGTTTACTTCAACGATTTTTTTCCCATACTCAATCAGCTCATTGGCATGGGCTAAGTTACCGATGGCGATGACGGAAAAAATAACAGATGATGTAACAAATGCTTTAATCATGGCTATTGTTGTAAAAGCTTTTAATTAACAAGGTGTTTATCAGCACATTTTAGATAGTCTAATATTATTCCTCTATGTTTTCATCATCTTCATAGTCGTCATCATCGCTTTCAATGATTTCCCAGATGAAGTTGTGCAGTCGCTCTTCGATTTTGGAGCGTGGGGCACCAGCTGCCTCCATTGTCCGTTTGATCTTTAAATATTCTGCTTTGTCATCAGGCGAAAGATATTTTGAAGCAGCCTCAAGAGCCGATAATTTAGTTGACATGGTAGTTTTCCGATTGAACCGCTTACAATTTATTGCAGATACAGCAAAAATATGAACCAGAAGCAATCAATATAAAACATTCTTTTGAATTGAAACCTGTCGAGCGAGCTGAATTGGCTTTGTTGGTGCTTAAAGCCTGCTGGAAAAGGTGTATCCTGTTCGAGCCGATTGATTTATTGATCCGGCTCAATCGTCAGAAGTTCGGAACATAGTTTTTCGGCTATATCTGAAATATCAGGGTTGGTGATCAACCAGTAACCTTTATTGCTTGTCAAAGTTACATCACAGGCTGGAATAAGTTGTCCGCGCTTGAGTGCCTCCTCGGTGAGCCCTGCCCAGCCAAGCGCGATGCCTTGATCGGCAATGGCCGCTTCCAGCACCAGATTATAAGTATTGAAAACCAGACCTGAATTGTGATCATCAATTTCTAAATTGACCTCGTCAAGCCAGCTTTCCCAAGTGTACCAGCGAGCGCCTTGTAATGTGTCCAGATGCAGGAGAGGTGCAGAATTCAAACCTTTTCCATTAGAAAATGGCCCAAATTTTCGTAAAAAAGCCGGTGAGCACACCGGTGTTACCGCTTCACCAATGAAACGGATGGCATTGGCGGGAAAATCTTCGCGTCCGCCAAATAAAATCGCTATATCAGCCTCTTTGTATATATTTTGCTGCAGCATGGAAGATGCCATAATGCGTACGTCGACATTTGGATGTTTCGGGCGAAATTTTGCCACTCGTGGCATAAGCCAAAATGCGGCAAAGCCATAATCTGTTGCAATTCTGAGACCGGGGCTGCGTTGGCGGCGTTTAATTTGTTGCAAGGCTTCATCAATACCGCTCAATCCCTGACGAACGGCTGTATAAAGAATGTCTCCTTCCGGTAACATTTCTACGCCACGGGCGCGTCTTGCAAAAAGAGCAACACCTAAACGATCTTCAAGGCGTTTAATTTGATAACTCACCGCAGGTTGCGTCATACCGAGTTCACGCGCTGCCAAGGTTAAATTTTCCAAGCGTCCGACAGCTTCGAAAACGCTTAAGCTGCCGAGATCCCAAGATGGAGAAGCCATAAGTAACCTTTATATCTGCGATAAAAAATCAATGTCTTTTCCCCTATCGTTAAAGATGTTTTCTTTAAAAGCAAGAATGCAAGTCATAACGAAATTTGATTTTGCATGCGTTTTTAAAGTGGAGCCGGACAGGGGAAATATTTATGCGCTATCTTAAATTGACAGCATTGGCACTAGCCGGATTGACGGGGCTAACAGGTATTGCTCTTGCGGCAGATCCTGAGGCATGTCAAACAATCCGCTTATCTGATCCGGGCTGGACTGATATAACATCAACGAATTCTGTGGCTGCCGTTCTGCTTGACGGCCTTGGTTATAAGGCCGATATTAAAACCATGTCGGTGCCCATTGGATATGAAGCCTTGAAAACCGGCAATATTGATGTGTTTCTCGGCAATTGGATGCCGGCACAGCAAAAATTCCGCGACGATCTTGATAGTGCAAAAGCGGCGGAGATATTGGTGAAAAATCTGGAAGGGGCCAAATTTACATTGGCGGTTCCTGATTATGTTGCCCAGGAAGGCATTAAAGATTTAGCTGATCTGAGTGCGCATGCCGATAAATTCGGTAAAGAAATTTACGGGATTGAACCGGGGGCACCTGCAAATCAGAATATTGAAAAGATTCTTGCCGATAAAAATCTTAAACTTGATGGCTGGAAGCTTGTTGAATCAAGCGAACAAGCCATGCTGGCGCAAGTAGAGCGCAAAAATAAAAACAAACAATGGGTCGCATTTCTGGCTTGGGCTCCGCATCCGATGAATACCAAGCTCAATATTGAGTATCTTTCTGGTGGCGATGATTATTTTGGCCCCAATTATGGTGGTGCCGAAGTTTACACGTTGTCCCGTACCGGTTGGGCGGAACAATGCCCGAATGCCGCGAAGTTTTTCAAGCAACTGGTTTTTACAGTTGATATGGAAAATGAGCTGATGGATAAAATTCTCAATGATGGCACGGAAGGCAAAGCTGCTGCTAAAACATTGTTGAAAGCCAATCCGGACAAGCTGGATAAATGGCTTGAGGGTGTTACCACATATAAAGGGGAAACGGGCATAACAGCTGTTAAAGCTAAACTCGGCCTTTAATCTGTGTTATAGATTTTGTGAGCAGGCGGGCATTTCAGATGCCCGCCGTTTTGCATGATAATTTCTTATTTTTGATGGTTTAATCTAATGACAAAGCCGAACATTCTCATTTTGATGGCCGATCAGCTGAACGGAACTTTCTTTCCGGATGGTCCGGCAGATTTTCTGCATGTCCCTCATCTGCGCAAGCTTGCTGAGCGTTCGGTACGATTTGCTAATTGTTATACCCCAAGCCCACTTTGTGCGCCTGCGCGCGCATCATTCATGTCGGGACAATTGCCGTCGCGAACTGGTGTTTATGATAATGCTGCGGAATTTTCTTCCGAAATCCCGACCTATGCGCATCATTTGCGTAACGCAGGCTATCAAACCGCTTTATCGGGGAAAATGCATTTTGTTGGGCCAGATCAATTGCATGGTTTCGAACGACGTCTGACCACCGATATTTATCCGGCAGATTTTGGCTGGACGCCTGATTATCGCAAACCTGGTGAGCGTATTGATTGGTGGTATCACAATCTGGGTTCGATCACCGGTGCCGGTACTGCAGAGATCACCAATCAGCTGGAATATGATGACGAAGTGGCTTATCAGGCTGAAGCCAAACTTTATGATCTTGCGCGCGGGCATGATGAACGGCCTTGGTGTCTCACGGTAAGTTTTACCCATCCGCATGACCCTTATGTCGCGCGTAAACGTTTTTATGATCTTTATGCTGATATTCCTCAGCTTGATCCGAAAATTGCGCCTTTAAAAGCAGAGGATATTGATCCCCATAGCGAACGTTTGTTGCGTGCCTGCAAGGCAGAAGATTATGCTTTGACCGTTGAACAAATCAGAACCGCACGTCAGGCCTATTTTGCCAATATTTCTTACGTGGATGAGAAGATCGGTGGTTTGCTGGATGTGCTTGAGCGCTGCGGGATGAGCGAAAACACCTTGATCGTGTTTACTTCCGATCATGGCGATATGCTTGGTGAACGCGGCCTTTGGTTCAAAATGAACTTTTTTGAAGGCTCGGCACGTGTTCCGCTATTGATAGCTGCGCCGCAGTTAAAGGCAGGATTGGTAGACCAACCCGTCTCGACATTGGATGTGTTGCCAACACTTTCTGATCTTGCTGGTATTGATCTTCATGGCATTATGCCTTGGACGGATGGCATGTCCCTGGTGGATGTTGCTAATGGTAATGGCGCACGCGGTATCGTTCCGATGGAATATGCGGCGGAAGGCACGATTGCACCAATGGTTTCGTTGCGTGACGGTGATTGGAAATTGAACCTTTGCCGCGCTGATCCGCCACAATTATTTAATTTGAAGAATGACCCGGACGAATTGAACAATCTGGCCGGTTCAGCCGAGTATCGGGAAGTGCTTCAAAACTTGACGGAATTGGCTGATCAGCGATGGAATCTTGAGCTTTATGATGCGCAGGTGCGTGCCAGTCAGGCACGGCGCCATGTAGTTTATCCGGCACTTCGTAACGGGGCTTATTATCCGTGGGATTATCAACCGCTGCAAAAGGCATCAGAACGCTATATGCGCAATCATATGGATTTGAATGTTCTTGAAGAAAATCAACGTTTTCCACGCTGATTTTTCAAGCGATATGTTTACGTCAGAATTTAAACCTTTGGCGTAAACACATGGTCGATTGATTTTGATCCGTCTCTGTTTTATGAGCTTTTTTGAGAAAGCTTTCATAACAAAATCAAGTGGCGAATAAGTCCGAGGGGCCCAATATGCCGGTTTACGAACTTGCGGCTCTAGGATCCGCTTTTTGCTGGGCATTGACAGGATTAATTTCTGCCGGCCCTGCCGGACATCTTGGCGCACTGACATATAATCTTTATCGCCAGATTTTTGTAACCTGCCTGCTTGCTCTTTATGTCATGACAACAGGAGCGTGGCAGCAACTAAGCGGTTCCAATATTGGTCCTTTGATCCTTTCCGGGTTCATTGGTATTTTTTTGGGCGATACCGCGCTATTTCTAACCTTAAATCGTTTGGGACCCAGACGTTCCGGCATTCTTTTTGCCATGAATGCGCCCATTGCTGCTTTGCTGGGCTGGCTGGTTTTGGGAGAGGTTTTGACCGCCCGTGCCGTATTGGGAATTGCAATTACTGTTGGCGGTGTCTGCCTTGCAATTTTCTTTGGTAAACGGCGCAATCAAAATCACCCGTGGGAAATAGTCAAAGGCACATTATGGGTGGGCGTTTTACTTGGTATGTTGTCAGCTCTTGGCCAAGCCATTGGTTCTATTGTTGTCCGGCCGGTGATGGAAACAGGTATTGATCCATTTGTCGGCTCAATGATGCGTGTAGGGGTGGCTGCGGCTTGTTTAAGTGTATTGACCCAATTACCGATTGCTTCGGTTAAACCCCGTAACAAACCTACACTGCCGATATTGGCAATGACGGCACTATCGGGGTTCTTATCTTTAGCATTGGGAATGACGCTGCTTCTATATGCTTTATCAGGCGGGAAAACCGGAATTGTCTCGACTATTTCAGCAACAACACCGGTGATTATTTTACCACTTTTATGGTTGCGCACGGGCGAGCGTCCTGCCGCCGGAGCGTGGTTAGGTGCAGCATTTGTTGTGATCGGACTGGCTTTGATAGTCTATCGTTAGTTCTATACGGTTTGTGATGCATTACTATGTATCATATCTCATGGCTTATTATGTCTGTTTTGCCAAAGCTTCTTTGTAAACAGGTGACAGGTCTCGAAAGGCTCACTTGGTTGTAATGTCATCAAACCAAGTGTTGCTGTTGCGGTAATAACCGTTTCTAATCTTTTATCAATGGCCGTGCCTTGCCATATTGCATACCAATATTCAAATGAATCCATGGCAATACGGGGATGCGCTTCCGGTTCTTTCAGTGCTTGAATAAAAATGTCGGCGCTTTTGCGTTCTGTCAGATTTAAGATTGTTGTGTCACGGAATGGGAAAAACTCAGCCACATCCCGATTGCCGCTCAATATATTAAGTTGTTTCAATGAATTGGTATAAAGCGTTGCATTTTTTTGCTGCTCAATCATCAGATTGATCGTATCGCGGTGCAATTCACGATAGGCTGGGCGTGAGACACCCAACAGGCTTGCATGTGCCTGCAAGGGGTTGATTAAATGGACGCAGTCGCCGACAGGAGAGCGTGCTGCAAACAGCGGATAAAGCGCGTTTAAAGCACCAAGATGCGGAGCAAAGGCCGGTAGCGGCAGATAGACAATGTTGTTGGCCGCTAAGTTCTGGCTTGCTTGCATCACATTGCATGCGATCGGAATATCGAGGGCTCTAGCGGCTTTTTCAATTTTTCCGCTATTGGCACCTGTGCCGTTATTTCCATGCAACGCGATCTTATAGCCTGCCTGCGCTAATAATTTCGCAGCCTGCATAAACCAGGGTGCACGCTGTGAATTGGGTGAAAGATATGCAGGCCAGTCCAGATCAGCGCGTTGGATGTTCGGGTTGTCGAGGTCATAAAACCGGCGGGTTGCATAAATCATGCCTGCGAGTTCTTGTGCAGATGTGCCGCGATAATGGATCAGGCTTAAAAAACTACCAAGTTGGAGAGGGTCAACACGTCCCTCTAATATTAAAGAGAAAGCTTCATCTGCTTCCTCTATGGATAAAGGACGGCTATTGCCGCTGCCCCGACCGATAATGCCAAGAAAGCGCGAAAACCGAATGGCCGGATCATTGTGTTGAGTAAGGTTTTCAAGTTGGGTTGCCAGTTGCTGTGGCGTTGGCTGACCGTCCAGAAAGGCTTTCGAAGCGAGAGTGGTGGTGCTGACATAAGGGCTGTGGATTGCCAATCATTGTGCGCGTGTTGGCGCTGATCGTCGGGTAATGGTTTCAACAGATCATCCGCCTCGGCGCTAAGAGCACGCAAACGTAACCGTAAGGCTTCGGCTTTTGGTGTTGGTAACATGCGGCGTCCGGAACGGATAAAAATAGGATCGCCAAATGCTTCGCGGATTTGATTGAGTAAACGGCTCATTGCAGGTGCGCTCAAACCCATTTCAACTGCGGCATTTTGGACACTCCCCTCAACAAGTAATGTGTCGAGAGCCACCAGTAAACGTAATTGCCCGAGGCGGGATGATGGCAGATTACTGGTATTTTTATCTTCAGGCAAAGCACTAAGTCCTTATAAAATATATAATATTTAGAAGAGAAGGAGGGGAGCAATCTACTTTTTATTAAATTGCAAAAAGCTGATGTTGAAATAAGTTTGAATCATGGCAATTGACCTCCTTGATCTTCCTTAATTAATAGGAGTTAATAACTCATATTTATAATAGAGAGCAATGGAAATGACCAGAATGGGACATAAAACTGAAGCCTTGTCTGTTTCGCAATTGTTAAATCCGATAAAATTACGCCATTTATCGCGACTTGCATGCGGTACAATTTTGGCGGGTACTTTATTGTCTCTGACTGTCACCGCAAATGCCCAGACAGCGAAAAAGAAACCTGCACTTACAGAAGAAGAAATTGCGCAATCGCTTGAAAGCGGTAGCGGTATTTTGCTGAATCAGATCGTGGTAACGGCAACGGGCTTCGAGCAAAATGTGAAAGATGCTCCTGCCAGTATTACGGTCGTTCCGCAGGAAGAGTTGAAAAAAGGTGTTTTCCGTAACCTGACCGATGCCTTGGCAGGTGTACAGGGAGTGAGCGTTACCGGTGTTGCCAATGAAGAGGATATCTTTATCCGTGGTTTGCCCGGTGCCTACACACTTATTTTGGTGGATGGCAAGCGCCAGAGCACACGCGAAGCGCGCACGAATGGTAATTCGGGCTTTGAACAAAGTTATATGCCGCCTGCTTCTGCGATTGAACGCATCGAAGTTGTGCGCGGCCCGATGTCTTCGCTTTACGGTTCGGATGCTATGGGTGGTGTTATTAACATCATTACCAAAAAAGTTGATGATGAGTGGCACGGTGAAGTCACTGTTGATGGCACTTTACAAAAATCTGATCATGGCAATAGCGGTCAGATTTCATTTTATGCCAATGGTCCGCTTGTGAAGGATGTTGTCGGCCTGCAGGTTTGGGGGCGCGGCATGAAACGCAATGAAGACAAGATAGTTGGTGGTACCAAAGAACAGCGTGATGGCGATCTGAGCGGTAAGCTGACCATCACGCCTAACGAAGATCATGACATTATCATTAAAGGTGGTGTTTCACGTCTGCGCCGTGAAGGGCAAATTGGCAAATCAATGGCTGATGACGGCAGAAGCAAGAACAACTACAATGACAATGACCGTGACCATTGGATGATCAGTCACACAGGCCGTTGGGGTCCGACAACCTCTGATTTTTCATTCTCTCAAGAATGGGCAAAACGCACCGCTTACAGCCAAAACACACCAAATGGGGCCTATGAAGAAGATTTACGGTCACCGGAAGTGCGTAACTCGGTCTTGGACGGTAAATTTACAACCCCATTCGAATTTTATGGCCAACATACGCTCGTAACAGGCGGTCAGTTTATTGATTCTCGTTTGATCGACCAAAATCCCGGACGCAGAACAGGTCTCGACGAGAAATTTAGCATTCAGCAATGGGCATTGTTTGCGGAAGATGAGTGGTGGATTACACCGGATTTCTCGCTGACCGGTGGCTTACGCATGGATGACCATGAGGTTTATGGTTCACATTTGAGCCCTCGTGCCTATGCGGTTTGGCATGCAACAGAGCAGCTGACTTTAAAGGGCGGCATCTCTACAGGGTTTAAAGCACCTGAAATTCGCACCATTGCGCCTGGTTACGCTTATACAACAGGTGGTGCAGGTTGTTACTATGGGCCTGAGGCAAGTCTGCCTGAAGGTAAAAACCCTTGTGGTGTCATCATCGGTGATGGCAGTCTGAAAGCTGAAAAAAGTACAAGCTATGAGTTTGCGGCTTTGTGGGACAATCAGGACGGACTGCAGCTGGGTGCCACTTATTTTTACACTGATTTTAAAGATAAAATTTCCAATACGCAGGTTTTGGATAGCAACGGAAATCCGGTTCGCTGGAGTGAAAACCAAAACTATGTACTGTGGAAAAGCTTCAATATCGATAATGCAGTCATGCAGGGTGTTGAACTGACTGCACAATGGGAAGTAACCGATGATATCCGTTTGCGTGCAAACTATACTTATACGCATTCACGCCAGAAGGGCGGCATTTTTGATGGATTGCCTTTGACGCGTACACCGGAGCATATGGGTAATATCCGCGCTGACTGGACAACACCTGTCGAAGGTTTGTCTGCATGGACAGTGGCAAACTATCATGGCTCAGAAATCAATGCGGGTAGCCGTATCGGAGGTAATGGTAAACCTGCTGCTTATGATGAAAAAGGTAATGTCATCGCGCGCAAATATGATTCCTACATGACCTTCGATATTGGTACCACTTATGAATTCAACGAACACCTGACCTTTAATGCAGCTGTTTATAACATGTTTGATAAAAAAGTGGGTGTTGATGATTTCAATACAACCCTTGACGGGCGCCGTCTCTGGGTCAGCATGACATCTAAATTCTGATAAAAATATAGCATTCAAACAAAAAACTCCCCCGGCAGCTAAGTCGGGGGAGTTTTTTGTTTGAAAATCTTCAACTCATATTTAGCGAACAAAGACCAGTTCGGTATAGGTATGATCAATTGCTTCTGTTGATGAAATACGGGTCGACTGGACAGGGGCAGATCTTTTTCTGAGCGAGCTTTCCCATAAATCTGGTTTGGAAAAAACATCCATTTCCAGAAAAAAGAAACCGCGTATCAATAAATAACGTGCAAGTGATCCGATTGAATTTTCAATCAATTGGCGATCTTTGGTCAATATCACACGTGCACTTGGAAGGCTGCCACGCTTTTTAGGACTTAAAATAACCGGATGTATTTGACCATCTTGCTCAATGGTCAAAACACGACAGCCAAGCGCAATATGATCCTGAAGAATTTTGCTTGTATTATCTGCAAATAACCTTGATTTCTTGGGGTTATAGCGGCGGATTTTGGCACGTTTAAACGGACGGAATGCCGTTGCGATAAGCGGCACGACAAGCAATCCTGTCGCGGATGTCGTAAAGCCCAAATGCGCATTGACTTTTCTCATTGATGAGGAAGCCGTCACATCAACATAATCCACATCATTTTCCGTCATGATACGACGCAAAAAAAGTGCCGCCATCCATTTGAATTCCGGCTTCATATAAAAAGCGGCTATATTGATGGCTTTTACAGGTTCGGCTTCATAAATCGAACGTATTAACGGTACGGCCAGACAAATTCCGAGATCAGTTTCTTTGTTGGAGGCGATGAAGCCAATATTTTTATAACCCAGTTCTTCTGCGTGTCTGTGCATATCACGCAAATCGGCCAGCCATTTGACTTTGGAACGCTTGCTGAATCCTTCATGCAGCAAGGTTGCCGCTTGATCGAGTTCATCTATTTCTATTGCGCGCAGTTTCATATTTCAAGCTTTGAACCGGTTAAAAACTATCGTCTTAATTTTGGCGTTTAGACAGAAAATTTTCCAACGCCGTGAGGCTGTCGATGTGATTGATATCAAAATCTTCGTCAGCCAGATCAATGTTAAAATCTGTTTCCAGCTGGGTTAAAATCTGCACGGCTGCGAGTGAATCCATCATGCCGGATGAAAAAAGTGGCTGATCATCAGCAACATCATGAATATTATAAGTTGCAAGAACACCGAGGATATAGGTTTTGATCTGTTGAAATTCTGAAGCGGACATCGATATATTACTCATTTATTTTTGAATGATTTTGGATGTGTGTTAGATTTGCTCTAGAAGCTGTTTGCGGTCAATTTTACCATTGATATTGACGGGCAATATATCGCAGATATGAATGGTCTCCGGCACCATGTAGCGCGGCAAACTGCTTAGAAGAGCTGTTTTGATGGCATCAGTCGTTAAAGCGCTTGTGCAGAAAGCGACCAAACCTTGCGCTGAATTTTCAACAATCGGCCAAGCAACAACAGCCACCATCTCACTTTGGGCAGCTTTTCTCAAATGCGCCTCGACTTCTTCGAGTTCGACGCGGTTACCTTTCAGTTTGATCTGATTGTCTGTACGACCGAGATGATGAAAAATGCCGTTTTCATCTTTCATGCCCAGATCGCCGGTCAAATACCATCGCTGCCCATTGATTTCCCGAAAACGATCATTCTGATTGGTATTGGCATAATCGAAATACCCTTCAGCAAGCTGCGGGCCGCTTAATGCGATCTCTCCCGCTTGTCCTAGATCAAGGGTTTGCTGGTTTTCATCAAAAATTTCAACCTGCATGGTTTTATAAGGTGTACCGATTGCGATAATATCGCGTCCCTTGGTGATAGCAGGTTTTGCATCCACTCTCTGACGCAAACAAATAACAGTGCCTTCGGTGGGGCCGTAAATATTTTCGATCACCCCGTTAGGGGCTGCTTGTACCCATGCTTCAACTGTTGCGACAGGCAGTGGCTCGCCACAAAAGATGGAAAGACGCAGGCTAGGCAGGCTGTCGGCTTTGAGCGCTCCGCTTTTGCGCATCATTGCGGCAAGCGTTGGCACAGACATCCAGACAGTTATCGAACGCTCGCGAATAAAGCGGCTTGGTGCGAGCATTTCCAATGATGAGAAAATATGCAGTGATGCACCGGCATCAACGCATAAGAATAAATTATGGACGCTCAGATCAAATGTAACATCGCAGGTTTCAGCCAATCGGTCTTGCGGTGTCAGATTTGTCCATGACCGGCTTTCATCCAGATAGCTCTTGAGCGAACCTGCAGAAATCATCACCCCTTTTGGCAAGCCTGTGGTGCCGGAGGTAAAGAGAATATAGGCCAGATCTTTTGCATCGACCTGTGCTGGCTCAATCAGAGTTTCGGCGCTGATATCGGAAAATTCTACAATCAGTTGTTTGTTGTATGCAGCTTGCAGGTTTTGCTTATCAGTGCAAACAACCAGATCGGGCGCGGCTTTTAAAACATCTGTCGTAAGCAAGCCCAAACCCTGTTTGTCGACGATCAAAGCATCAAGTTGAAGAGCTTCCAAAAGTTGAACAATGCGTTGCTCCGGCCATTTCAGATTAAGCGGAATATAGGTCGCGCCGACATAGCCAGCCGCTAAAATACCCATGTAAGCTTGCGGGCTTTTGGTCGCTAAAATGCCGATTTTTTTAGGCCGTTTACGTGCAGTAATAAAGCTTGCCAGTTCAATAACCAGCTTTTGCATGGCGCCATAGGTGAGCTGTGCCGAGCGGTCCGAATAGAATAAATCATCAGCTTGCTTATTGGCGTTATCAAGAAAATTGAGTGTGATGTTATAATTTTCCGGCATATTCCGTCGCGATCTTGAAATGGTAGTCTGCATGGATGAGCGCATGCGTAAAAAAATATTCGATATGTGATCTTTAAAACGAATGACGCTTATTTCCAACAAGATTATCTTGAACCACTGTATTCTTGACTTTTATCGCGAATAGACGCGTCTTATTTATAATAATAACGCGCTTATTGCATAAAAAATGCCATTGTCCTCTAAATTTTGAAGACAATGGCATAGAAAGAATAGTTCAGTTTACAGAACTGGAAACATTACCTTGCATTGGTCATACGCATAGGTTCAAGCAATTCAGCCGCCAATGCCGGATCAAGGCCCTCGGCAATAGCTGCTTCCTTCACACTCACGCCATCATCAAGCGCTGATTTTGCAATGCGGATTGCTGCATCATAGCCCATGACCGGCACAAGCGCCGTTGCCAATGTGGTGCAGGTCTCAGCCATTGTGCGGCACGCATCTACATTAGCCTCAATGCCATTAATACATTTTTCGACCAAGTTACGCGATGCGTTTGAAAGCAGCTGGATCGAGGTCAGAATATTATAAGCAATCAACGGCTCAAAAGCATTGAGCTGATATTGGCCGGCTTCTGCGGCCATGGTGACAGCCACATCATGACCGATAACCTGGAAACAGACCTGATTGACAGATTCCGGAATAACCGGATTGACTTTACCCGGCATGATGGATGAGCCCGGCTGCTGAGCCGGTAATTTGATCTCGCCAATGCCGCCACGTGGGCCGCTGGACATCAAACGCAAATCATTGCTGACTTTGGAAAGCTTGGATGCAATGCGCTTTAAGGCGCTGGAATAAGAGATGAAAGCCCCCATATCCCAACTGGCTGCCAGCATGTCTTTAGCAGGCGTCATTTCAAGGCCGCTAAATGTGCACAAGTTTTTAAATGCTGCATCAATATAAATTTGTGATGCATTGATGCATGTGCCGATTGCCGTACCACCAAGATTAACCTCAGTCAGCTGCTGCACAGCGTCTTTCAGGCGGATAATATCATCTTTGAAAATGGTCGCAAATGCGTTGAATTCCTGACCCAAAGTCATCGGAACAGCGTCTTGAAGCTGGGTTCTACCAAGTTTGACATGGTCTTTGAATTCAGCTGCTTTTTTCTCGAATGATGCGATCAGAATATCCAGTGCATCCAGCAAATCCTGACTGCTGAAAATAATCGCGAGCTTCACGGAAGTCGGATACATATCATTGGTGGACTGGGACCGGTTGATGTCTTCGTTGGGATGGATAACATCATAAGCGCCGTGCGGCTTGCCAAGGTGTTCCAAAGCGCGGTTGGCAATCACTTCATTGGCATTCATATTTGTGGATGTACCGGCACCGCCCTGGAAAACATCGACAACGAAATCATCATTCAACGCACCACTGATAACATCATCGCAGGCAAGGCAAATAGCATCAAATTGCTGCTTGCTCAGGCTGCCTTCAGCGTAGTTGCCGGCAGCGGCTGCTTTTTTGACGATACCAAAAGCTTTAACGAGGCTTGGAAACTGGCCAATACTTACACCGGAAATTGGAAAATTCTCCAACGCTCGAACCGTCTGAATCCCATAGCGTAAGTGTAGCGGAATATCCATTTCACCGAGCATGTCGTGCTCTGTTCTCATATTTAGCGCAGGGGAATTCAGTTCTTGAGCCATTCTTGTATCCGTTTCAATCGTATGTAAGCGATAGAACGCATGCTAATGCGTGCCTTTGAGTGATTAATCCTGTTGAGCATGAAGGCAAATGTGCGAATACGCACTTATAGCGTTGAGGAGGAACTCCCGTTTGTGCTGTCGTTGGCCTTGATTGCAGTTTGCATTTAATCAGAAGATGGGAATAACGTCATGTCATCCAAAATGCAATTGTTTGAGAACAAATCAGGTAACAAAATGCATGGAATTTATAATAAAAGCTTAGTTTGTTGCTTAAAAAGCGTAAAATACAAGTTTTAGTTGAAAAAATATATTTTAATAGAATTCTAATATATTCAAATTTTCTTTGTTTTTTTTCATGATTTTAAATTTGTTAAAGAAAAAACCGCGTGAATCAGACGCGACTTTTTCAAAGTAATAAAGTTTGAAGAATAAATTTAAGAGTTTTCTTGACCAAAAATAGTTCCGGAAATCATATCCCGACCACCGGCTTTACTTAAATAAAGTTGTTGGTCGGCCTGTGTAATCCAGTCGGATGATGTCATACCGATTTGAGCTATAGCTGTAGCAACCCCCAAGCTGACGGTCAAAAATGGGCTGACAGATGAACCTGAATGGGGAATGTTGAGCGCCTGAACTTGATTGCGGATATCATGCGCCACTTTCATGGCTGTTGAAAAATCAGTGCTTGGTAATATGCAGGCGAATTCTTCACCGCCATAACGCGCGACCGTATTATTGGATAAATGAAACGCCCGACTGAGGGCGGATGCAACCATGGTCAAACAACGATCACCTTCGGGATGGCCGTATGTATCGTTGAATGATTTGAAGAAATCAATATCAAGTAAAATCACTGATAATAAGTCTTCGGTTTGTGCCAATGTGGTAATTTCTGTTTTGATTGTTTCTTCTAAATGGCGGCGATTGCTCAAACCTGTTAATGCATCGGTGACAGCCATTTGTGCCAGTTGATCACGAAGCCGTTTGAGTTCCACATGATTGGCAACACGTGCACGCAACACCACCGGCTGGATTGGTTTGGTAATATAGTCAATTGCACCAAGTGAGAGGCCTCGAACCTCGGCATCTTCATCGGTAAGACCGGTCGTGAAAATGACCGGAACATCTGCCAGCAGGCGCTCAGATTTGATGCGCTCGCATACATCATAGCCATCAATGCCCGGCATCATGACATCAAGCAGAATGAGATCGGGCAAAACATTGCGCGCAACCTCAAGTGCTTGCTCGCCGGACGTAGCAAAGCAAATTTCATAGGTGTCTTCCAACACCGCATTCATAATTTCAATATTGGTGACTTCATCATCCACAATCAGGATGACAGCGCGATTATTCATAATGACTTGTCCGTCTGCGCAGATAATAATTGATCGAGCACCTTCAGAGCCTGATCGTAATCTAGTTTGTCGATTGCCTGTTTTACAGACAGAAGCGGCATATCTGTGGTGGCTGTGTTGAGTTTTTTTGCCAACTCTTCAAATTGACTTCGTGCTCTGAGGCTGCGCTTGACGAGCAGTTCACGCAGAACTGATGTGTCGTTCATGCAATCGTCAAAATTGAGACCCGTTATTTTGACAATTGAATTTTGCTGTTGTGATGGCTGTAAACTTCGAGCCGCTGTAAGTGCTGGTAAAATAAAGGTTTCCAGATTGGACAATAATGTTTCGATATTGCTGAGATCTTGCGCCGCATAGGCGAGTTCCAACTGGTGGGCTGCTTTAGAGACCTGCGCAAGTTCAAGCGAGGCGGCAACACCTTTCAGCGTGTGGGCCTGACGGCGTGCTGGTTCCATATCATTTGCCAGTTGTTTGTCTTTCAATTCCTTGACGACATTCTCAAAACTATCAGCGAAATTGATGATGAGTTTGCGCAACAAACTACGCTTTCCATTAACACGTACAAGAGCCGCTTTGATGTCAAAAGGGCTTAATTCATCCGGCAGGTTTTCTTCTGTTCTTGCAACTGTGGCAGGTGCTGCACTTGTCTGTCCGGTTGGGGCTACATTAGCGTGAAGCCATTTATCCAGCGTTTTTACCAGCAATTGTGGATCAATTGGCTTGGATACATGGTCGTTCATACCGGCATTGAAACATTTATTGCGCTCTTCTTCATAAGCATGCGCTGTCAAAGCAATAATCGGCAGGCGATCCGATGCAATTGTTTGCCGGATTGTTTTGGTCGCTTCAATGCCATCCATAACCGGCATTTGCACATCCATCAAAATGACCTGATACTTATCCGGATTGGCTTTGACCATTTCAACTGCAATCAATCCGTTGTCGGCTGTATCGACATTCAAACCTGCATCCATCAACAATTCAGCAGCAATTTCCTGATTGATGGCATTATCTTCCACCAACAAAATTTGCTTGCCTTGTGATTTTGCTGAAACGGTTGGTGTGGTCAGGGTTTGAGTGTCATTCGTAGTCTTATCATCCGCAAACAAATTGCAGATTGTACTCAGCAGCAAAGTTTCTTCAATCGGCTTGGTCAGGAAACTGGTAACGCCCGATTGCTCTGCTTCCTGCTCGAATTGTTCACGGCCATAAGCACTGATCAAAATGACATGCGGGAACTGGTTGATTTGGGTATTCGAATGCATGACCTTCAAAGTATTGAGGCCATCCATTCCCGGCATTTTCCAATCCAGCAGCAGTAAATCATATGGCGTATTACTGTTTTGATGATTGAGCAAAGCGCCAATAACTTCTTCGCCGGAAGCGACCAAATCAATCTTCATCGACCATGATGCAAAAATGCTTTGCAGAATTTCACGCGAAGCGGGATTGTCGTCAGCCACCAATACACGCAATGCCTGAATATGGGTGGGCAGCGCGGTGACTTCACGTTTTTCATTTTCGGCAGAATCGAAAACGATCGTAAATGTAAATGTACTGCCTTGACCGAGTTCGCTTTTGACCTCGATTTTACCGGACATCTGCTCAACAATCTGCTTGCTGATTATGAGACCCAATCCGGTGCCGCCAAAGCGGCGCGTGGTGGAACTGTCAGCCTGCGCAAAGGAACTGAAGAGGTTTTTTTGCTGTTCTTCGGTTAGCCCGATGCCGGTATCTGTTACAGAAACGGCAAGGCTGACTTTTTCATTAGCTGGCTGGTTGAGCTTGACTTCAACCGTCACATTGCCGTTTTCACTGAATTTAATAGCATTGCTGACAATATTCATCAAAACTTGATTGAAGCGCAATTCATCGCCGATCACCTTGGTCGGGACGTCAGGTGCAATCAGGGTTTTTAACTTGACACTTTTCTTGTCGGCTTCATTGGTAACCAAAAAAATCTGGTTGTCGATGGCATTGCGCAGATTGAAAGAGCGACGTTCAAGAGTGAGCTTGCCAGCTTCGTTTTTGGAAAAATCAAGAATGTCGTTAATCAGGCGCAACAATGATGAACCGGCACCGCTGATTTTCGACATATAATCGCGCTGTTTTTCATTCAAATCCGTGCGCATGATCAAATGGCAGAAACCAAGTATCGCATTCATCGGCGTGCGGATTTCATGGCTCATATTGGCGAGGAAAATCCCCTTAGCCTCATAGGCAGCTTCTGCCGCCTTCGATCTTTCTTCAAGCGCTTTGTTTTTTGCTTCAATTTCATTGCGCATAATTTCGTTATGATGGAAACTCTCCACCAACATATTGCAAAACCAGATCAGCACTGTGGATTGGAATGCCACGATAACACCGTGTAAAACGACACGGTTGAAATTAGCGCCATTTGGAAAAACCAGATAAGGCAGCACAAAATTGAGCAATAAGTGATGAATGACGACTGTCACTGCCGCGAGAATAATGACGCGGCGGTCGCACCAGGCAATTGTGAGCGCCAACATGGCAAAGAAGTACATATGTACATCCATTTGCCACTCATGGCCGCGCAACAAATAAAGGAGAATGATCGGCTCGCCCATTAAGGCTACAGCAGAAATATAACGAGTACTTTCGGCAATGCCGTTTTTATACCATGATATGTTATAAGCACCGGCAAGCACAGCACCGGCAAGTAGAGCACCATAAGGTGATTGATCCAGCGCATGAGCAGTTAAAAATAAAAGCGGAAGATGGAGCCATAATAAAATGACCAGAAATCCACTGAACTTTGTGCGTAATTTATCAAGTTCAACGTTCATTTAAGCACCGTAACTTTCGCCAAAACTAATGCAGCCGCCAAGTTCCAAGGGTTCAAAAACCAGCCATGCGCCGGCTTCATAAATTTTGCTGACAAAATCATCTTCATCGGAATAAACAAGCGCAATGCCTGTTTTATCGTTGATCGAAATAATCTCGCCATTTGCCCGTCCGATCATGGCCAGTGTTTCACCTGTATCGGACCACAGCGGCATTACCACGCCATATTGATAATTAACACCTGTAGGACTGAGCATTGCGATCAGAAGAGCTATAGCTCCGACGAGCATCAGACAAAGTGCAGCTTTTAGATCATGAAAACGAAAAGGAGGATGAATGCTCTCAGACATGGCACGACTTTTTATAATTGGTCAGAATTTTTAGGGAGTTCATCACATAAAATGTAAAATTTTACCAGCCATTAGCAAAAATATTATAGAGACATATTTTAAATGACAACGCTAAGATCAAGCGATTTTGCATCCGATTGTTTTCATTATAGGATCTAAATCGATTTGTTCGCCCAATCCTTGTCTAATTTGCACATCATAACGATCACCGTTAACCTTCGGACACAACAAAATGCTATTTGACAATATGAGAGCAGTCTCATAGATGGCCGTCAAACGGGCAATGACTAAGGTGGAACCTATGTATTTGAACCTGCGCTACGCGGTATTTGCTGCTGTCGCGTTACTCACTTTCCTGCTGTTAATCGCCGGCGTGTTTCACAGTTATTGGTGGTGGATCGGCCTGCCTGTTTTTGGTGGATTGACGCTCGTTGGGTTGTACGATGTCATTCAGATAAAACACGCTGTGTTGCGCAACTATCCTATCTTGGGACATATGCGTTATATTCTGGAGAGTATCCGCCCCGAGATCCGTCAATATATGATTGAGAGTGATAAAGACGAAGTGCCTTTCAGCCGTCAGGATCGTGGTCTGGTTTATCAGCGCTCCAAAGGCGAAGAAGACAAGCGTCCTTTCGGCACCATCGAAAATGTCTATAGCTCCGGCTATGCCTGGCTGACACACTCAACCGCTCCGGTTCAAAATGCAGACACAGATTTCCGTGTTCATATCGGCGGTTCACAATGTACCCAGCCGTATGATTCCAGTCTTTATAATATTTCAGCAATGAGTTTTGGAGCTTTATCTGCTAATGCCATCTCTGCTCTGAATATTGGTGCGCGTAAGGGAAAATTCGCTCATGATACGGGCGAGGGAGGGATCAGCCGCTATCACCGACAAGGCGGTGGTGATCTGATTTATCAAATTGCATCCGGTTATTTTGGTTGCCGCAATGATGATGGTAGTTTTTCACCGGAGAAATTTGCTAAAACTGCAGCAGATCCTCAGATTAAGATGATTGAGCTGAAACTCAGTCAGGGTGCTAAACCCGGTCACGGCGGTATGCTGCCAGGCCCTAAGGTAACAGAAGAAATTGCTGAAGCGCGCGGTATTCCGATTGGTGTGGACTGTATCTCGCCTCCTGCACATAGTACATTCTCTACACCACTTGGCCTGATGGAATTTATTGGACAGTTGCGCGAGTTGTCGAACGGCAAGCCGGTCGGCTTTAAACTCTGCATCGGTCATCGTCGTGAATTCATGTCGATCGTTAAGGCAATGCTCAAAACCGGTATTATTCCAGACTTTATCGTGGTCGATGGTAAAGAAGGCGGAACTGGTGCTGCTCCGGTAGAGTTTGCCAACCGCGTTGGTATGCCGATGTTGGAAGGTTTGACCTTCGTACATAATACATTGCGTGGTGCGGGGATTCGCGAGCAGGTTAAAATCGGCGCTGCCGGTAAAATTATCACCGCATTCGATATCGCTCGTGCATTTGCGCTGGGTGCTGACTGGTGTAACTCAGCGCGCGGTTTCATGTTTGCCATTGGTTGTATTCAGGCACAGGCATGTCACACCAATAAATGTCCGGTGGGAATCGCTACACAAGACCCGTTACGCCAGCGCGCCATTGATGTAGGTGATAAAAGTGACCGAGTCGCACGTTTCCATCGTAATACAATGCATGCATTGGGTGAAATTGCCGGTGCCGCGGGTTTGACGGATCCACGTGATTTCATGCCTTATCACTTTATGTTCCGACAGAATGACAACAAATTCCTCGATGGCAATGAAGTCTATCCATATTTACCGGATGGTTTCTTGCTTCAAGAGGAAGAAATTGAAGAATTATCCGATTGGTACAGCCGGTGGGAGCGTGCTTCCGCAGAAAGTTTTGCACCGCCAACGATTCCCCATGGGCCATTTGAAAAGCGAGTCGCAGCAGCGAGATAATCTTTTTTCATACTGTTAAACTATCCGAGCCGTCCGTAAAGCAATTTGCGGGCGGCTTTTGTTTGTGTTGCAAACGCAAATTTACCGGATCATGATGCCCTTGAAGAGGTGTTTTTACACTCTATATACAGAAGGCACAAATTAGCTGATTAAAAGCTCTGATTCCTTGATTGGTTATGGATTTGTGTTTCGATTTGGTTAATTTTGTTAGTTTTCCCTGTTGAAAAGAAAATTGTAATTTTTGTAAAATTGTCGTTGACAGTTTTAGATTGGTTGCCCTATAAGGC
>NZ_JBJDRZ020000028.1:0-63942 GCF_044987585.2 Paenochrobactrum sp. BZR 201-1 | reverse complement strand
CGTGTGTGCTATCTATGGAAAGCTCTTGTGGAACCGGACCGCTGGCTGCCATCGTCTCAAATATACGATGCCAAATACGCCGCAACCCCGCAGTTAACAGTGCTGGGTAACAGCTTCTTTGTATCTCAAGAAGCCAAAGGTTTTTATAAGATAAGCTCCGGGTTGGTTCTTGGGTAAATGTGGTTCGATTGTATTCCATGCAGCATCTGAAAGCCAGAACAGATCGCTCATAATAAGCCTCCCTAATGTCAAAATCTAAAATCAATAAAAACACTCAATAAAGACAATTGTTTGATCAGGTCCACATCCTAAAAAGGGCGAGCTTAACTCGATTTTCTGGACAGCTGGTGCCGTAATTATTGCAGCTTTTGCGCCGCAAAACTCTCGCCCGACACAGCGCTGCGAAAAGAGTTTTAAGTCAATATTTGAAGGAAGCTTTTGTTTCCCTGAATTCATTCATGTACCACGAGTTGGAACCATGTATCCAGAAAGCGACTGCGTTTGAGACCATCTAAATAAACGAGCAATTCCGGCCCCAGCTCAACGGGTTGTAGTGAGGCAAGATTGGATGGGCTGGTGGCAGAAACGAGTCCGGTTTGCTGCAGAATAGCTTGTCCGGCAGGTGACAACAGGAAAGTGATTGCCTGCTCTGCTTCCGAGACTTTCTTGCTTTTTTCCGGAATAAGCGCTGTCCACGGTAAAGCCACCACATAATCACGTGGCAAAATAACGGTCAGTTCTTCTGCATTATGTGGCCATTTGGTGATGTAAGACAACGGCACATTATAGGCCAGATCAATGCGGCCATCGGATAAGGCTTGCAGCAATTCTTCATTGTCGTCATAGATACGGGCTTGTGAGGCACCAAAAGCCCGCACGATGCGCCAGAAAAGCGGCGAGCGGATAGAATCCTGAGCCGCCAATGTATAGCTGCCATTATCAATGCCGATATTGACGAGACCGACACGACGCTGGAACCTTTGCGGATTTTGCTCCATTAGGCGCGCTAACTCAATGCGTGTCGTGGGCAGCTCATTATCGAGAGAACTGCGCCTGATAATACTGACCGCCGGATCAAAGCCGATACTGAATAATTCGTTGCGCCAATGAGCTTGCGAAGGCAAATTTGCATTGCGGGTGATTGTGCTATGTTGTTGAGCAGTCCCTTCATTTGCAATAAGTACGGCCAGATCAGGCGTCGAGAAAATAATCAAATCAGCATTATTGGCAGCCTCTGCGCCGGCCAGCAGTCTGGATGTCCATTCGCTTGGTCTGACTTGTTGATATTTGATTGCAACGGTTGATAGCTTTTGATCCAGACCTTCAATAACCGGTGCGATTGTTTCCGGTGCGATGTCACCTACAATTAACAATTCTGTTTTGGTTGATGTACTATTTTGTGCGATGGCAAAAGATGTCAGGAATAAACTACTGAGCAAAATGGATAAAAAATATCGCATCATTCCGCCTCCGGATGTGCAGCCGGTAATATGACCATAACACTGGTTCCGCCCCCGTCACGATCTTGCAATTCTATATGCCCGCCAAGTGCGACGACTACCATTTTGGCAATTGAAAGCCCAAGACCGGAACCCGGTTTGGATTGATCTGCACGCACAAAACGCTCAAAGGCGCGCTCCTTCATTTGCGAGGTAAAGCCAGAACCTCTGTCATGGACGCCAAGAGTAATGAGCTCGTCCTGCTCGCTCAGGCTGATATCAATCGGGCCTGGTGCGTGGATCAGTGCATTTTCAATGATATTGCGGATCATTTCACGTAAACTGATCGGCTCGCCATAAAGATAAAAAGCTTTTTGCGCTACCTCTAGGGTGATGGTTTTTTGTAAGCTTTGATAATTACCTTCTGTGCGCAAACGCCGAATAGCCTCCTGTACCACTTGTAACAGATCAATCAGCTCTAGTTTACGCGATTGGATACTGTGAAGGGTTGTGGCTTCAGATAAAAGCTGGTTGGCGAGCAGGCTGGCACTGATGGAATTGGCATGAATTCGGGTGAGAATTTCATGCCGCCGTTTGGCGTCTGTTTCTTCCAGCGATAATTCGGTCAAAGCGCGCAAGGCTGTCAAAGGTGTGCGCATTTGATGCGCGGCATCGGCTGTCACCAGTTTCAAGCCATCCAGCAAACTGTTGAGGCGTGCCATAAAGTCATTCAATGCGGAAACAAGCGCGCTGACTTCTTTAGGAATAGCACCGGAAACAGGATTAAGATCAGCGGATGAGCGTTGACGCAGATTGGCTTCGACGCTGTGCAATGGCCGGAAGGCTAACCGTACAGCAAACCAAATGAGGGCGAGCGCCAAAAGTGCTACACCTAAAACCGGCAGAATTGTATTAAGGCTTAATTGTAAGGTGAGTTGGTCGCGCGCTTCACGTGTTTCGCCCACCAGCACATCAACCCAGCCGCCACCTTTGGCATCACTATGATAACGCGCGACCGCTGCAATGCGAATTTTTTCACCACGATAAACACTATCGCTGAGGCGTAAGTGATTATTGGTGCCATGCGGTAATTCCAGTCCTAAAATGGGGGAACCTGTCAGCAGGTTTCCATCAGGTGTGACGACGCGGTAAAAAATTCGGTTGAGCCGAGACGTTCCCAAAATAGCAAAAGCGGAGTGGGGCAGGTCGACACTTAATGCACCGTCTTGCAATGTAATCGTGTCGGCAATGGAAAGGGCAGCCGCTCCGAGCACACGGTCAAATGCTTCATCAGCAGCACGCTGCGCGTAAAGGCGGCCAAGAAAAAACAAAGCAATTGTAACCGCAAGCAATGTCAGCCCACCGCTGACCATAATGCGGCGTTGGATAGAATATTCTTTATTGGTTTTAAAATTTGCAGCGAGTGACAGCATCGGCACTAGGTTGTTTTGAGGCGTAATAAATAGCCAACACTGCGCTGCGTGACGATTTCCAATTCGCTATTTTCAAGTTTTTTGCGAACGCGTGAAATCAGCAATTCAATAGCATTGGGCGTGCCGGTATCTTCATGGCCAAAAAGTTTTAGCACCAGCATGTCTTTTGGAACTGTGACGTTAAAACGTGTCACAAGCATTTCCAAAACGTCAAATTCGCGCTTGCCGAAATCCAAAGGCTCATCACCTTGCATCACCGAGCGCTGGCTCAAATTAATGGTTAGATCGCCGATGCGGATGAGGGGTTGTGCCACGCCCATATGACGTCTGGCAACAGCACGGATTCGCGCGACAAGCTCGCGCAGATCAAAAGGTTTGACCAAATAATCGTCTGCACCAAGCTCTAACAAATCGATTTTATCAGTAATTTGGTTGCGCGCTGTGATGACCAAAACCGGAGAGGATAAAGAATGCTCCCGCATACTGCGCAATATCTCAAAACCGTCACGACCGGGCAGATTAATATCCAGTACAACCAAGTCAAATGAGCCGTTTACAGCCAAATCTTCACCTTCAGCACCATCATAAACAGAGGTGACCTGATAGCCTTCTTTTTCTAACTTTGAGGCAATCGCAAAGGCAATATCGATGGTGTCTTCTATGAGAAGGATGCGCATGAGAGATGTAAAGTTTCCATGATGACAGGATTCTGACAGGAAGAATTGGTATTGTTTTTAGATACCAATATTAAACACTAACATAAAAACGGGTTTGGGTGGAAGAAATGTTCTGGCGCAAAATGGCATGCCACACGGGCGTTGCTATATTGACAGCGATATTGGGCGCGCAGTTAAGCATTGCTTCTGCGACTGATAACGCATGCGCTAATCGCGGTGCGCTTGACGAGCGTTATTGCGACGAGAATAATGATCTTGTCGCCGATGCACCCAAAGATCCATCCCAATGGCGTGATCCGCAAACCCTTGTTTGGGCCTATACGCCAATTGAAGATCCGGCCGTTTATGCCCGTTTGTTCAAACCTTTTACGCAGCATCTTGAAGCCTGTCTGGGACGTCAGATCGTCTATTATCCGATCCAGTCTAGCGCGGATGAAATTGAAGCGATGCGTTCCGGGCGGTTGCATTTTGCCGGATTTTCAACAGGGCCTACCATCGAGGCAGTGAACCGCGCGGGTGCCGTTCCTTTCGCAGCGAAAGGAACCGGCAATGAAATGCGTGGCTACCGTTTGGTGGCGGTTGTCCGTGCCGACAGTCCTTATAAAGATTTGAGCGATTTGAAAGGCAAGCGCATTGCCCATGCTTCGCTTTTTTCCAATTCCGGCAATGTGGCACCACGCGCTTTGTTTCCCAAACACGGCCTGACACCAGTGCAGGACTATGCGCCGATCATGTCCGGTGGTCATGATAAATCAGTACTCGGTGTTGTGGCCGGTGATTATGATATGGCAGCAGTTGCTTCCGATGTGCTGGAGAGAATGATCGAGCGCGGCCTTGTTAAACGCGATGCCGTGCGCCTTATTTATCAAAGTGATCTTTTTCCGACATCATCTTTTGCCTATGCCCATAATCTTGCACCATCATTGGTAAGCAAGATGAAACACTGTTTTTTCAATTTTACATTTACGCCTGAAATGAAAGCTGAATTTCAGGGGGATGATCATTTTATACCCATTGAATACGCACCCGCATGGTCTGTGGTGCGCGAGGTAAATGAACAAGCGGGGGCTGTGCTTCCATGAGTTTATCAAGCGTGGATATGTCAGGTAAAAGTCAATTTCAAAGCTCGATATATAGGGTAAGGCCAAGCGTAGAATAAGGCAACAATTGCTGCACCAAGCGAGCATCAAACCTTTTGAAACTCTACCGTTTAAAAATCGGGGAAGGTTGTACGGGGAGCCTCGGCTCAAAGTGGAGAAACCATGAGTTATTACAAGAACCTGTTATATAAACATAAGGTCTACAATTCCGACCCGACAACATTGATCGGGATCGTATTGTCTGTTGTTTTTGCCTATCTGATTGTCGCACCAATTGTGCTGCTATTATCTGATGCGGTGCTGGTGCAGTTTGCAGATCGCGCCCGTTCTGGCCAGCAGATTGGTGAACTGACCTTCTATTATATCAATCGCGCATTATTTTCGCCGATTTCGACCGATATTTTCTGGCGCCCGTTGTGGAACACAGCCATCATTGCTCTCGGCTCTATTCTCTTTGCCCTTGCAACCGGTATTCCTTTGGCATGGCTTTTAAGCCGCACCAATTTGCCGGGCAAAAAGTGGTTTTCCACCGCTTTGATTGTGCCTTATATGCTGCCATCATGGACATTCGCGCTTGCATGGCTGACGCTTTTTAAAAACCGCACCACGGGTGGTCAGCCAAGCTGGATGGAGGCTTTGGGCTTTGCCCCGCCGGATTGGTTGGCCTATGGTATGCTGCCGATAATGCTGATTTTGGCGATGCATTATACGCCATTTGTCATCCTGCTTTTTGGTAATGCACTGCGTCAGTTTGATTCAACGCTGGAAGATTCCGCCCGTATTATGGGGGCAGGAAAATTGTTGATCGCACGTCGTATTATTTTGCCATTGATGATGCCGTCTATCGTTTCTGCCGCAACGCTTATTTTTGCCAAATGTTTGGGCGATTTTGGTGTGGCCTATATTCTGGGTGTGCCGGTTGGTTTTGACGTGTTGGCGACTTCGCTTTTCCGTGCAATTTCAACCAGTCAAGCTGGTATGAGCGCGGTTTTGGCGGCAACCATTGTGATCTTGGGCAGTATCTCGATTTTCCTCGACATGTATTTGCTTAAAGAAGCTCGTCGTTTTGTAACCATCGGCAATAAAGGCTCGATGAACCGTCAAACAGAACTCGGACGTTTCCGCATTCCGGCCTTTAGTTTTGCGATGTTTATGTTCATCATCAGTGCGTTCATTCCGTTGATGGCGCTCTTCCTCACTACCATCATGCGCGTGCCGGGTGTATTTGCATTGAATAATTTCACGCTTGATTTCTGGATCGGCAGTGATCTGAAAACAACGGCAATGAGCCACGGCATTTTGCTCACCGGTGAATTCTGGCGTGCAACATGGAACACGCTTTGGATTGTTGGTTCGGCGGCATTGGGTGCTGGTTTGCTTGGTCTGTTGGTTGGCTATGTCGTCGCCCGTACACCGCTGACTTTACTTGGCACATTCCTGCGTCAGGTAACATTCCTGCCATATCTGGTTCCGGGCATTGCTTTCGCCGCTGCTTATCTGACCATGTTTGCCGTGCAGCGTGGTCCGCTACCGGCACTTTACGGCACGCCAATTCTGCTGGTTCTGGCCATTCTTGCCGATCAGATGCCATTTGCATCACGCGCTGGTATTTCCGCGATGATGCAGCTTGGTAAAGCACCGGAAGAAGCAGGCCAGATTGTGGGTGCCGGCTTCTGGAGACGCTTGGTTTCCATCGTTGCACCTATTCAAAAAGGTTCGCTTGTTTCGGGAATTCTGCTGCCATTTATCTCCGGCATCAAAGGTTTAAGCCTTGTTGTCGTGCTGGCCGTTCCGGGCACTGACGTTCTCACCACTTATGCATTGCGCCTTGTTGATTACAGCTATTCTCAGGCTGCCAATGCTGTCGTCTTGATGATTTGTGTGATCGCTTTTGGCGGCACGATCATCGTTCAAAAACTCACCAACAGTAAATTATCTGACGGATTGGGAGGCAAATAATGTCGAGTATTACACTTCGCGATATCAGAAAAAGCTACGGCAAAGCCACCCGCGCCGCAGTTGAAAAATTAACACTGGAAATTCCAAAATCTGAATTTCTGTGCCTGCTGGGCCCGTCCGGTTGTGGTAAAACCACCACCTTGCGGATGATTGCCGGATTGGAATTTCCAACCGAAGGCCAAATTCTGGTTGATGGCAAAAAGATCGTCTCGGTGGATGATGGCATTTATCTGCCGCCGGAAAAACGCGGTATGGGTCTGGTGTTCCAGAATTATGCGCTCTGGCCGCATATGACGGTGGAGGAAAATGTCGAATTCGGTTTGAAACTGCATAAAGTTGCAAAGCCTGAACGCGAAAAGATCATCAATGACGTACTGCAAAAACTTGGCATCGAGCGCTATCGTGATCGTTTACCTGCGCAGATGTCCGGTGGTCAGCAACAGCGCGTGGCTCTTGCCCGAATGCTCGCTTTGAAGCCTGAAATCATTCTGCTTGATGAACCACTTTCTAATCTGGATGCAAAACTGCGCCTTGAAATGCGTGCGGAGTTGAAGCGTATCCATCAGGAAATGGGTTCAACAGTTGTTTTCGTGACCCATGACCAGTGGGAAGCAATGACGCTTGCAACCACGATTGCGGTGATGAGTGAAGGCGAATTACAGCAGCTTGGTACACCAGACGATATTTATGAGCGTCCGGCCAATCGTTTTGTGGCGGAATTTATCGGTAACCTGCCGATCAATATCACCGAGCTGAATGATACCAACAAAGGCGCATTGGCAGCATGGGTTCGCAGCCTCTTGGCCGCACAAAAAATCGATGTGGCCAAGGTTGGCTCCGTTGGTATCCGTCCTGAATCCGTACGCATCAGTGCTCAAGCAATTGATGGTGGCTGCCTTGCCAAGATCGTGGATGTTGTGCCGACGGGCGGTAGCTGGATCGTTGAATTGTCCGCTGACGGCGAGCAATATTTTGCAATCATTTCAGAAGCACCCGTACAAAAGGCGGGTGAAGAGATCTGGATCACAGTTGAAGCAAACCACATTCATGTGTTCGACGGTGAAGGCAAACGCATAAGCGGTTGAGAACCGCGCAACTCTTTTCGAATTTACGTTTAACCCTGGAGGATAGAATGACTTTGACCATTCGTAATATCGCTGCTCTCTCATTGAGCGTAGCACTTTTGTCCGGCACAGCAGCATTTGCTGAGCCTGCTGGCGAAATCGGCATCAAAGATGCTGATTATTCACTCGAAGCTTTGATTGAAGCTGCGAAAAAAGAACCGGCGATTACCGTTGTTGATGCAACCGGTAAAATCGTTGCTATGGCTGATGCTTTCACCGAAAAATACGGTGTAAAAGCAACTGGCGTGAAAATGAACGGGCAGAACCAGGAACAGGTTATCCTGCGTGAAGCGGCAGCAAATAATGTGCGCACCGATGTTTTCAACATGAGCAACCTGCCATCGGTTACCTCTGAAATTATCGTTCAGGGTGCAGGTTTGAGCTGGCTGCCGCCGGATCTGAAAGATCAAATTCCGGCAGAATATCAAGATCCGGCTATCACCAGTCTTAATCCTTGGGTTTGGGCCTATAATTCTGATGTTCATGGCGATAAATGCCCGATTGATAATATCTGGGCGCTGACCACCGAAGACTGGAAAGGCCGTGTGGCTATACCTGATCCGTTGCTGCGCAATGAAACCATGTTCTGGTTCAACCAGATCGCAGAACATGACGATGCCGCAATGGCTAAAGCTTACGAAGATTTCTTCGGTGAGCCTTTGAAAACAGACGAGAAAAGCGCAACCGCTGAATGGGTCAAGCGTTTTGCCAAAAACCGTCCTAGTGTGACGCGTTCCGACACCGATGTTGGCCCGATTGTTGGTGCCAAGGGTCAGGAAAAGCCATTCATGGGCTTCTTGAGCACATCGATCTTCCGTGATGCTAAGAAAAACGACTACACAATGGGTATCTGCGCTGGAATGCAGCCATGGGCCGGTCAGTTGACTCCCCGTGTAGCCGTAATTGCAGCTGGCACCAAGAGCCCGAATGCAGCCAAGCTTTTCGTTCATTATATCATGACCGAAGAAGGTATGGCACCACAGTTGGCCGATGGTAAAATCTCCTCCAACAAGAATGCCAAAATTCCTGAAGGCGAAGTATCTGGTATCGTGAAAGTCATGGATCAGATGCATGTCCCGCATTCTGAAACAGCTGAAAGCGATTACGCGAAGCTTCAGGATTGGCAGGATTTTTGGACAATTCATTCCCGTTAATTGATAATGGCCCGTTAATTTAAATGGATCAATCAATCATCAAAAGGGCAGCTTGCTGCCCTTTTGGCGTTTTTATTCAAATTTATAAAATTGAAGAATATTTCTTGGATGACGAAATAGTGAACAATGCGTTCGCGTATCCATAGCTGTTGTAGTTACTTTTATATACTATATGTCATCCAACAGTGATGAAAGCCGCAAGAGGCGGCAGGAGATATTCCATGAGAGCTTTTGGTTTTTTAAGTTTCGGCCATTATATGAATTCGCGTGGGTCTCAGACCCGCACGGCTGGCGAAATGCTGAAGCAGGCTGTGGAACTTGGCGTTGGTGCTGATGAACTTGGCGTCAATGGTGCCTATTTCCGCGTTCACCATTTTGCACAGCAGCAAGCTTCACCAATGCCGCTATTAGCAACCATTGCCGCGAAAACCAAGCATATTGAAGTGGGAACAGGCGTTATTGATATGCGCTATGAAAACCCTCTTTATCTGGCGGAAGAAGCCGCAGCACTTGATATTCTGGCTGATGGTCGTATTGCGCTTGGCATCAGCCGCGGCTCGCCGGAAACGGTTGTGCGTGGTTATGAAGCTTTTGGCTATACCGGCTCTAATGATCCACGCGGTGCCGACATTGCTCGTCCAAAATTTGACTTGTTCATGCGGGCAATTGATGGAGAACCGCTGGCATTGGGTGATCATTCGATGGGCTATCGTGGACCAGTACCAATTGAGCCACGCTCCGGCACTTTGCGTAATCATATCTGGTGGGGCTCCGGCACACGCGAAACTGCTGAATGGACAGGTCGTCAGGGCTTGAATATGATGTCTTCAACACTTTTGACTGAAGATTCTAGCATGCCTTTTGACGAGTTGCAGGCAGAGCAGATTATTCGTTTTCGCGAGGCTTATCGTGAAGCAGGCCACAAAGGTGCGCCGCGTGTTTCAATCAGCCGCAGTGTTTTTCCGATCATGAATGATACCGACAGAGCTTATTTTGGCAGTGCGGCGGAAAAACATGATGCTATCGGGATGATTGACGGTTTCCGCTCCACCTTCGGACGAACCTATGCGGGCGAGCCTGATATACTGATCGAACAGCTTAAAAACGACAAGGCAATTGCTTTGGCGGACACGTTGATGCTGACGATTCCAAACCAGCTTGGGCCGGAATATAATCTGCATATTCTGGAATCTTTCATCAAGCATGTGGCACCAAGCTTGGGTTGGAAACCAAACTGGGAAGGCCCTGTCATTGGTGATCAGATCAACTGATTAAAATCCTTTAACCTCCCGGATCAGTAATGGTTCGAGAGGTTTTATATGCACTTAACGAAATGCAGTCATGTTGAATGCCAAAAAACTGCCCAAACGTTCAACTGATGCAGGCAAACGACGGCGCGCGCGTACCATCAGATGGGCACTGGCATCATTGAAAACAGGGTCGGATAATTCACGTATATTCACACTGCCGTTTTCCATTTCGGTAGCAACCGTAAAGCGGGGCAGGAAAGTGACGCCAAGCCCTGCCATGACAAAATGTTTGAGCACATCAATGGAAGACGTTTCCAGTAATGTAATCAAAGCAATACCCTGATCAGCGGCAACGCGCGTGACAAGTTGGGTAATACCGTGCCCTTGGCTGAGCAGGCTGCAAGAAAGGCCGTTGCAATCGGCCATTTGCAGGTTTTCTTTTATTAAGAGTGGATGATGCGGCTGCGCGACCAGACATAAAGGCTGGCGGGAGATCGCAAGAGAACGTACACGCGTATCGATTGTCGGATTGTAGGCAATGCCGATATCCGCATCGCCATTGGCAATCGCATCCAGCACACCTTGCGTACTTCCAAGCTGCAAATCATAGCGGATTTCCGGATAGATTTTGACAAAAGCGCTCAACCCATGCTTGAGTACATCGGCCAGAAAACCTTCACCGCACCTTATCCTGACCCGTTGTTGCTGCACACCGCGTAAAAGCCCCAATTGCTCGGTGAGCAGGCTGCTCTCTTCCAAAATTCGCCGCCCGTAATCCAGCACCAATTCACCGGCCTCAGTCAGACGCATGCCACGTGCAGTGCGTGAGAAGAGTGGAAGCCCTATAACGCGTTCGGTATCGGCAATCTGACGGCTGATAACCGAAGGTGCAACCTGCAAATATTCGGCCGCACCACGAATGGAGCCAATCCGCACCACTGCCATGAACATACGTAGTTCCTTGGCATCAAGGCTTTCCATTGCAGGTTGCTGTTTCAAAATGCTCCTACTTTATTTTATTGCTTAAGCACCGTTGAGTTCGCTTTTGACAAGCTCCACCCAGAAACGTGCACCAGTTGCCAAAATGGCATCATTGAAATCATAATAGGGTGAGTGAAGGCCAGGGTTGTTACCATCACGCCGCGCGCCGAGCCAGAAATAACAGCCGGGTTTTTTCTGAAGCATAAAGGCAAAATCTTCTGCCGCCATACTCGGATCAACATCCAGCACTTTTAAATTCAATGCAGGCGACGCTGCAATTCTGCGGATGATTGCCGCCTCTGCCGGAGTATTAATAGTTGACGGGTAGCGCTCTTCATAAATGAGTTTGGCGTCACAGCCAAATCCTTCAGCAAGAGATGCCGAAATTGACTTGATGCGCTGTGAAATCATTTGACCAACTTCCGGCTTGAACCAACGTGTGGTGCCCCGGATAATCATGATTTCAGGAATGATGTTCCACGCATCGCCGCCATGCATTTGTGTCACTGATACGACGGCAGAATCGAGCGGTGAAATATTGCGACTGGCAATGGTTTGAAGGGCCGACACAATCTGGCTTGCAGCAATCACCGGATCAGCGCCTTCATGAGGCATGGCACCATGGGCGCCCTTACCGGTAATGGTGATTTCAAACGTACCAAATGCCGCCATCATCGCATCGTCACGTGCAACGCATGTGCCGACATCCTGCCCCGGCCAGTTATGTAAACCGTAAATTGCATCAACCGGAAACTTGTCAAACAAGCCTTGATTGACCATCTCGCGTCCGCCACCCTCGTTTTCTTCGGCAGGCTGGAAAATGAAACGCACAGTACCATCAAAATCAATTTTTGTGCAGGCCTTGGCTGCCGCCAGTGCCATTGTGACATGGCCGTCATGCCCGCAGGCATGCATTTTTCCGATTGTTTCAGAAGAATATGCCACGCCGCTTTTTTCTTGTATCGGTAACGCATCCATATCGGCTCGAATGCCGATAACGTGTGTTGAAGTACCCCGTGTGAGACTGGCGACAATGCCCGTTTTGGCAAAGCCTTCCACTACATCATAGCCCCAGCTTTTCATTTTTTCAGCAATGAATTGTGCTGTATTATGTTCTTCAAAACCAAGCTCTGGATTGCGGTGCAGCTGATGGCGCCATTCAACGGCTTCAGTAATATCATCTGGTTCAACATAAGCGATCAAGGTCAGTTCTCCGGAGCGTTTCATGCAGTCGGTTCCTGCTGATTGTGACAGCAGGCAGACAAACGGGCAAGTCTTAACCTGCCCGTTTTACTGGTTTTAAAGATGGAGTTAGCCCATGATGCGTAAGGTTAAATCGGCAATCACAACGGAGCCTAAATAGGTGCCGAGCATTACGCAAATGGCAATAATAACGATTTTCCAGCCTGAGTGACGTGCAATTTCAAATTCATTGCGGGTTAAAGCCAGGCCACCATAGGCGAGAGCAGGCGTTGCAAGCGATAGGAAGTTAAGTTTATCGACCTGAGCAACGACATATTCATTGCCGGGAACACCCGGAATGGTGATGATGATCGCAAGCAGCGATACCCAGGCGACACTTGGCAGATAAAATGGTGCATAACGCGCCAGAAACAGGCCGCCAAGTGAAGCCAGATATAAAATCGCCATGCCGGGGAAAGCTTCTATAATGCCCACACCGGTGCCGACCAGATTGGAAAACAGGCCCAACGCACAGGCAATCAGCAGCAAAACCGCATTTTCACCAATATTGATTTTACGCTCATCGGTTGATTCAACGGAGAGGGTCAGCTTATCGGCAGCTTTTTTAATGGATTGTGATGTCATAATTTTTTCTCCCCCTTAATTCTCTTCCCGGTATAAATCCGGCCGACATTTTTTAAACAGCCATTCAGTGAGTGGCAGAGCCACAAACAAGCCGACATAAAGTCCGGTTGCATAGGTGAGAATATTACTTGCTGCAGCAAGAGCGAGGATGATGTCTTTTTGTTCAGGCACAACACTCACCAATCCGCCTGTACAGGCGGCCAGCATACTGCCGGAACCAACACCGCAAGACATGGCCAGCGCACGAACATCAAAAATACCGAGTGCATGAACCATTGGTGGCATGATCGCAAAAATGAATGTGCCGATCAGGGTGCCGGTTGCGTAAACACCCATAACGCCAGCCCCTTCAGGGCTGTCCAGGCCATATTTATCAACGATGAGTGCCAGATTGGGTTCACGGTCGATGGAGTAGACCGCGCCGACGGTTTCACGTCCCATACGAAGTAAATACACTGCAATCGGAAAGGCTACAACAATAGTGCCAAGATTACCAATTTCCTGCAATACAAGCGCCGGACCCGCGGCGATAATGGCTTTGATCTGCGGGCCCACAGTGGTGCCGAATTTTGCAATAAACGGCATGATCGCTATGGTGATCATGGTGCCGGAAAGTTTAACTGAATCGGACTTGATGAATTTTCCTGTCGCTTTCAGAATATTGGGGTTCAAGAATATAGCCAATGCAAATGCATAAAGCATTGGCAGAAAAATAACGGCTCCAATACCGATATTGATACGTTGAACGCCAATCAATTCTGAAACCAGAATGATCAGTAATACCAAGCCATGTAACCACAGATGGTGCATACTAAAATTATTTTGCCCCTTCACAATGCCCTCCTTCAAATGCAATGCGTTATGTCGTTAACCGGCAACAGATCCCCCTCCGTTCCGGTGATAGGCGCATACATTACTATAGGGGTAATAAGAGTGATCTCCCGTCCCCTTTTGTAAAATGCAAGTATGATGGGATTTTAGTTCTATACCAGACCCATCATTGACAACATTGCGTTGCTTAAACAGCAACGCTTGAAGTGTTGCTGTAAATGTAACGCTTTGTTGCTGTCTGGCTGGCTATGCTGATGCGTTTGTTAGTGACAGGCTTTACCATCATGTCTTGGGGAAAGGAACCACTATGTCGGAGCAGAACAAAATCATTGTTGGTGTTGTTGGTCTGGGCAGTATGGGGCTGGGGATGGCAGCGACATTAGCCTCCAAAGGCTTTGAAACTTTAGGCTTTGATCTTTCAGCGGAACGTCTTGAATTTTCAGCAAAAGCAGGAGTAACTGCCATTAAAGATCTGAGCGATTTGTTCAGAAAGTCAGATTTTCTTGTATTTTCATTACCAACAGCGCGTGACGTGGAAAATGTCGTCAATGACTATGGTCATCTGCTGGGCGCTGAGCGTCAGAACCGTGTAATTATCGTAGATACCTCGACCTCGGAGCCTGATGTTAGCCGCCAGTTGGCGGCTAAGCTCGATAAGATGGGGCACGGCTTTTTGGATGCACCTGTCAGTGGCGGACCGGCAGGGGCTGCAAGTGGCGCTTTGACCATGATGATTGGCGGCACTGATGCAGATTTAGCCTTAGCTCGCCCTGTCATTGAAGCGCTTTCGGCTAAAGCATTGCATGTGGGGCCAAGTGGTGCGGGTAATGTGGCTAAGCTTATCAATAATATGTTGGCGGCCGCGCATATGATTACAACTGGTGAAGGACTTAAAATTGCTTTGGCTGCAGGTATCAGTCCTGAATCGGCACTGCGTGTCATTAATGCAGCTTCCGGAAAATCCATGATCAGCGAAGTTCATTTTCCGACATGGGTGATGAATGATCGCTTTGACAGCGGTTTTTCAATGGGGTTGATGCGCAAAGATGTGCGTTTGGCGCAAGCTCTGGCTGAAAAAAACAATGTTGAAAATCCGTTGACTGCCATGGTGGCCAAGCTTTGGGCGTGTTCAGAACACCTGAAAGACACCGATGATTTTACCCGTATGGGTGCTTATCAGTCCGATACGGCAAAGTAAGAAGGGAGAGAGTTATGACAGAAATTTTGGATAATCAATCCGAGCGGATTTCACAAATTTTTAAAAGCTTTTTCCCACAAGCTGAAATCGGTAGTTTTATCGCCGGAACCATTATCGCTGGCACCGGTGCTGAATTGAAGCTGACTGATCCGGCAACAGGAAAAACCTTCGCCAGTTTTAAAGATGCAGATCAGTCCGTAATCGATACCGCAATGGCAGAAGCTGCACGCGCTCAGGTAGAGTGGATGCAGTTGACTGCATCGCATCGTGGTCGTGTGATGTATGAAATCGCACGACGTATTCGTGAACATGCGCCATTGATTGCAGAAATTGAAAGCCGTTCTGCCGGACGCCCGATCCGTGATATTGGCGGCGAGGCCGTGCGTGTTGCCGAAATGTTTGAATATTATGCGGGCTGGTGCGACAAGCTTTATGGCGATGTCATTCCGGTGCCAAGTTCTCATCTCAATTATACACGCCATGAACCGATTGGTGTGGTTGCACAAATTACACCGTGGAACGCACCGCTCTTTACCGGTGGCTGGCAAATTGCACCGGCTATTTGCGCCGGTAATGCGGTGGTCATCAAACCATCCGAGTTAACGCCTCTAAGCACGCTTATTTTGGGTTTTCTATGTGAGCAAGGTGGGGCGCCGCGCGGTCTCGTCAATGTGATTGCAGGGGCCGGTTTAACTGCCGGACAGGCAATGGTTTCGCATCCGCGCACGTCTTTGGTGGTATTTGTCGGTTCGGCACAGGCAGGTTCAGCCATTGCTGCGACAGCTGCTAAAAATGTTGTGCCATGTATTCTGGAACTGGGCGGTAAATCGGCCAATATCGTCTTTGCTGACGCGCAGATGGATCGCGCGATTTTGGGTGCGCAATCCGCTATTTTCAGCGGAGCAGGGCAGTCATGTGTGTCAGGATCACGTTTGCTCGTCCATCGCTCAATCCATCAGCAATTCGTGGAACGTTATGCTGATGCTGCCAACCGCATTGTGGTGGGCGATCCTTATGACCAGAACTCGCATATCGGCCCTATCAACAATGAACGCCAATGGCAAAAAATTGATCAGATGGTGCGTGAAGGCGTAAAAGAAGGTGCGCAACTGGCCGCAGGTGGTTTAAAGCCGGCAAGCTTGGAAAAAACCGGTGGCTTCTATTATGCGCCAACTATTCTTGATGCGGTTAAACCATCAATGACAATTGCGCAGGAAGAAGTCTTCGGGCCTGTTGTGGCGGTGATGCCTTTTGACGATGAAGCTGAAGCCATAGAACTTGCCAATAGCACAGCTTATGGTTTGGCGGGTGCCGTCTGGACGCAAAATGTTGCACGTGCCCATCGCGTGGCAGGTCAAATCCGCGCCGGAACCTTCTGGATCAACAGCTATAAAACAATTTCGGTGATGTCGCCCTTTGGTGGTTTTGGCCGTAGCGGTTATGGCCGTTCCAGCGGACGCGATGCTTTGCTGGCCTATACGCAGACAAAAAGTGTTTGGGTCGAAACAGCAGAAAATCCTGCAATTACATTTGGTTATTCGCCAGAAGTTTAAATTTTGCTTTAACAAGCTTGGCTGGGAGTTGAGAAAGCTTCCAGCCGTCAGTTTTCTTGAGCAAGAATGGACTTTGCACTTTCGGCATCAATAGCCAAAATTGTTGGATAGCTGCCGCGTAAAACAGCTGTAACAATAGGCACTTTATGTGCTCCGCCACCGACAATCAGCCGGTGGCGGATTGTTTTCAAGCTAGTCAATTCCGGTGCCAGAACCTGTCGGTTAATCGTATGGTCAAGCTGCTTGCCTTCAGCATTCAAAAAGCGCCCTGCCAGATCACCAACGGCGCCATGTTCTTGCAATTCTTCAATATCTATCCCTTCCGGCAGACCATAGCGTACTTGTAATGAACGGTTGGAGGCATCGCCAACACTGAAATAAGCCAGATCAACATTGCAGATCGTTTCATAGGTACGGCGGAAGACGGTTTGCGAAATGATTGCATCACGTGATTCAGGTGACTCCGCATAAACTGGTGCCACAAAATAACGGCACTTGGCCGAGAAAATTTGAGCAAAACCACGCACGATTTCAAATGTATTGATTTCAGTGCCTTGTGTCAGACCGCCGGTCATGGAGTGAACTTCCATATCAGCACGCGGTTGTGGTGTCATAAACTGGATGGTCTCACGCAATGTCGAGCCCCAAGCAACACCAAAAGAGCGAATATCATGCGCTGCAATGAAGCGTTCAAGATAGGCTGCAACAGCCCGCCCCATGATTTTATGGATCTGTGAAGCATCTTCCGGTGTTGGCACGACGATTGCATCTTCAAGGCCAAACCGCTGGCAAAGCTCTGCCTCCAATGCCACGCAATCGGCCAGCTTACTATTGAAAGATACCTTGACCACACCATCACGATGCGCTTGTGCCAGCATTTCATTGACCCGTCGTCGCGTTAAA
This sequence comes from Paenochrobactrum sp. BZR 201-1, assembly GCF_044987585.2. NCBI lineage: Bacteria > Pseudomonadati > Pseudomonadota > Alphaproteobacteria > Hyphomicrobiales > Brucellaceae > Paenochrobactrum > Paenochrobactrum sp. BZR 201-1. The sequence continues at coordinate 46,513 of NZ_JBJDRZ020000028.1, read as the reverse complement.
TGAAGGCGGTCGGCAATCTGCGCCTGGGTTAAACCTTCTACATGATAGAGCCACGATGCTCGCACAATCAGGTCATTTTGCTCCATCATATTTTCCTTAAGTTACATTTGTCATTTGAGTGTAACATATGTGCGTTAATCATCATGCATCATCGCTGTGGCACGATTCTTCTGATGATAACCGTTTTACAGCTCATACAATCATGCGTCTTAAGGATCAAATATGACGTCGCTCTTTAAAAAAATCCTGACCAGTACAGCGGCAGGTAGTGTTCTGCTGGCAATGACAATGCCGGGCTTTGCCGCAGATCGGATAAAGGTTGAATGGTGGTATGCGATTAGCGGCAAGCTTAGCGAAACCGTACAGGAGCTCATTGCTGATTTTAACGCTTCGCAGGATAAGTATGAAGTTGTCGGTATCCATAAAGGAAATTACGAAGAAACAATGGCTGCGATGGTGGCAGCTTATCGTGCCGGTCAGCACCCGACCATTTTGCAATCGGCAGAGCGCGGTTTTCTAACCATGCTGAACTCCGGAGCCATTATTCCGGTCAACAAGCTGATGGCGGATCAGGGTTATAAAACCAATTGGGGTGAATTTATTGAACCAGTCGCCAGTTTCTATGTGGTGAATGGTGAACCGGCTGCATTGCCATTCAATTCTTCAACGCCAATCTTCTGGTTTAATGAAGACCAGCTGAAACAGGCTGGTTTTGATGGCCCAGGAGAAACATGGCAAGAGGTTGATGAGCGCCTTTACGCTTTGAAGGAAAAAAATATCACCCAGTGCCCGATGGCATTGGCTGCTGATTACCATTGGAGTTTGTTTGAAAATTATTCCGCCATCAACAATCAGCCGTTTGGCTCCAAGTCCAATGGTTTTGATGGTCTTGATACTGAATTTGTTTACAATAAAACGTCAGTTGTGCAGCAGACAGAACGTCTGAAACGCTGGATTGATGATGGTATTTTACATGTAGCGGGTGAGGGCTTGAACCCGGCGCAAATGTTTACTTCTGGTACCTGTGCAACTTTGATCAACTCGACTGCGAGCCACTCAAGTGTCGAATCTTCGGCCGATTTTAAATGGAACGCGACTTATCTACCTTATGAAGAGGGTGTTGAGCCGCAAAACTCTACCATTGGTGGTGCAGCCCTTTGGGTGCTTGGTAATAAATCTCAAGAAGAGCAGGCGGGTGCCGCAGCATTCTTGGACTTTGTGGCTAAGCCTGAAACACAGGTTTGGTGGAGCAAGGCCACCGGTTATGTGCCCGTTACCACAGCTGCTTATGAAGCTTTGAAAGCAGAAGACTATTTCGAGAAAAATCCAACCCGTGAAATCGCTATCAAGCAGCTTTCACGTGGCACGCCAAATGAAAACTCACGCGGTTTCCGTTTTGGTAATCACAACCAGACCGGTGCCATCATGCTGGAAGAATTGCAGGCAGTTTGGACAGGTCAGAAATCCGTGCAGGATGCACTCGACTCGTCCGTCAAACGCGGCAATGAAGTTCTCCGTCAGTATGAGCGGATCAATGCCGGTAAATAATGATAGTATGACTATATCTGCTGGCGCTTTTTTGCGCCAGCAAAAGGCGGGCAAATTTAAGTTTTCGGGCTGGCTTACGAAATTGACGACGCCGTCGCTGACCGGTTTGAAACCTGCGCATTTTAAACGAAATGGTGCCGGTTTTGTGCTGCTGGCACCCCAATTGCTGATCCTTTTATTTTTCTTCTACATCCCTGCTTATAAAGCTTTGTCACTGGCTTTTGTCGAAACAGACCCGTTCGGAATGAGTGTCATTTTTGTAGGGTTTAATAATTTTATTCGTCTCTTTGCCAGCCCTGAATATCGCTTTAGCGCAATGCTCACTCTTGTGCTTACCGTTGTGCAAAGTGTGATTACGCTTGGTCTTGCCGCAATGCTTGCTTTTGCGACTGATCGTGTAATCCGTGGCCGTGCTATTTATCGTCGCATTATTTTGTTGCCCTATGCGATTGCGCCGGTTGCGTCCGGTACAATTTTTGCATTCATGTTTAATGCCAATGTTGGCCCTGTCGCCCATTTCTTGCATGATCTCGGCCTGCCGTGGAATCCGGCTTTGCGCCCAATGGATGCGCAAATTTTGGTGGTGCTGGCATCTGTATGGAACCACCTTTGCTACGATTATATTTTTCTGGTCGCAGCCATTCTGTCTGTTCCCAATTCATTGATGGAAGCAGCGGCTCTTGATGGTGCGCGTCCTGTGCGCAGATTTTTCACAGTGACTTTGCCGCTGATCATGCCGACCTTCTTCTTTTTGATGATCATGAATTTGATCTACGGCCTGTTTGAAACCTTTGGCTTTATCGACACCATGACGCGTGGTGGGCCTGCGGCTGCTACCAGTACGCTTGTTTATAAAGTTTATCAGGATGGTTTTGTGCAGCTTGATCTGGGAACCTCAGCCGCACAATCGGTTGTGCTGATGGGTATTGCCATTCTTTTCACAATTTTTCAGTTTCGCGCGGTTGAACGCCGCGTTAACTACGGGGGCTGATCATGGTTGAACGCTCACCCATTCTGACCTTCTTTTGTCACACAATCTTGCTGATCGGAGCGGTGATTGTCTGCCTGCCACTTTATATGGCTTTTGTGGCCGGTTCACTTGATTTTGCCAGATTGCAACAAATGCCCTTTCCGTTGCTACCGGAAAGTGAGTTTTGGAATAATATGGTAACGGCATGGACAACGGTTGATTTTTCGCAGCTCTACATCAATTCCATCATCACCACGACACTGATTGTTGTCGGCAAGGTGACGGTTTCGCTGATGGCAGCTTTTGCCATCACTTATTTCCGCTTTCCTTTCCGCATGACAATGTTCTGGATCATTTTTATCTCGCTGATGCTGCCGATTGAGGCGCGCATTATCCCGACCTATGAGGCGCTTGCCGATGTGGGCGGGCCATTGCGTGATTTTTTCCACGTCACGGGCATCAGTTGGCTGGTGGAATTGGCGACCGGATATCGGCTGGAACTTGGGCTGCAATGGAATTTGATCAATAGTTATAGCGGGCTCATCTTGCCGTTGATTGCCTCTGCTTCCGCTACATTTCTATTCCGCCAGTTTTTTCTAACAGTGCCGGATGAATTACTGGAGGCTGCAAAGATCGACAATGCGGGACCGCTGAAATTCTTCGTCGATATTCTGCTGCCCCTATCGGTGACAAATATTACTGCATTGGTGGTGCTGCTTTTTATCGGCAACTGGAACCAATATTTATGGCCGCTATTGTTCACCACCACACCGGATATGAAAACCGTTGTGCTTGGGTTGCGTAGCCTCGTGCCAGGGCCTGATGAGCCACCGGCATGGAACATTGCCATGGCTGCTTCTTTCTTCGTTATGCTGCCGCCGACGCTTGTGGTTATCTTCTTGCAGCGCTGGCTGACAAAAGGCGTGACGGATGTTGGCAAATAATCTTTTCTCATAGGAAAACTATAAATGACTTTTATTATCGGCCATCGTGGCGCCCGTAATCTCTGGGCAGAAAACTCCCTGACTGGATTTCGAAATCTGTTGGATTTGAATGTCGAGGGTGTCGAATTTGATGTGCATCTGACCAAAGACGGCGAATTGTTGGTGATGCATGATGCTTTGCTGGATCGTACCGCTGAAGCACAAGGGCCAGTTTCGGAATTATCAGACGGCGAACATCGTCAAATCCGCTTGAAAAACAGCACTGACACTATTCCAACCCTTGATGAAGTGCTGGCAATCTACGCAGAAACAAAGCTTGAGCTGCATATTGAACTGAAAAAAGACGCTAAAGGCCAAGCCTATCAAGGTTTGGAAGCAAAGGCTGCGACCGCAATTGATAAATTCGGTTTAGCTGAGCGTGCTTATCTGACCAGCTTTTCTGTCGATGTGCTGAAAACCATTCGAGATAAAGCCCCGCATATTCGCACATTAAATTCTTATCATATGCCGGATGCTGAAGCAGAAGGCGTGGTGGAAGGATTGAAAACGCGCCTTGCGGTTGCCGACATTGTTGCTGTTGAAAAACAACTTTTGGGCAAATATTGGGACCAGATTACTGCTGACGCACCGTTATCGCGTCTGGGTGCTTGGGTGCCCAATGAACAAGCTGATCTTGAAAAATGGATGAATTGTGGGCTACGCCAGATAACCACCGACAACCCAGATACGGCTCTTGCAGTTAGAGGCTCCGGCAAAACAGTATGATGAATAAACCTGAACTTGTTATTTTCGATTGTGACGGGGTTTTGATTGACAGCGAGATTTTGTCGAGCAGAACCTTGTCCGAAGCACTCCGTCGTGCCGGTGTTGATCTGTCGCCGATGGATGTGCATCTGCACTTTACCGGAAAATCCGAACGCGACATCCGCCTTATTTGCGAAGATGAATATGGATTGACTAATACCGATGCGGTCTTCGCATCATGGCGTGAAACGATCTATCAAGCTTTTGAAAAAGATCTGCAACCGATGGCCGGCATGCCCGATTTGGTGCGTTCACTTCAGGTTAAAAAATCTGTGGCCTCCAACAGCCGCTATGAGCGCCTTTTATTAAGTCTGGGGCGAACCGTATTATGGGAAAATCTGGCACCCCATGTTTACGGTGCCGATAGTGTTAAAAATCCAAAACCTGCGCCGGACCTGCTGTTGCATTGTGCCGTGCTGCATGATGTGCGGCCTGAAGCGAGCGTCATGATTGATGATAGCCCGCACGGGATTAGCGCTGCGATTGCGGCCGGTATGATGCCGATTGGTTTTATTGATCTCAATGATCCGCGACCGAACCGTGAAATGATTTTGCGTAAGGCTGGTGCTGCCCATATCGCGAATGGCGCAGAAGAATTAGGCGATATTCTGCACATGCTTGGTTGTATGCGCGAATTTGTGCCGGATGAAATGAGTAGTTAGAATGGCTAGTATATACCTTCAAAATATACATAAAATATATGCCGGCGATGTCACAGCCATTCATGATTTAAACCTGAAAATTGAAGACAGCGAATTGCTGGTTTTGGTTGGACCTTCCGGTTGTGGTAAATCCACATTGCTGCGGATGATTGCAGGTTTGGAAAGTATTTCCGGCGGTTCCATCAGCATTGACGGAACGGTTGTGAATGACAAGGAACCGGCAGAACGTGACATCGCTATGGTGTTCCAAAATTATGCCCTCTATCCGCATATGACCGTGCGTCAAAACCTTGAATATGGCTTGAAAAACCGTGGCACTCCGCGCGCAGAAATTGATCGTCGCATTAACAATGCCGCGCAGATTTTGGAAATCTCGGCATTTTTAGATCGCAAACCACGCCAGCTTTCAGGTGGGCAACGACAGCGTGTAGCAATGGGACGTGCGATTGTGCGCGAACCTAAAGCCTTCTTGTTTGACGAGCCGCTTTCCAATCTGGACGCAAAACTACGTGGTCAGATGCGCATCGAAATCCGCCGTTTGCAGCGTGCACTTAAAACTACAAGCGTCTATGTCACCCATGACCAGTTGGAAGCCATGACTTTGGCCGATCGTCTAGTGGTGATGAATGGTGGGCGCATTGAACAAGTTGGCAAGCCGATCGAGCTTTATGACCGTCCGGCCACTGTTTTTGTGGCGAGTTTTATTGGTTCTCCGCCGATGAACTTGTTTACCGTCAATGAATTGGCAGCAATTGAAGGCATCCGGTTGCCATCCGGTTTACCTGCACAGGCAGGACTTGTCGGTTTCCGTCCTGATCATATCTCTCTTCATAAAGATGATGGTATTAATCTTTCTGGTCTGGTTGAACTGATCGAGCAAGTGGGTGGTGAGAGCCATGTCTATGTGCGCATGGAAGGTCTTGATAAACCATTGGTAACGGTGTTGCAGGGCAGACTGGTTTTAAACGAAGGTGATATACTGCGTTTCACAGTGCCATATGCCAACTTGCATTATTTCAATCAGCAAACCGGTTGCCGGATTGATTAAAAGAAACGACTGAGTGCTGGAAACCTGTATGCAATAAGGGTGATGCGCTTTATAAAATAGTAGCTAACCGACATTAAAAAATACCGGTTAGCTCATAGCATAACTCGATTAAATCCAGCCAAGAGCAAGTGCCGATTTAAGTGCTTCGCTGCGTTTGCGGCAGCCCATTTTACGATAAAGATTGCTTAAGTGAAACTTAACAGTCACTTCCGAGATGCTTAATGTATGGGCTATGCGTTTGTTGGACATACCTGAACCCAAAAGCTGCAACATTTGTATCTCACGTTGTGACAGCCCGCCTTGAATGGCGCGAGCCTGCGGGGAGTCAATGGCTTTGGTTAAAACGGTCAATGCCGTTTGTGCTTCAGGAGATGTTTCGATGAAACTACGAATGCGTTTTTCTTTTAAAAGCGGTGATAAAAATATCCGTTCTTCTGACAAGACACCGTAGCAGCCAAGGCGCTTGGTTGTTTGCAAGGTTGAGAGCAGACCGGCACGTGCTTCAGCAATATCCCCGCGCCGAAAGGCTGCAAAGCTAAGCCATAATTGCAATGCCACTTTTTCACGGTTGGTCACTTTAGGATTGACCAATAAAGCATCCAGCTGTTTGGGCAAATAAGAACGTGGCGTCCATTGGTGTACGGCATCACGCAACCATGCCATGGCGAATGATATTTCATCGCGGCGGCTGATACGGCTTAATTCATCAATCGCACTTTCTACGCCGGTTCGCCCCATCGGCATACGCACGGCCGCAAGCGTCAAGGCTGCATCTTGCCAACGATTGGCATTTTGATAAGCAATTGCAGTGCGGATTTCCATCATCGCATTAAATTGCAAGCCCTCGGACAGGTGAATCCATAAATGATCCAGAAAGCCGGGGCGAATGGCAACCGGAAAATTGTCGGCCAGTATTTGTGATGCATAGTGAAGAGCAAATTGCATCAGGCTTGGCCATATTTCAGCAGCAGCAAAGGCTTCAAACTCATTATTTACAAATGCGAGAAGATCACCTGGTTGGCCTGCTTCATAGTCAAGGCAGGCTTCAGCCAAACGTAACATACGAAACTCTTGGACTGTGGGATGCGAGACCTGTTCCAGCCTGCTTCTGGCTTCAATGGCTGCCTGACAAGCAAGCAAAACATCACCATTCATCAAGCGCAATACAATTTGATGTAAATGGATGAAAAAATCCAATAATGGCCGGTCGCCGCTACGTTTTAAATACATCAATGCACGCGCGGCGGCCGCCTCTGCTTCACGAAAATTTCGCCGTCGCACTTCGAACTCGATAATTGAGTTGTAATAGCCTGCCCATCGCCCGTAGGCGCGCATTGGATAGTCAGCCATAAACTCACCAAGTCTGGATATCATCGTATCGCTTGGTGTTAAATCCTCAGAAATCATCAGCGTCAGTCGGAAAGTTTTAGCTGCGAATGAAAATCGTGATTTACGGGTCAGCACCTTAAGAGGATCGATATAATCAGCGCCCATATGGCGCATCAAAAGGTGGCGCACGCGCTGTAATTCTCCTTGTTTTAACAGTGTGCGGGCAACTGCAAAAAGTACGGTTTCATCATCCGATAACATCTGCGTGGAAAACCGCATGATGATGTCCTGAAATGACTCCAGATCGGACTCATAAATAAGCTCGCGGCCTTGTGCACGTTTTAAAATTTGCGCAGCATTATGCTCATGATTTTCATCAAGCAAAAGCCGCATAGCCTCAAGCGGTTGCCCGGCTTTTTCCAAAGCTTTTGCGATCTCAAAAAGATTTTCATCCTTGCGGTAACCTTCCAGTTTTTCTTTTACTGCTTGCTTGAGAAGGTGTCGCAGAAGATGATTTTTGTCCAAATTTTTAATCAAGGAGGGGGGCAATAAACTGTGCCAACGCGCACGACCTTGCTGCTTGGGATTGTCAAGCCATATGGATAATTCGATAATTTCTGCGGGATGGAATTGTGCTAAAAAAACCTCATCCAAATAAGCAATACAATTCCTCTCATCCATTTTTTTTGCAAGCGGAAGAAAGGATGGCCATTGTGCAAATTCCTGCATGACCATTTGTCTCTGTTTAGGTGCAAGCGCTGTCAATTCACTGGATTTGAAACTGAAATGCTCGCCACCATAGACCGTAACACCATGATGAAGACCATGACGTGCTAGTCCTCGAATATGTTGATCGGGACGGCAGGCAATATAAAGTTGCATGTTATCAGCAATTAAATCTGGCAAAATTTCCGCTTCTATTAAATTAATAGGAACATCCCATAATATCTTGTTTTGTTGAATATATTTTTTATTAATCTGAGCTGAACAACAAATATTTACTCCAAAATCTTCTGCCAGAAATTCCAGTAAAACAGATTTTCCTGCACCACTGGGCGCGCGCAAAAACACAACGGCAGCCGTGTCTTGTATGATGCGTTTACGAAGCAATTGCCTTGGCAGAAGATTTTTTTTCATGTTCAAACTCATAAAATATTCTTATAAAAATACCTATACTAATTTTGAAAAAAACTATACTTTTTGGCGGTTGTGCCTTGGGCATCATGCGCAGATTGTTACTGTCTGAAATGATGATGCAGAGGAGGAGGCGCCAATGCAGCAACACCCTTTATTCGCTATCGTGACGAGATTAGGCACATTCATTCTGGTGATGATTGCCTTGTCAGTTATGATTTTTATGCTGGCACGTGTTGTGCCGGGCGATCCTGCGCGTATGGCTTTAGGGCCTGCCGCAACATCTGAGCAGGTTGATGCTCTTCGCTTGTCGATGGGACTCGATCAGCCATTGATTGTCCAATATCTGGAATATATCCGTAAAGCCTTTCATGGCGATCTGGGTATGTCGCTTGTTTCGCAGCGTCCCGTAACAACCGATCTGGCAAGCACTGTTCCGGCAACCGTTGAACTGGTGCTGGTCTCGGTCATTTTCATGTTTCTTGTGGCAATTCCGTTAGGGGTTATCACAGCGCATTACCGTGACCGGGCACTTGACCATATTGGTCGTGTATTGTCGCTGACCGGTGTGATTATTCCAAGTTTTCTGTTTGCGATTACGCTGCAATTGCTGGCTGCACGCTATTTGAACAATTGGCCTATTATTGGCCGCATCGATCATAATCTGAATTGGCACGGCGGTCCGACCGGCTTTCTCATTCTTGATGGTTTGCTGGCAGGTCGTTTTGATGTGGTGGCAAGTGCTTTTCAGCATCTGGCACTACCGGCATTTGCCCTTTCAATGGCTGGTATCGGACAGATTACCCGTATCACCCGCTCATCAATGATTGAAAATCAGCGTAAAGACCATGTGTTGACTTTACAAAGCTTTGGTGTGCCGGAGCGTGTGATTATTTTTCGTTATTTGCTGAAACTGTCGTCCATTGCGCCGCTGACAATTATGGGGCTCGAATTTGCATCTCTCATCGGCAATGCCTTTGTGATCGAGATGATCTTTGCCTGGGGTGGTTTTGCGTCCTATGGCCTCAACTCTATCCTGCAAAAAGATTTGAATGCTGTCACCGCTGTGGTGCTGGTGGCTGGCTTATTCTTTATCATTGCCAATCTGATCGTTGACATTCTGATTTCGATCATTGACCCGCGTCTTCGTCATAAGGAGGCTCGCTGATGGCCGACATTAAAATGCTTGATGCCAATGATCGCGGACTGAGTGCCAGCTATATGATGTGGTACCGTTTCTCTCATAATCCAGCGGCCGTCATTGGTACTTTCATTCTGCTTTCTGTGGTGTTTCTGGCAATCTTTGCCCCTTGGGTAACACCTTATCCGAAGCATATCGGTGCAGTTGTTGATTTTCGTGCAAGGCATCTGCCGCCTGATCTGACACATTGGTTTGGGACTGATAAGGCCGGACGTGATATTTTTACCCGTACTATTTTTGGCCTTCGCATTTCATTATTGCTGGTCATTGGCGTGCTTGGTATCTCGGTGCCAATTGGTGCAGTACTGGGGTTGGTTGCCGGTTATTTTGGTGGCTGGACTGAGAAGATCATCAGCGGTCTGACCAATGTCATGCTGGCGATGCCACCATTGGTGATGGCGCTTGCTGTTTCCAATTTGCTGGAACCAACCTTGATGAACGCAATGATTGCCATCACTTTGCTGTGGTGGACATGGCATGCACGCCTGATCTATGCGGTTTCAAAATCGGTGGCATCTGAAGATTATATTGAGGCGGCACGTCTGGCCGGTGCTGGACCATTGCATATACTTTTCCGTGAAATCCTGCCCAATTGCGTGTCGGTTATCTCGGTTAAAACCACATTGGATGCGGCTTTTGTCATCCTTTTTGGAGCAACACTCAGCTTCCTTGGCTTTGGTGTCAAACCTCCCATTCCTGATCTGGGGTCTATGGTTGCCGATGGCCGTCAGTTCATGCCGGATTTCTGGTGGGAAGTCTTGTGTCCGGGATTTGCCGTTCTTTATGTGACGCTTGGCTTCAACCTTTTAGGTGATGGATTGCGCGATATGTTTGATGTGGAGAATTGAGCTTTGACAGAACCACTTCTTAAAGTCGAAGGCCTCAATGTTACCTTCACCACTTATGGCCGCAGCCGCCAGGTTTTGCAAGATGTGAGCTTTACCGTTGCTGCCGGCGAACGTGTAGCGCTGATCGGTGAAACAGGTTCTGGCAAGTCCGTTACAGCCAAAGCAATTATTGGCACTTTGCCGAAAAATGCAAATGTTACTTCTGGTGCAATCTTTGTTGATGGCCGTGATGTTTTCACGATGAACCGCAATGAGCGTGAAGCGCTCAAAGGTTCGGCTTTTTCACTGATTATGCAGGATCCGCTTTCATCGTTTAATCCAGTTTTCCGCATCGGCACGCACTTGGATGATGTGATGCGCTTTGCTGATAAACGCAACGGCATTAAATCCTCTAAAAAGGAACGCCGCGAACGTATTGCCGCCGTGCTGAAACGTGTGCAATTGGCAGATACCGAGCGCATCATGAAAGCCTATCCGTCGGAGCTTTCCGGCGGCATGCGCCAGCGAGTACTGATTGGCTTGGCGCTGTTGCATCAACCGAAATTGCTGATTGCCGATGAGCCAGGCACGGCACTGGATGTGACGACACAGGATGAAATCCTCAATCTGATCAACCAACTGGTTGCCGAAGAAAATATGGCATTGTTGATGATTACCCATAATCTCGGTGTGGTGCGTAAAGTCGCCGATCGTGTGGTGGTGATGCATCATGGCGATATTGTTGAAACGGGGAAATGCACGGATATTCTGCTCAATCCGCGCGAAGACTATACGCGATCACTCTTGGCTGCTGTGCCGCCGCTCTATGGTGACAAGGTCACAACGATTGCGCAGACAACGGGCAAGCCGATCATCACGATCGACAAGCTCAATAAAATTTACGGGCGCCGTGCTGGCTATCATGCGGTGCGTGATGTCAGTATTAGTTTGAAGGAAGGTGAGATTTACGGGCTGGCCGGTGAATCCGGCTCCGGTAAAACCACAGTTGCCCGTATCATCATGGGGCTGTCACAGCCAACCACCGGTGACGTCACCATTCATGCGTCAACACCGGAACGTGGTAAAAGACTGACCCAGATTGTCTATCAAAATCCGGGCACGTCTTTGAACCCGAAACGTACAGTCCGGCAGACTTTAACCTTGCCATTAAAATCAATCGGCATGGATAAGGTTAGGCTTGAAGCTCGGCTGGAAGAGCTGATGAGGCTTGTTCGGTTGCCGCAGTCATATTTAGGCAAATATCCGCATGAATTGTCGGGTGGCCAGAAACAACGCGTGGCAATTGCGCGTGCGCTGGCCGCTGAGCCTAAAATCTTGATTTTAGATGAGCCGACAGCAGCGCTTGATGTGTCGGTGCAAAAGACGGTCATTGATCTGCTTTTGCAGCTTCGTGAAGAGCTGGGGCTCACTTATCTGATGATCTCGCATGATCTGTCTTTGATGCGCAATTTCTGCTCACGCATTGCCATCATGCTGCGGGGTGAACTCGTGGAAGAGGGTGCAACGGCAGATGTATTTAGCCAGCACCGACACCCTTATACCCGTGCGCTGATTGCCGCCATTCCGGTGGTAACAGACGCGGAAGAGCGCCTGAAACCAACTGTGACGGAGGAAGAGCGCATGCAATTCCTTGTAAAAACAACCGATTGATTGGAAGAGGAAACGAGCGTGTATCGCGTTGGAATCGATGTCGGCGGCACCAATACGGATGCTGTCATATTACAGGATAAAACGGTTTTGGCAGGGGTGAAGGCTTCTACCACCAAAGATGTAACCTCCGGTGTTATTCAGGCGCTGGAAAAAGTAATTGAGGTGTCTGGCATTGATCGCAGCCGTATCGGCGCGGTGATGATCGGAACCACGCATTTTACCAATGCGGTGATTGAGCGCCGTCATATGGACGAGGTGGCTGCAATCCGTTTAGGTCTGCCGTCCGGTGCAGGTTTGCCACCAATGGTGGATTGGCCGGATGATTTGCGTGAAATTGTCGGTAATCACGCCTACCAAGTAAAAGGTGGCTATGAGTTTGATGGCCGTGAAATTTCGCCGCTTGATGAAGATGCAATCATCCGCATTGCCGGAGAAATTCGTGCCAAAGGCTTGAAGGCGGCGGCTGTAACAGGTGTTTTCAGCGGCATCAATGATACGATGGAAGTGCGTACCAAAGAAATCTTGCAGGAACATTGTCCGGGACTGCCGGTTGTGATGTCCAAAGATATTGGCCGACATGGTTTGCTGGCGCGTGAAAGTGCGGCGATTATGAATGCAAGCCTGTTGTCACTGGCCGACCATACGGTGGAAGCATTTGGCAAAGCTTTGCGCAGCGCCGGTATCAACCGGCCTTTCTATATTACCCAAAACGACGGCACCTTGATGGCTGCTGATGTCGTTCGTGCCTTTCCGGTGCTGACATTCGCATCGGGGCCAACCAATTCTATGCGTGGTGCAGCATTCCTCACTGGTCTTAAAGATGCGGTCGTGGTGGATATTGGCGGCACGACAACCGATGTCGGCTCGCTTTCGCACGGCTTTCCGCGTCAGGCTTCCACCACAGTTGATATTGGTGGTGTGCGCACCAATTTCCGTATGCCGGATGTGTTTTCTATTGGTCTTGGCGGCGGCTCTTTGGTGGTCGAAAAAGAAGATGCAGTGACTGTTGGCCCTAAATCTGTCGGCTACCGTGTCGCAGAAGAAGCTTTGTGCTTTGGCGGCTCGACTTTGACTGCAACCGATATTGCCGCAGCGACCGGCAAAACAGATATTGGCGATGCTGCATTGGTGAAGAAAACCGATGCAGTACTGATCGAAAAAGCCGCAGCAAAAATTGACCAGATGCTGGAAGCTTGTGTTGAGCGCAGCCGCATTTCATCGGCACCTGTACCAGTCATCGCTGTTGGCGGCGGTTCGATTTTGATGCCTGAAAAGGTTGGCGAGTTGAATGTTATCCGTCCGGAAAACTTCTCAGTTGCCAATGCTGTTGGTGCAGCCATTGCCCAGATCAGTGGTGAAACCGACCGTATTTTCACTCTTATTGAAGGTCGCACCCGTGAAAGCGCATTGGCAGAGGCTGAAGCTGAAGCTCGCGAAAAGGCCATTGCTGCCGGCGCAATGGCCGATACTTTGGAAGTCATTGAACGTGAAGATATGCCGCTTGCCTATTTGCCGGGCAATGCCACCCGCATTCATGTGAAAGTTGTTGGAGAAATGGGAAGCTATGATGCCTGAGGCTCGCAAATTGAAATATGATGAAGCTGATTTACGCGTTTTGACGCGTGAAGATCTGGACGCACTGGAAATTGGTTCGGGCATTTTAGGCACTGGCGGCGGCGGCAATCCTTATCAGGGCAAGCTTCTGGCTCTTGAAGCTATGAAGGAAGGCTATGAGCTGAAAATTCTGGCAACCGATAAGATCGAACCGGATGCACTTTGCATGTCGATTGGCGGTATTGGTGCGCCTGTTGTCGGCGTTGAGCGCTTGCGTGAAGGCCGCGAAGGTGTTCGTTGCCTGCGTGCTATGGAAGAGCTGATCCGCACTTCAATTGATGCGGTTGTTTGTGAAGAAATTGGTGGCGCCAATTCAATGAACCCGCTTGTGACCGCTGCTCTTGGTGGTTTGCCGATCCTTGATTGCGACGGAATGGGGCGTGCATTTCCGGAAATGCAAATGACCACTTTCTCGATTTATGGCCATAGTTCAACACCATCCGTCATGTGTGATTTGCATGGCAATTCGGTGGTCTTCAGTCATGCGGCTTCTGAGGTTTGGCATGAGCGCATGGCGCGGGCCTGCGTGGTGGCACAAGGTGGCGGCGCGATGCTGGCAACGGCACCGATGCAGGCGCATTATGTCCATCAATATGGCATTCCGAAAAGCTACACCAAGGCAATTGCTTTAGGTGAAGCGGTGATCAAAGCCCGTAAATTTCAGGAAGATCCGATTGCTGCTATTTGTGCGCTTGAAGGCGGCCGTCGCATCTTCAATGGCAAAATCACCGATCTGAAACGCCATTTGCGCGGCGGTTTTGCAGTGGGCGATATTGCACTTGCCGGTTTTGACGAATGGAATGGTGAAACTGCTGATGTCGCTATTCAAAACGAGTTTCTGATTTTCCGCCGTGAAGGCAAGGTTGAAGTCTGCGTACCAGATCTGATTGTGCTGTTGGATGTGGATACCGGTTATCCGATCACAACGGAAATGCTGCGTTATGGCCAGCGCATCGCAGTTGTAGCGATCCCTTGCCACGATCTGTTGCGCACCGAACGTGCCTTGGAAGTGGTTGGCCCCGCAGCCTTTGGATATCCGGATGTTCAATATTCGCCACTGCCAGCATTTAAGCCCAAAGCTGATTAACGAAAAGCGGGACAACCCGCAAGAATAGAGGAGAACTTTGATGAAAAAAATAACTTGTAAATCACGCCTTGCAGCGCTTTTTTTAAGCGCTGCAATCGCTCTGCCAAGCTTGATCTCGACAGCATCTGCTGACGACAAGGTTTCTATCGCCGTCAATACGATGCAGATTTTCAGCTCACTTGATCCGGCAAAAGTTACCGATTACACCGGTTATATGGCTGTTGTGAATATGTATGACGGCCTGACAACCGTGAGCCCGTCCGGTGAGATTGTACCGCATTTGGCAAAATCGTGGGATGTGTCGGAAGACGGTTTGACTTATACATTCCACTTGCGTGACGATGTGAAGTTTCAGGATGGCACGCCAGTTAAAGCATCCGACATTGCCTGGTCGGTTCAGCGTCTGATCGGCATCAACAAAGGCCCGTCCAACCTGATCGTTGATCTGCTGAAACCGGAAAATATTACAGCACCGGACGATCAGACGGTTGTCTTCAAACTTGATCGCCAGTTCTCGCCATTTATGGCGGTCACACCGATCATGGTGGCGCTCAATGAAAAGCTCATCACTGCCAATGCGGCCAGCGACGACAAATGGGGCGAAGCCTATGTTGGCGAACATTCTGCCGGTTCGGGCCCTTACTCACTGGTAAGCTATAACCGTTCCGCTGATATGGTCATTACCCGTAATCCGGATTATTTCCTTGGTTGGAACAAGGGGACACCGATTGATCAGGTGCGCTTTGTCCAGACAAGCGATGATGCAACCGTCAAAGCGCTGGCTGAAAAAGGCGAACTTGGCCTGACATCTCATGGTCTTGGCAACGAAACTTATGAATCCATTGCCCGTATGCCTGGGTACAAGCTGTTGCAGACCCGCACAGCCGGCGGTTTCATCATCAAGCTGAATACACAGACCTATCCAACGGATGATGTTCATGTGCGCCGTGCCATTGCATATGCCACGGATTACCAGACCATTCATGAAATTATCTATCCGGGTTTTGACATGCAAGGCCCGTTGTCTCAAACCTTTAAAGATGCGCATAATGATGCGATTGAACCGGGCGTCTTTGACCTTGAAAAGGCCAAGGAAGAACTGGCAAAATCCAAATATGCGGGTCAGGAAATCAAGCTCGTCAACAGCTATGTCGCCTCCCTTGCATTTGAAGCAGAAGTGGCACTGATGATGCAGGCCAATCTCGAACAGATCGGCATCACACTTGATATTAAGCCTGAGCCGTGGAACCGTATTGTCGAACTGTCATCCAAGCCGGAAACCACACCTGCCTCAACACAGGTGAATATGTCGCCGACTTATCCATCACCGGATGCGATGTTCTATAATCAGTTCCACTCCAAAGCATCCGGCACATGGATGTCGATGGAATGGTTGCAAAATGCTGAAGTCGATGGCCTGATCGACAAGGCGCGCGCCACAACCGATGTGGCCGAGCAGAATGCAATTTATAAGGAATTGCAGCAGAAAATCGTCGATTTGCAGCCGGATGTCTGGGCTGTGGCGCCAAATCGTCGTTTGGGTGCAAGCAAATGTTTGCAAGGCTATCAGTTCATTCCGATGCAAAGCTGGGATCTGAACTTCTCCAATTTCCATTGGGATTGCACCAAAGACTAACCGACTTTTATCAGACAGGCTCCGTTCTCACGGAGCCTGTTTTTTGCATGAAACAGGTGAATTATGCTTCAAGACTTTGCTTTGGACGATATTGAACCATTGGCAACAGGTGCGTGGATTTTAGGAACCGGCGGCGGCGGAAATCCTTATCTCTCAACGCTGAACTTGCGCCGTCTTTATGAGCAAGGCAAGCGCGTTCAGATCATGGATCCGATGGATCTCGATGACAACGATATGGTAGCCGTCGTTTCTAAAATGGGTGCGCCTCTAGTGGGGCAGGAGCGCTTGGGCGATCCGGCACATCTGGCGCGTGCTGTGGAAGTGATGGAAGATTATCTGGGCAAGAAATTTCGCGCTGTTATGAGTGTTGAAATTGGAGGCTCCAATGCTTTGTCGTCATTTCTGACCGGTGCCATGCTTGATCGTCCGGTCGTAAACGCTGATGCGATGGGGCGTGCCTATCCGGAAGCACAGATGACCTCTTTTGCTATCGGAAATTTGCCGATGTATCCGCTCTCCTTGGTGGATGTGCGTGATAATGAAGTGATTGTCACAAAGGCGGCTTCTTGGAAATGGATGGAACGTGTTTCGCGCTCGGTCTGCACGGAAGTGGGCTCGACGGCTGCCACCTGCAAAGCGCCGCGCACGGGGCGCGAGGTGAAAGAATGGGGCATCCATTATACGGTGACCAAAGCCACTGAACTTGGACGCACAGTTATCAATGCCCGTGCCCGACATGATGATCCGGTTCAAGCAGTGCTCGATTATGAGGGCGGCAAACTATTGTTCAGGGGCAAGGTTGTTGATGTTGCGCGAGAGACAACCGGCGGGTTCTTGCGTGGACGAACGCTGATTGAAGGTATTGACGCTGATAAAGGCTCAAATCTGGAACTGACGTTTCAAAATGAATGGGCCGTTGCTTTTCGTGATAATGAACCTATTGCGATGACACCGGATTTATTATGCTTGCTGGATACAATGTCGGGCGGTGCGATTGGTACGGAATCTGTGCGTTACGGTCAAAGGGTGAGTGTTATCGCCTTACCGGCACCAGCGCTTTTAACATCACCTGCTGGTATAGCGGCTGTAGGCCCGCGGGCTTTTGGTTATGATCTGGATTTCAAATCTGTCTTTGCTTGAAAAACGTAATAAGTGACAGGGTGCAGGTGAGATACACTCTGCGTCCTGTCTCATAAATTTAGCATTGCATGATGCAGATAAATTACATCAATCAGCGAATATTTTGGACAGTGCCGGATATAAACTTGCATTAAATGATCAAGTTTATTAAAAGCCCGTTCAGTTCTGAAGATATCAGCTTTTATGGCTGCGATGGAAATCTGTTGACTTGATGATGTGGGATATTGCTTCACTTTTTCGAAGCTATAGTGCAGATCTGCAGCGTTTTTTACAACGTCGTGGCTCTTCGCATGATGTTGCATGCGATCTGACGCAGGAAGCATTTCTTCGTCTGATGATTTCGCAAAAGAAAGATAGTGCGCATCCGTCCTTGGTTCATCATAAAGCCTATCTCTATAGAATAGCTGCAAATTTGCAAATTGATCATGCACGTCATCTGAAGACCTTACCGTTTTCAGCCTATGACAGTTTGCTAATTGAGATGATCGCCGATCCGTCGCCGCTCTCTGATGATCTTATCATTTTCAAGCAAACTATGCAGCTTGTTGAGCAGGCATTGGCTGAAATACCTGAAGCTGTTCGCCAAATTTATTTTATGCGATTGGATGGACAAACTTTTGCAGACATCGCCAAAGAATTGAATATTCCGTTGCAAACGGCTTATAGCCAATGGGGGCGCATTATGATGCACCTGCAATACAGGTTGCAAAAGATGCATATAAGCCCGACGGATAAAAAGCGATGACAGAGGTAAAATCGTCCAAAGCGCGCGAGCCTCATCCGGATTTGTTTAATACAAATTGGAGCACGGAGGCAGAAGAAGCGATTGATCCGCTGATGCAGGAAGCAATCAACTGGTTTTCGATGCTTAGCGACGGGCAGGCCGATGCCGAACAGATGGCAAAACATCAAAACTGGCTGGAAGCTGATCCGCAACATGCTGAAGCCTATGCGCAGGTAGCCCGCATGTGGGGCAACCTCACTCATATGTCAGCGATCAAGCGCAATAAGAAATCCACTGCAACGATCAACCGGCGCCTTTTTGGCCAATTAGCTCTCATGGCCGTTATTGGTGGTGGTTCAGGAGCGATTTGGTTGAAAAATCGCGGGCATGATTATCAAACACTGACCGGAGAAATCCGACAGTTTACATTAGCTGATGGCTCTATCATTGAGCTTTCGGGTGAAAGCGCTGTTTCGGTTGATTTTAATGCAAAAGCACGCATTGTCATTTTGCATTATGGTGAGGCCTATTTTACTGTAGCGCGTAGCGACAAGCCGTTTGTCGTGAAGGCCGCTGAGGCACAAATAACGGCATTGGGAACACAATTTAATGTTGCTGTACTCAATGATCAGGCCACTGTTATTGTGACCGAACATGCAGTGCGCATTGATTATGCGCATCAAACCGCAACCCTGCATGCAGGTGAAAAATTGATTTATGCGAATAATATAATCAATCCGCCCACACCCTCGGATGATGAAACCGATCTGGCATGGCGAAATGGCAAGCTGATATTTATTGCACGTCCCTTGGCCGAGGTTTTACAAGAGTTGAACCGTTGGAGCCCGGTGCGTTTACGGTTGATTGATGGAGGGCTTTCAAACCATCAAGTTACTTTGATTGTTAATATTAGCGATATTGCTGATATTGTTCCCCAACTCGCCGGATCTCTGCCAATTCGTACGCGTTTTATCCCTCTGATCGGCACTCTCATTTATCGCGCATGATCTTGAAAAAACCGTCTTTTCGGCTCAAAAAATAATTTTTAATAAATATGAGTTTTTTTATCATAAAAACTGCGGGGCATTCCGTCTTGTATCCGAGACGAAGATTTTTCACCTCCGGAGACATGAGATGCCTGCCCAAAAACAATATCACGCTTTAGTAAAATATGGCCGGTTGAATGGTGGAATATCAGCCACAGTTCTGGCTAAAATGCTGCTTTGCACCGTTGCTGTTACGGCGCTGGCTTTGCAAGTCACTCCAGCTAAAGCACAAGATAGGGCAGATCGGCTGGTATCTACAGGCAAAACGGTACAGTTTTCTATTGCCGCACAGCCTTTAGCATCGGCGATTGTAAAATTTGCCGCTCAAAGCGGATTGAATATCATCGCCGATGGTACAATGCCGCCTTCCGTGCAAGCCTCATCCGTAACAGGTGATATGTCTGCCAGCCAAGCTTTGGCGCAAATGTTGAGCGGCACAGGCTACGGTTTCAGGCAGAATGGTTCGCGCTCATTTACTCTGATGCGCCAAGATGGAAGTGAACGAGCAACAAGCGATAGCTCTGCTATTCAGTTGGAGACGATTACAGTTTCGCGTGCAAGCTCAAGCATGAGCGGTTTGGTTTCGGATAAAGAAGGCACCTATCGTACAGCAGCAGCCGTTACGACAACCGACGGCGCAACTTTACAGGAACGCAATGCCGGCAACCTTGACAATGCGCTGCGGTCGGCACCGGGCACATTTACCCGTAAAGCAATGTCCGGCGCCGGTGTTGCGGTCAATATTCGTGGCATGGAAGGTTATGGTCGCGTCAATATGATGATTGATGGGGCAAGACAAAATATCCGTGTGATGGGGCATGGTGTTTCTGGTGGCTCTACTTTCATAGATACAGATCTGCTCGCCGGCATGGATATCGGGCGAGGCGCTTTGGGCGGAGCGGCAGGTATCGGCGCATTAGGTGGAGCGGTCAATTTCCGTACCATTGGCATTGATGACGTGATTTTACCAGGGCACTCATATGGTGCCATGACCACCATTAAATACGGTAATAATGAATATAACTGGTCAAAATTGGTAGCTGGCGGAATGCGCATGGACGGTGTGGGCATTATGGGTGCTTTCAATCGTCGTGATTCAGGCGCCCCGCTTAGCGGTGTTGATGAAAAGGGTAATCGTCTGCGCAATAATAATATGATCGAAGACTTGAAGTCTGGTCTGGCAAAACTGGAGCTGGGCGATGGTCAGGATCATAAATTGCTGTTGGGTGGTGTCTGGTATGATAATGTTTCCGCCATCCGTGGCGAGCCACAGGATTATCGCAACCAGACCTATACAGCACGTTATAATTACACGCCCGACAGCGATCTGATCAATTTGACGGTTAATGCTTTTTATAATGATGCACGGGTTCGTTTTATTAAAGGCAACTATAAAGACCAATTCAATCGCGATAAAGGCAAAGGTATTGATGTAACCAATAACAGTCAGTTGGCGCTAACTGATGATATCGGTTTGAAGCTAACTACGGGTGCAGCCTATTATCATGATGATGTGACAACAGGTCAGGCTTGGGGAACTGGCGGGCCGGGTGATGGTACGCTTGGCATCGGAAGCGTATTTGCCGATGCAACCTTTACCTATGGTATGTTCGATCTGACCACCGGATTTCATTATGATCATTTCCAGTTGAACGGTGATGTCGTCAAGAAAATCAATGGCATCACGACGACCGAAGAGGTTAAACGTAACCAATCAAGTTTCAATCCTCGTGTGACATTGGCTGTAACACCTCTTGAGGGGCTGCAATTTTATACCACTTACGCCAAAACATTCCGTCCGCCGAGTGTTACCGAAACCTTCTTCCCCGGTGCCCATAGTGCGACACCTTCTGACATCACACCGAATCCCGATCTGGAGGGAGAAAGCAGTAAAGGCTGGGAGCTTGGTGTCAATTTGGTTGAAAAAAACCTGCTGGTAGCCAATGACAGGTTGTTGCTGAAGGCTAATTATTTCAACAATAATGTTGAAAATTACATTACCTCCGGCGCCTACTCGATGCCGAACTTACCTGGTCTGAAGTTCATCAATGTTCCGGGAAAAACCCGTATCAGAGGTTTCGAACTGGAAGCCAATTATGACAGCGGCTTTGCTTTTGCTGGTCTTTCATATGCAAAAACAAAAACACAACTGCCATATGGCATGTGGTCAGGTGATTATGGTGTGGGTGCCATCAATAATCTGCCGGATTTCATATTGACTGTGAATGCAGGTTTCCGTGCATTGGATGAAAAACTCACTATTGGGGCACAAGTGCGTCATATCGGTAAAAGTGAAGCACTCAAGCCGCCATTTGGTCCCGAGCTGGTTGATGTCGACAGTTATACTTTGGCAGATGTTTTCGCATCCTACAAATATAATGAAAATGCGACTTTCTTCG
This sequence comes from Paenochrobactrum sp. BZR 201-1, assembly GCF_044987585.2. Classification (NCBI taxonomy): domain Bacteria; kingdom Pseudomonadati; phylum Pseudomonadota; class Alphaproteobacteria; order Hyphomicrobiales; family Brucellaceae; genus Paenochrobactrum; species Paenochrobactrum sp. BZR 201-1. Next base: position 24,729 of record NZ_JBJDRZ020000028.1, on the reverse strand, counting down.
TCAATATCGAGAATTTGAGCAATGTCGCTTATAAACCTGCACAATATATGGATACGCGTAAACTGGGTCGCGGGCGCACAATCATTGGCGGAATGACGTTACGTTTTTAAGTCAGTTTATATTACTAATCCGCTGTCTGTTTTTCATGGCAAACAGCGGATTTAAGAGACTGAATATTTAATGCACTGGCGGATGACTGCCGTCATCATTCATCACCATCACACCGTCAAACAACGAAAACTTCTGCACCAAAGCAGGGTCGAATTTTGCTTCTGCATTAACGATTGATTTGGCCATTTCCTCTGCTTGGTCAACAGTCAAACCAAATTGCTGCAAAGCCTTTGCTTCACGTATGCTATCACCACCGCATAAAACGATGTGCCACTGGCCTTTTTGTTGGCGCAGCAATGCCCGTCCGCCCGTTTCACCCTGCGCCCATCCGGCAAGTGCTATATCGCCTTTGATGACAACAGGGGCCACTGTCAGCCTCTGTTCCGGCTGGTCAAACATCTCCATCAAAACATGGCGGATGGCCGCGGGGCTGTTATCATTTTCAGCTGCACTTGCCGGATTACCATAAATACCAATGGTCATGACAAGCCCGATAAATAGAGGCTGCAAATACTGATTGACAGACATGATTATTCCTTTGTGCGCAACCCGTTATGGACGGATCTGGATATCTTCTTCCAAGCGGGCGAGTTCAAAATCATTGATGAGAATATCGAGGCGTATTTTCCATTTTCCAGCCAAAGGCAGCAGCACATCATCAGATTGCCAACTCCCATTTTCTGCCTTTTTTGCTTTACGGCTAAAAGGTTCGATGCCTGCTTCCGGTTGAGAGAAAACAAAAGTAACTTCCTGTGCTTCCAAAGGCGCGAAGTCACCGTCCATCAAAATGGCGGAAACACTGACAGGACCGCTGCGTCCCGGTGTGATTTTGACATCCGCCATCGCTTTGTTTGTATGAATATGTATTTCAGCCGGTTGTGCCTCAGCGATCGCTATAGAGCGCGGCGGCGGCGTAAAACGCCAGCCCGATGCAATGCCAAAGATGACAAAAACCAGCAATGTTTCAATTATAATAGCGCGGGCAAGTTTATGATTGGCGCGCACATCTCCATGCATCACTGGGTCGGTCAATTTCCAGCGATTGTAAGCGGCCAGTAAAAAAAGTAAGAACAAAACAGCTAATTTTGCGATGAGCAATTTGCCATAGGCCGTACCAATCAAAGCGGCGGGATGCTCCACTTGAATGATGGTCAGCGTGGTCCCTGCAACAATCAAGATGATAAGCGCAAATGGGATGAAGTTTGAGAAGCGGCGCAGACCATCTCTCAGATCATCATTGTTGCGACAAAGTGCTAAGCCTAACGGAATAAGTGCACCAATCCAAAGGGTGATCATCAGTGCATGCAGGAAGACGGATGGACGGGTAAGCCATTGTGGCGGGGCTGCGCTGGCATGTCCGGAAAGTGCAAGTGCAACTGCACCAAGTAGCACTGCGCTTAGTGAAAAAAATTGAGCTAAACCTTTGCTTTTTATCAATAAAGATAAAAAAGCTATGATAACTGCGCCAACAAGCGCAAAAACTGTTTGCCCGTAGCTGGTTTCTATTCCTGTTTGCCAGACCTGTGGGGCAAAGAAATGTGTCAGATCGGAGCCCAGCGCATCCAACCCTTGCAAACCAAGCGATAAGATAGTGGCAATAAGCCCGCCGCCAAGAACGTAAAAAACAAAAACGCGTGCAGGCTTTTGAGCTGGCCATAACCAGTGAATAGCAAAAGCACCGCCAATGCCGACAAAGAGTGTGATGTAAAGCAGAAGCTTGCCAAACCAAACAAGGCTGCTGATTGTAAGATCAGTACTTTGCACCAATTGTGGCGGGGCTGCACTTGCTGCGCCGATAGAAAAAACAACTGAACCACCAACCGGATGACCGTCTGATGAAACCACCCGCCATGTCAGCACATGGGTTCCGTTATCCAAATCTTTTGGCGCGACGATATCAAGTGTTTGATCATGGAGAGTAAATTCTTTCAGCTCCACCGCCGATCCGTCCGGCCGGATCAGCTTTAAAACCAGTGGTGAAACAGGCTCGCTGAATGCCAGACTAAAATTTTTCGGTGCAGATTCCGTCACCGCGCCATCAACAGGCGTCGTGCCTGTCAGAGAAGCATGTGCTGATGCTAATGTTGTCAAAATCAACCATAAAAAGAGGCTGATTGAGCCAAGGCGTGTGAAGCGGGATAGATCAGATATTCTCGGCATGAAGCTCTCGGTTTAGTATTAGATGAGACCGGCGCAATTGATGCGCCGGTAATCATTGTTTTTAGTGACCACTCGTTTTTTCCAGCAGTTTAAGTCCTGGAGCTGGTAGCTCCAGATCATCGGATGTCTGGCCATCTCCCGGAATTTCAATCCAACGTTCCGCCAGATCGCCCGGGCATTGTTGCACAACAGGGAAATAGAGCATGTCTCCGGCTTTCAGGTCAGTAGTCAGGTAACCACGCAAAACAAATTCATCATATTCGTCATCACCGAGATTTCCGCCGCTCCAGATAACCTCTGTGACGCCTTCGGTAGTTGCAGTGCCGTAATAATCATAGCTTTTGCCATATTGACCGCGTTTTTTTTCTAGTTCCCATCCGGCTTTTGGCATTGGTTTGACTGCAATGACACCTTCAGGAATTTTCACACGCACGACATTGGTCGGTTTGCCTTCACAACCATGCGGAATACGCAAAATTGCTTTATAGGTTGAGCCGACCAGCGCTTCAGTTTTTTCAAGGCTTACATGGGCAAAAGCTGTAGAACTGCTGATGGTAGCCATGAGGGAGGCAGTTATTAGTTTTTTGATCATTTTCAGATTCCCATAAGAATTTGACCGGTTTTCCGGCAAGTGTTGTGGCATTAGAACATGCGATAGCCAGACCGAGTTTTGCTGGTATCTTATGTCGTCAGACGGGGGGAAAGGTTGGTAGAGAGTTTGACGATCATCAGATGAAGATGCACCGCTTTGGCCTGTTATTGGCAATTACATAATTTGAGGGGGGGAGCGCGGGCTTCCGGGTCTGCTTGCGACAGCAGAAATATTTAATGGTGATCCTTTTACCAAACTAAAGCTTGCAGCGTCAGAAGGCAGCGGATTAAAAAGCCAGTGACTGGTGGGCCCAGCAGAATTTTCTGATGCAAACATGCTGCAATTAACACTGCAACAATCAGGAATGAGAGGACGATCATCCTGATCTGTTGAGGTGTCGGATGATGAGGATAATGTTATGCAAATTGGGTTGCCAAATGCGTCAAGCACTGGCGATGCGGCAGCATAAGAAGCGGCAAACGCAATAATCAGTGACTGGAAGACGAGCAAGCATACAGCGGCAAGCGCTATAGCTTTTACCCGTAATATCCGCCACGAATTGTACAATTTTCTCTCCGCTTATCAGTTGGCTTTTGCAGGATCAGTTAAATAAGCAATCAGGTTGCTCAAGTCTTGCGATTTTTTCACACCGGCAAACGCCATTGATGTGCCTTTGACTGTAGCTTTCGGTGCACTTAAAAACTGGATCAGCAAATCTTCATCCCAGCTTTTGCCATCATTTGCAAATTCTGTCATGGCTGGGGAATATTTAAAGCCTTCAGCTGTCGCTACAGGACGTCCGACAATACCAGTCAAAGTCGGGCCGACGCGATTGGCACCATCAATTGTGTGGCAGGCCTGACATTTTTTAAAGACATTTTTACCAGCTACAGGATCACCGTCTGCCAATGCAGGTACAGTAAAACTGATCAGAGCGGCCAGTAAGGTGAGTTTCATTTTCATTTCAATTTCCTGTTAAATCAACGCTCTTGCTACGATAACCATAACGTTTTTCAGCAAAAATCGTTCATTTCAGATTACAATTGACACTAATATCAATGCCGGCTGAATGCGCCCTTGGACAAATTGTCCAAGCCAGGAAAGAAATTTGGTGGTCATTTTGTCTGAGAAGACATTGAAAACATACAGTGGTTCATTGCATATCATCATTCATTAAATGCGGATTTTTGAAAAAAACATGCCTGCTCATATCCATAATCTAACCGATAAACAGCATTTTTTGCTATTGATACAGTTGCGGTGGCTTGCCATTGCAGGGCAGGTGGCAACCATTTTTCTGGTAAGCCATTGGATGAAAATCAACCTTCCAGTTACCTTGATGGCAGGGGTTGTTTTCTTTCTCATCGTTTTGAATATTCTTAGTTTTATTCATTATAAAAAGCAGAAATTTATCAGTAAATTACAAATCTTTGCCGAGCTTTTGCTGGATGTTCTGGCGCTCTCCATTCAATTTTATCTCAGTGGCGGTGCTTCCAATCCGTTTATCACACTGTTTTTGTTACAAATCATTCTTGCCGCCGTTTTGCTGGAAGCATGGGCAACATGGATACTGGTTTTCGTAACAAGTGCTTGTTTCATTGTTCTGACGATTTATTATCTGCCCATTGATATTCCCCACCATCATGGCAGTGATTTTTTCAACCTGCATATACAGGGCATGTTTATCTGCTTTGTGCTGGCCTCAATATTGTTGGTCATATTTGTAACCCGTATTCAGCGAAATTTCAGAAAGCGTGATGCTCAATCAGCTGAAGAAGATCATATCGTGCGTATGGGTCTGATGGCTTCAGGTGCTGCACATGAACTTGGAACACCAATGGCCACGGTTTCAGTTATCCTCAGTGATTGGCAGAGAATGCCGGTTTTCAACAAAGATCCGGAGTTGCAAGAAGAACTAACTGATATGCTGGTGCAGATTGATCGCTGTAAAACGATTGTATCCGACATTTTAATGTCGTCCGGAACAATACGCGGCGAAGGTACTTTACGCACGACAATCAATGCGTTTTTGGATGAGCTTGTCGCCGAATGGCAGGGGATTCATCCGGCATTACAGACAAATTATATCAATCATTGTCATCCGGATGTGCCGATTATCTCGGATATTGCTTTAAAGCAGATAATTTTCAATGTGCTGGATAATGCAAGGGCAGTTTCAAAAAAAATTATTGAAATAACTGCGCGCTGTGAAAACGATGATCTAATTATTGCGATAACTGATGAAGGACCGGGCTTTAACGCCGAGGTGTTGGCTGAATTTGGCAAACCTTATCACTCGACCAAAGGACGGCCGGAAGGTGGCCTTGGACTTTTTCTGGTCAGTACAGTTGTTCGTAAGCTGAACGGGCACGTGACGGCCAAAAACAACAAACCAAAAGGTGCTACCGTAATTATTAATTTACCGCTTGCTTCACTTCGTGATGGAGACAAAGATGGACATTAAACGCTCATTGTTGATTATCGAGGATGATGCATCTTTTGCCCGCGCTTTGCAGCGCTCTTTTGAGCGGCGTGATTATCAGGTATATTTGTGCCAAGATATTGCACCAGTTCATGATTTGTTGGCCAGTGTTTCCCCGTCCTATGCAGTGGTGGATTTGAAACTTCCGAGTGGTTCCGGATTGGAGTGTGTCAAGCTTTTGCATGAACATGATAAAACCATGAAAATTGTAGTGCTGACCGGCTTTGCAAGTATTTCGACAGCAGTGGAGGCGATCAAGCTGGGAGCTTGTCAGTATCTGCCCAAACCTTCCAACACCAATGATATTATCGCAGCTTTTGACAAGATTGATGGCGACGCCACCGTGCCATTGACGACCCGCCCGACATCGCTAAAAAATTTGGAATGGGAGCGCATTCACGAAACCCTGGTCGATGCGGAGTTCAATATTTCAGAAACAGCCCGCCGTCTTGGCATGCACCGTCGCACATTGGCGAGAAAGCTTGAAAAACAACGGGTAAAATAAATCCGCATATTTAATTTTAAAGCCAAATCAAAACTATCTACAAAGTTGCAGTGTGACCATAAGTATACAGTCGGCTTAAAGAGTTTTCGTAGGTAAGCCAAAAACTCTGGTAATTGAGGGGCTGCATGACATTTGCCCCAATAGGAACATATTTATAATCCTATTCAAGACGCGAATGCATCACGGTTTTTCGCTTTAATTTTGTCGGCTATATGAATTGAGATACTCTCCCTTTTCGTATCAACCGGCACAATTGCGTAAAGCTTTGCTAACACATCATATTTCGTTAACCATGGCTGGTCTATTGTAAACGCAAACAGGATTGATGTGTTTACATTGCACCAATCGCGAATAGTTATTGATTGTAGGATAATTATAATATGTCTCTGACACGTAGAGCATTTGTTGTTGGCTTGCCCGCCGCACTTGCAGCTTGTACATCAACACAAGCTTTAAAAGATGGGCCTCGGGTTTCCGAATATCATAACGCGATGTATGCAGCCGTAGAAGGTGAACCGTTTGCGGTTCCTGCACCTAACCTGAAAAAGATCGAACCTCAATATTATCGACGTGAAGTTGCTTATGCGAGTGGCTACCTGCCTGGCACGGTTATTATTGATACGCAGAAGCGCTTTCTCTACTTGCAACAAGAAAACGGTCGCGCATTACGTTACGGCATCGGTGTCGGTAAAGCCGGTCTCGAATTTGAAGGTGAGGGCACGATCCAATATAAGCGCCAATGGCCAAGTTGGACACCAACCCCTGACATGATTAAACGTGAGCCTGAGCGTTATGGTCCATTGGCATCCGGTATGGCGCCGGGTCCGACAAATCCGCTTGGTGCGCGTGCGCTTTACCTCTTCAAAGATGGTCGTGATACACTTTATCGCATTCATGGAAGTAACGAAGATTGGTCGATTGGTCGCGCAATTTCAAGTGGTTGCATCCGTTTGCTTAACCAAGACATTATTGACCTTTATACACGCATTCCAAACGGCACCAAGGTTGTTGTTTTGCAAGGTAACTCTGGTCAGATAGCCTCTGCATCTTGACGACTATGATCATGTGCCGGGCTGATTGGTTAAAATCTTGCCCTGGCACATAATGATTTTTAAAGAGCGAAACAAACCAACAAACCGACAGCTAATTAGCTTGAATTTCTTGAACGCGTAATCATGGTGCGCTTATTGGTTTGCGTCCCCAGCCCCAAAAAACGGCTGTACTATGAATGACGAGGATAAGCATAAACACCATCCAAAATGGGTTATGCCATTTAAAATAAACCGCAAAACTTAGTAGCATTAACCAGGTAATACCGAGCCAGCTGTTGATGCCCCATCGTTTGCCCTCACTAATGCCTCCCAGCGCCACAGAGCCACTGGCCAAGAGCAAAAAAAGCACGATTTGTTCCGTTAATGACTGGCTGATTTGATAGCCATATAGCCAGATATATCCGGTTACCAGTATGAATAAAATCACCGCACCGCTGAGTACAGTGAAACCGGAACTGATGAAATCAGGTGTTTTAACTGCTCTTTTCTCACGGCGTTTTTGCAAATAGTCGCGAAAAGGTTCATTGCTGGCGACAAACGGATTTTGCGACGGTTTTTTGCCTTTTACACCATAAGCAAAATCTGTTTCCGGCAAATCAGGCCGGTATGTACCAAATAAACGATCCCAAAAAGCAAAGCTGCCAGCATAATTTGCATCGCTATAGTCACGATCATTAACATGATGAATGCGATGATGAGCGGGGGTTACCAGAATATATTCCAGCCAACCCAAACGTGGTGTCAAAGCACTATGGTTCATCAGCTGAATTGAATAATGCAAAACTGAAACGGTAATGAAAACCGGCAGCGGCACCCCCAAAAGCGCGATCGGGATAAAAAAGGGAATTGAAGCCAACGACGAATACCATGAATTGCGTACAGCCAGCGACAAATTAAAATGCTCGCCTTGATGGTGAACCACATGCACTGCCCAAAGAAGTGCAAATTTGTGGTGTAAACGATGCAGCCAATAAAAACAAAAATCCCACATTAAAACCGCAAACAGCCATAGCCAAATTGGCGGCCAGTCGGAAACCACATTCAGACTGAAATGAGCAACAATAAAGCCATAACAGGCAAGTTCCAGACCGCGAAACAACCAAAGCATCATATGGCCGGAATTCAGATTAAAAACGACATCGTGCCAGTCGACTTTTTCTTTGCCGGTTCTGATTAAAATGAACATTTCGCCGAGTACCAAAACGATCAGCAGCAGGATCGGGAAAGCAATTGCCATCATGACACAGGCCTCATAATATTTTTTTTATTCAGTTTCAGAATATAGTGTGCAAGTAACCCTGCACTGATTGCCAATGGCGTACCGCTAATAGCATCGATGAATTGATGCCGGTGTAATTGCAAAATGGAAACAGTAATTGCGACAGCCCATAAAGCAAGAAAAGCGCTACGAAGCAAATGTGTTTTATCCCAAAATGCATAAAGCGAAAGCAGTGTGAGTGTAACATGCAGTGACGGCAGGCAGTTTTGCATGGAATCAACAGCGATCAACATTTTTAGAGCAGCTGTACTGATTGTATCGTGTGTAATCGATGGAAATTCCATGGTTGTTGGCCATAGAATAAAAATAATGCCGGCACCTATAGCCGAGAATTGCATGGAGCGCGCCAACCACACAAGTTTCTGATTTTGGCAATACAAATATGCTAAAGTGACATATGGGAAAAATGACAAATACAGCCAGATTGCATTGGGATCAAACGCAAACCATTGATCAATAAATGAAGGTTGCAGCATGATGGCAGATGCCTGATCCTGACTACTCGTCAGACTATAAACAAGCCCGACAGATCCCCAGCCGGTCAGCATGTACCAAAAGCGCAAATATAGCGAATACATTTAGTCTCCAGATAGCAAAATATGTTTGAAAACAAAGTATTTCGCTTAAAATCGGCTTTGTTTCTTAGTCATTTTTCAGAAGCTCAGAAAATAAAACACCTCTTGACGGCTGTTAGCTATCATGCGACTGCGTAAATGAACACCATAAATTAAGTGCAGATATTGATGACAATCATTGAAAATGGTGCGGGGAAACCCGGATTGAAAATTGCAGGAACCGGCGCATATCTTCCAAAAACCCGGCTTCTTTCCAGTGAAATTGACACGCAATTAAACTGGCCTCTGGGCACAGTCGAAAGCCGTTTTGGTCTTCATGCGCGCTATGTTGCAAAAGGGGAAGAGACAAGCTCCTTCATGGCGGAAAAAGCGGCACGACAGGCATTGCATGCAGCAGGTATAGCGCCGCAAGAGCTTGATCTGATCCTTGGTGCTTGCGGCGTGATGGAACAAGTCATTCCATCAACCGCTACTTTGGTTCAGGCGCGGCTGGGTTTGGGTAAATCCGGCATTCCGGCCTATGATGTCAACGCAACCTGCCTGAGTTTTATTCAGGCACTAGACTTGGCTGCCATGAAAATCCAGCTTGGGCTAGCCCGTAATATCTTGATTTTTTCCGCTGATATTGCTTCTGTCGGTTTGAACTGGCACGAACCGGATGTAGCAGCCATTTTTGGTGATGGTGCAGCTGCGATTGTTTTAACCGCTGATGGTGACGGATTGATAGCCAGCCGCTTTGAAACTTATTCAGAAGGCGGTGATGCTTGTGTTCTGGCAGGCGGTGGCACACGTATATCAGCGGCTATTGATCGTGATGCTGCTGCAGAAGCTTCTTATTTTCGTATGAATGGGCAGGCGGCGTTTCGCATTACTGCCCGCTATTTGCCTCGCTTTTTAAAACGATTATTTGCACAAGCCGAAATGCAGTTAACTGGTATCGATTGTATTATTCCACATCAAGCCAGTGGACCTTCACTCACTCACGGGCTGGCGCGTCTCGGTCTCAATCCGGATAATGTCATCCAGACATTTGCACGATATGGCAACCAGATTGCTACCTCAATACCGATGGCATTACATACGGCAATTACGGAAAATCGTCTGAAACGAAATGATGTGGTTTTGCTGGCCGGCACTTCGGCCGGTATTTCCATCGGCGGCGCGATCTTGCGGTATTGATGGCAAAAGTTTTTGTAACAGGCGCAACCGGATGTCTTGGTAACTATTTAAGTCGCTATTTATCCGCGCAAGGACATCAAGTCGTAGCTCAGGGACGCGATATTCAAGCCGCGCGCGGGTTAGTAGCTGCAGGTATTACGTTCCTTCCATTTGACCTGAGAGGGGACTATCCAGATGCTGCTTTCAAAAGTGTAGATATAATCTTTCATTGTGCAGCGCTTTCTTCTGCCTGGGGGACGGCAGAGGCGTTTCAGACGATTAATGTCACCGCAACGCAGCGCCTGCTTTCAGCCGCGACCAAGGCGCAAGTTCAAAAATTTGTGTTTGCATCATCGCCCAGTATTTATGCCAATGGGAAAGACCGTTTTAATTTGAGCGAAGAAGCATCATTACCCAATCATTTTCCAAGTCACTATGCACGAACAAAATATGAGGCGGAATGCTTGGTGATGGCGGCTGATCAGCAAAACGGAATGCGTACAACCGCGATACGCCCAAGAGCCATTTATGGGGCAGGGGATCGCTCCTTGATGCCACGTCTGTTGGAAGCTATTCAACGTGGTCGTGTACCGATGATTAATGGTGGTGAAAGTTTGATAGATATCACGCATGTCACGGATGCGGCACGCGCTATGAGCTTGGCAGGTTTTAAAAATGAGGCCGGCGGTGAGATTTTCAATATCACTTCAGGTGTAGCGTTTCGCTTTTCTGAATTGCTTGCAGCAGTCTGTGCTTTAAAGAATGCAAAACCGCGTGAAATACACATCAAATACGAGAGCGCAATGCGGCTGGCCAAAAGCCTTGAATTTCTGCATCGGATTTTTATGCCCGCAAAAGAGCCGGTCATTACCTGTCAGGCTGTTGCATCGCTCGGACGTAGCCTGACATTGGATATCAGCAAAGCTAAAACTTTGCTCGGCTATGTACCAATGATGGCAATGGAGGATGGTATTCGAGATTATGTCAACAGCCTCTGAAATAATATTGGACTTCATGAGTTTTCATGTTGGTTATTGCCGCGGACCCTTGGCAATGACACAGCGTGGTGCGCCATGGCGCATGGGAAGCTTTCCGGCAGGCGTTGCAGTGTTTCGCCATCCACTGCATGGGACAGTTTTGTTTGATAGTGGTTATGGTGCATTATTTGCAAAAGCGACGAAACCGTTTCCCGAACGAATTTACCGTTGGCTGACGCCGGTTCATTTCAAATCAGAGGATAATCTTGCCAATCAATTAAAAAAACGCGGTGTTGCCTCACCCAATCTGGTTTTTCTGTCGCATCTCCATGCCGATCATGTTGCCGGTTTATTTGATTTATCGGCCATTCCGCCCGTTATCACATCGAAAATCGCGATTGACAAATTATCATGCAAGCGGCTTGCCAGTTTGCAGGCAGGCTGTCCGGCTATCATCCGTGACAGTTTATCGTCGTTGCCATTACAGCCAACGGAAGATTTTCCAGTCCTTGATCTAAAACCTTATGACCTGCAAGCTTTCGGCTGTGGCTATGATCTGCTGGGCGATAAATCTGCCATCGCAATCTCTCTGCCTGGTCATGGTTTCGGGCAAATGGGTCTCTTTTTACCTGCAACCTCACAAGGTGCGATATTTTTAGTCGCTGATGCAATCTGGAGCCTTGCGTCAATCCGCAGTAACTTGCCGCCGCCACAGATAACCTTAAAACGTCTTGGGAATGCAGCTGCTTTTATGGAAACATTTGCAAAATTGCATGCTTTTCATAAAACGCACCAGAATGTCAAAATCATAGCATCCCATTGTACTGAAAGCTATCCAATGCAGATGCGCCGGAGATTTTAGAATGAACTCGCTTGGTGTATTTTTGCGTGCTCGTTATGGCAAAGGCTTTTCAGCACGGGCAGACATTGAGGAGCACCAAAAAAAAGCATTCTTGCATTTACGTAAAAATATCATGCCACGTTCGCCTTTTTATAAAAGCTTTGCCGATAAACCACTCAGTGACTGGCCATTGATGAACAAGGTGCTGATGATGCAGCATTTTAGTGACATTAATACTGCAGTCATCACCAAAGACGAAGCCTTGCGCATAGCACTTGCCTGCGAAGAAAAGCGTGATTTTGCTCCTATGATTGGAAAAATTGCTGTTGGGCTTTCTACCGGAACATCAGGCCAGCGCGGGCTTTTTGCCTCCAATAAGCGTGAACGTGCTCTATGGGCAGCTTTAATGCTCGGTCGCTTCTCGCCATCTTTTTTACGTTCGCAGCGCGTCTCTTTCTTTTTGCGTGCCAATAATATGCTCTATGAGCGCTTGGGAAACATTCTTATCAGTTTTGAATTTTATGATTTATTGCGTACTTTTGAAGAGCATTTGAGGCGTTTGACCGATCAGAAACCCACTGTGCTGATAGCACCTGCACAAATTTTAGGGCTTTTGGCAAAAGCTCAAAAGGATGGTGTTATAAACATTGTACCTCAATGTATCATATCAGTGGCCGAAGTCCTTTCTCCTGAAGATAAAAGATATATCGAGAACATTTTTAAAGTTAAGGTTGATCAGGTTTATCAATGCACCGAAGGTGTGCTCGGCATGACCTGCAAAGCAGGCAATCTGCACCTTAACGAGGCTTATGTGCATATTGAGCGTGACATTCTTGAACCTATAAGCGGAGCTTTTGCTCCTATTATTACAGATTTGACACGCGAAACATTGCCGATTTTAAAATATCGCCTTGATGACATATTGATACCGGACGACGCGCCTTGTCCATGCGGATGTGCCAGCCAGCGTTTAAAACGTATTGATGGGCGTTGTGACGACATTCTCTATTGGCAAAAGTATGATGGTAAATTGCAAATGATACCATCAGATGTCATCCGTCAAAGCATCGCTACAGCGAATACGCCTGTCCAGGATTATCGTGTCATTCAATATGGTCAGGAGCGACTGGATATATGGCTTGAAACAGATAATTTACAACAAGCTTGCCGTGACATTGAATATAATTTGCAAACTGAGGCCGGAAAACTTCATGCGCACTTGCCAAAGCTGCATTTTCATCAAGATATAGAGCTGCAGATCGATCAAAAACGAAGACGCGTCATATTTAAGAAAAGCTCGTCGGCAATCTGAACTTTATTTTATCTGCTCATCATTTTTCATGGATGGCAGCATTGTTAAAGCACCTGTAATCAATGCACGGACACCTAATATATAGGTTAGGGGAGTACCCTGCTCGATTGTTTGGCTTTCTTCTGTGCGAGGTGGAATAAGTGTATCCGCCACAGCCACACAGACATGCGAAACCGTTAAAAACAGCCAGTGTGATTGCTCGGTTGTCATTTGATAGCTGTGCATCAACGCTTGCTGATGCTCAATGCTGCAACGCCCACAATAGAAATGGACGGAAGACCCACAATTTGTACTGCCTGCCAAAGAAAGGTGCGTCCTTTATCTGGATTCCTCCAAAGTTTTCACGTCAAGTATCGCCAGCGCCAGACATACATTGGATGCGCTGGATACTTGGCACAATGCCCGCTTAAACAGACTTCTCCGATCGTGAAATTGGAAAACGAATATGAGTGCTCCAGACAAGACTAAACCTGCACCGAATATATGGCAGATCATAAATCCCGTACGTGGTAATCGTTATTATGCCATGTTTTTATCGGCTCTGGCTGCACTGGCGACAGTACTGGCACTTATTGCACTGGCATGGGAGATACAACTTCTTATCAGCGGTCGGACAAGTATTCCTTAGGAGCCGTTAGCCGTGGCGGCTGTTTTTACCGCTATTGCTTATGGCCTGTGTCTGTTGGCGTTTAATTACCCCCATTACGCAGCTTTTCGGCTGGAAACCCTGCTGCGTAAAGGTTTGGCCGATCGCCTGGCTCAGGTGCCGCTCGTTTATGTACAGCAAAATGGAGCCGCAGGACTAGCAAAAGTGATGATGGATGATGTGAAAAATCTACATGCTTTTGTGGCTGACATCACGCCCCTTTATGCTTGCGCCATGCAGATCCTCAAAAGGGTGTTGTGCGCATTGGCGGGCATGATATCCGCTCCATATCGCCTAAGGTCCTCAATAGTCTGGTGCCTGTTGTATTTCAGGATGTCTATCTGTTTGATGATACGGTAATAGCCAATATCCGTATGGCCAAACCATCAGCTACCGATGAGGAAGTGGTTGCGGCTGCCCGTGCAGCTCATGCACATGATTTTATCAGCCATTTGCCGGCCGGTTATGAAACCCGCATCGGCGATCTTGGTGGCCGGTTATCCGGCGGGGAGCGTCAACGGATGAGTATTGTGCGTGCAATGCTAAAAGATGCACCGATTGTTATTCTGGATGAGCCGACAGCAGCCTTAGACACCGAAAGTGAAGTGGCAGTGCAAGCTACAATTGATGCATTGGTACAAGAACGTACAGTGATTGTCATTGCGCATCGTTTGTCCACGATCGCAGCCGTAGACCATATTTTGGTGATTGAAGACGGCAAACTTGCAGAGCAGGGCACACAGTCTGAGCTTATGCAACTCAATGGTCGTTTTGCTAAAATTTGGTATACCCAGCAGCAGACACAGAACTGGCATGCCTCTAATTAACTAATATTATTTTTAAGGTTTATGTTCAAATGGCGGTTAAAAAACGCCATTTTCTTCGTCGAGGAGTATGAATTTAAACTTGACAAAATGACGCATCTATTGAATGCATGAGCTTGCAACCGCCACTTACAGATTTAAAATTAAACCAAAATGCTGGAGAAAATCTTTTTCTCAAACAGGCAGGTCAGATTTTAGCAGCGATTGTGCATCATGGCATTCTGCATAGAATGATATTATAGCAAAGCGAAAAAGTTTGTGTCATCTTTAGTTCTTTCTGACGGCGAAGACCCGAACACATCATTCACTAAAATTATTGAACGTTTTTATGGCGAGTTGAAAAACTATGCCCGCCATAAAGTGGGTGATGACGCCATTGCAGAAGAACTGGTACAGGAAGCCTGTCTGAGATTGGTGAGTTCGGGAGAAGAAATCCCCCATAATCCAAGAGCTTACCTCTATCGCATTCTGGGTAATCTCGTCACTGACCATTATCGGCGGAAGGCGCGTTTCAATAATAATTTTTCTTTTGCTGAAGCGGTCGAGCCGGCCGATGAGCAGCCTGACATTGAACGCGAAATGATCGCACGCCAAAGGCTTGCCATTCTGGTTCAAGCTGTGTCAGAACTGCCGCCAAGGTGTCGGGAATGTTTCATACTCAGACGTTTCGACGAGCTTTCGCATGCAGAAATTGCAGAACGGATGAAAATAACACGCAGCGCCGTTGAAAAACATCTCGCCGTTGCAACTGTCTATTGTGCACGGCGTTTGAAGGCCCATGAATAGTTTTAGGTCAGGCATGAGGTTTTCAGTTTTTCAAACGTCTTATAGATTGACCGTTTATAAAAACCGGTCTGTTCTTTCCTCGAAGTGTGGGGTAAGCCGGTGACGATGTCGGGCTCAGCAAAAACAGATAAATTGAACGAAGCGGCAGAATGGTTTTTTCGCCAGGATGGTGTGCGTTTATCAGTTTCCGATGAGATTAGTTTTCAAAGCTGGCTCGCGGCTAGCGATGAAAACCGTGCAGCCTATGCCGAAATATCAGGCACTTGGGACGAGCTTGCGCAAATACCGCAACCCGCTGTCATGACCGCGCCGATAGCGCGCCATAACTGGTGGTCTAAATCTGTGTCCGCGGCTTTTGCTTCTGTTTTTCTCTTGGCAGCAGGTGCGTGGTATAGCGATGTTGCAACACGTATATCCGCCGATGGTTATACGGGTACAGGAGAATTGCAGACGATGCATTTGCCTGATGGCTCAATTGCCGAGATGAATAGTGGCACTGCAATTGCGCTTAGCTATTCACCCGATGAACGGCGCATCCGTCTTTTAAAAGGGGAGGCGGTTTTTACGGTCAGTGCTGATCCGCAACGCCCCTTCATCGTAGAGGCCAATGGGGGTGAGGCGGTAGCCCTTGGAACCGTTTATGGTGTACGCGATGATGATAATGGTGCCACTGTAACTGTCATTGAAAGCCATGTTGCAATTTCTGCTTCAGCCAATGGTCAACAAGTCAAGTTGGGACAAGATCAGCGTATTTCGTATATGGACGGCAAACTTGCTTCAATACAGTCGGTTGATGCTGCGAGTGAAACCGCATGGCGGCGCAACAAGCTTATCTTTGTCGACAAGCCGCTTGGCGAGGTTGTTGATGAACTGAACCGTTATCATAAAGGCATGATACGCATCATTGATGGTTCAATCCGCTCACGTCGTGTCAGTGGTGTGTTTGAAACAACCGATATTATTAAGGTCATTGATACCTTGAAAAAGTCATTCGGCCTCAATGATACGAGGCTTGGTGAGATGGTCATTTTAATCCACCAATAATTTTTTTATTATTTGTTGATTTTTTTACTCCGGTTTTGTCGCCCTGATCGTCATAGCAATCGAAAGCACTGTCATCCGGCTTGTGGGATGACATTTGAAGACAGGGGTTCTTGATGAATTTTCGATTTGAAATGCCGCGTAGATCATCACGCAATTTAATCGCACTGCTGATGGCAACGGCTTCCATATCTGTTTTGATGAGCGTGGGAACAAAGCCGGTTCTTGCACAAAATACGGCCCAACAAGGGGCTGCTGCCGTGCAATATTCCATTCCGGCGGGTCCTTTACCACAAGCACTAAACCGTTTCGCGGATATTTCCGGCCTACAGCTTGTTTATGACGCAGGCGTCACGAGTAAATTACGTACAAAAGGTTTTTCGGGAAAGGCGACAAATACAGAAGCCCTTTCTTCACTTTTGGCAGGAACGGGTCTCATCTGGCGCTCTGCCGGCAACCGTTCAGTAACAATTGAAAGTCCTGCCCAAAATAGTGCCGAAGGAGCTTTTGTCGCCCCCGATGGTGATATCACACTTAATACCATTACTGTCAGCAATAATGGCAGTATTTTAGGCAGTCACGACGATACATACACCACTGCAGGCTCTGTCAATTATATTTCAGCGCAGGAAATCGAACAGAAACGCGGAACATCGGCTGGTGATTTTATCGCCGGTATTCCGGGCGTTTTGAACGGTGACAGCCGAAATTCCGGCGCGCTGGATGTCAATATTCGCGGCCTGCAAGGGCAGGGGCGCGTGCCGGTTGTCATTGATGGCGCCACACAAGAGCAAACAGTTTACCGCGGATATAACGGTGCCCGCTCCGGTAGTTTCGTCGATCCTGATTTTATCAGCGAAGTTTCGATTGAAAAAGGCGCAAGCGGAGCGGCTGATGCTAATGGTGCCATTGGTGGTGTTGTACGTATGACAACGCTGGGTGTGCATGACATTCTACTGCCGGATCGTCAGTTTGGTGTCCGCTTGCGTGGTGGGTTCAATACCAACAGCACGTCTGCTCCGCCTGTTCTGACCGAAGGTGGTATGAAAGGCGGTTGGCACCAACCTGGTACTCCACCCAATGTTCGTGATGGCGGCAATATGGATCGGCCATCTTTTTTAAAGCCGACCGGTGGAAATGGCAGTATTGCCGCCGCATTCAGCTCGGAATCTGTTGATCTTGTTGCTGCTTATGCCAAACGTAAAAACGGTAATTATTTTTCAGGCAAACATGGCAGCGGTCAGCCATATTTTGTTGATAAAAGTACAGATCCTGATTTTCCGAACATTGGTTATGAAGGCCTGTCGCCCTGGAAGGGCGGAGAAGAAATTCTCAATACGTCAATGGAAAACGAATCCGTCTTATTTAAAGGCAACTTCCAACTTGGCATTGATCACGCATTGGAGCTGAGTTTCATGCGTTATAGGAGTGAATTTGGTGAAATTATGCCGACACGCATCGGCACCCACACCAGTGCTGTTGGCGTTTTCTAATCTGAGCCGGATACGCTTGACCTTAAAACCTACAATGCCCGCTATCGTTGGTCACCTGAAACTGATCTTATTGATTTGAAGATCAACGCTTTCCGCACCGATATGGATCATCGCGCAACCAATTTGCTGCCCGGATGGGGTGGGATAGTGACGACAAGTGTCAACTATGCGCAAACAATTCGTAACGGAATTAATGTTTCTAACGAAAGTCTGATTGAAGCTGTACCAGGCGATTTTCGTTTGGAATATGGTGGTGGCTGGCAATATGAAACGCTTGGGTTACCTAAAGATATTGATGATAAACAATGGGTTATCAACCATTCTGAGTTTCCGCCACGTTCCGGTAAGCGCACCGAGAATAATGTCTTTATGAACGGCAAATGGGAAATCAATCCGCAATGGACGGCAACAGCCGGTATTCGTTACTCAAGCTTCCGCACATCCGACGACAACAACAGCATGAAGATGATCAGTAACTGGCCGGATTTTGAATATGAACTTATTCCGGGCAAGGTGATCCATGTTTCAGGTCATGGCATATCCAATCATGCATCGTTGAACTGGGAGCCTCTGGATGATTTACAACTTTATGGTCGCTATTCGGACACTGTTCGTATGCCGAGTATTTTTGAAACTCTGAAAGGTTTCTCAACGGCCTATCTGCCAGAGGGGCTTAAGCCTGAAAAGGCCAGAAGTTTTGAATTTGGCGTGAATAAAACCTTTGAAGATCTAACCGGACACAGCGACCAGTTCAGAGTACATGCAGCTTATTATAATAATCACATTGATAACTATCTGACGCGTTCAAATATCATTTATGATGAACCGATTGGAGGGTATGTGGGCGGTCTCGGCATGATCAATCTTGATTATGCCAAGATGGCCGGTATTGAGTTGAGCGCGGATTATAAGCTCGGTAATTTCACCGCAAGACTGGGCTGGAACCATACATTAACATCACGTTTTTGTGCCAATCCTGGTTCATTATGGAAACAGGACCAACTATGCAGTGAAGGTGGTTTTACCAATAGTTATGCGCTCCAGCACGTGCCGCCGAAAGATACGGTTTCATTAGAACTCGGTTACAAAATGTTTGATGATCGTTTGACACTTGGAACGCGCATTTCGCATTATTCACATCGTTTTGTCGAAAGCACAGTGGAAACGACAACGGAAATTCAGCCAGGCAAATGGAAGCCTTATACATTGGTCGATGTTTTTGGCAGCTATAATTTCAATGAAGCAACACGGCTTGATTTTGCGATCGATAACCTGACGGACAGATATTATATGGACGCGTTGAATGCGGCCTTGATGCCGGCACCTGGACGCACGTTCCGAATGAATATGACAGCCAAGTTCTAATCATAATTTTAAAAGCAGGGTGTGAATCCACACCCTGCTTATTTTTATAGAAAATTTATTTCATCAAAACATCAGTGGCATCAAAAATCTCTAATTGTGAGATTTTCTCAAGCGGTGCGATTTTAAGTTCCGAAAGAGCGAATAAACGGTTCAAGTCAAATTTGGTAAAATTAATGCCGCTATATGTGCGCACATAAAATTGGTTATTGGCCAAATCGCCAAGCACTGTCCATGATGTGTATTCGGATTTGTATTGAGCGTCACCAATTGCAGAAGCGCTTTCAATATCAAGCCCGCCGGAATTAATTGGATCAATAGTTATACCTCGAGGACGGTCAAAATTATTCATAATATGACCAAGCATACGGATTGCATCTTGAGACGGCGTCTTTTCAGCAAAATTTGCATAATAAGCAGCACGTACAAAACGACCTACAGAGGTATTGGATGAGGGCAATCCAGCTGTAGCAATGCCTGAGTCAGGCTGGGAGACTTCTAAATCTCCAAATTTTCCTTTTGAACAATCGAGATTATTCAAAAATGTATAATTGCTGAGATTGGTCAGGTGCCAATTGAAATCCGGCCCATTTGTCATCACGCCAACAGGATTATCATAGACATTTTGTTTTTCATCTGAAAACTCAACAACAATAGACTTGCCTGAGCGGTCATGAATAACAAAATGAAACGGGGTTACCGCTCCTTTTAAAGGTGCGAGTTTAGTAAGAATGACGATGTTTTCTTCTAATGCAGCTTTTACATCCGCAGCAGTGGCATACTGGCCAAGAACCCATGCACCAAGATCAACAGCAGCAAGCATCGCTTTGTTCTGTTCTGCTTTGTCGACAGGCCCTGAAGCACCAGCATAAGCCAGAACGCTAAAGGTCAATCCCTGATCATTTATTCCTTCCAAAATCTTAAGATCATTCAGGCTGCCATTGGGAATCGCAATTGCGAAAATGGCATGGCTGGTCTGAAAATTGAGAGCCGGATGATCATCTGCCGTCGATGTAAATTGATGCCCTTTAGGGATACTGGCTAAGACATATGGAAGCTCAACTGACAGTTCCATTGTCCGTCCTGCATATGCATTTCCTTCTTTGCTGCGGAATAACAAAGCCGTACAGGCGAGCAGAACATTGCTGGAAACATGATAGGATGCCGTGTCGGTCAAAAAAGGCAGAAATGTTGAAATCAAAGACATATCATACTCGCTTTTATCTGGTTTTACTTCGAAGACTTGTAAATTTACCCGCTTTATCCGTACAGAAATACATGTATATTTTCTATATGAATGGTACTGAAAAATACACGATATGAGCCAGTCTGCTTCATATTTGCCATAGCAGCTTTCCGAGTGCGGAAATCGCCCTGATATGTCGTAAAAACAAATCCATTGGGTAGATTGTCAATAATGTGCATCATCAAAAACAGTTCGGCTTACACGATTGCGGTAAACTTCTTCAATTTTGTTTGATTGTATAAATCTGCGTATAGGTAAATACGCAGACCTGATTTTTATTTCTTCCGTCAGGGCGACGGGAGAAAACATAGTGTCGCCCTGAATGAACAATCTAAGACAAATAAGGGGCAGGACCCGCATGCCCTTTGCCTGAATTTGTTCAACTTAGCCGTGATTAAAGCCAGTTGCTTCTTGTTTCGACAATGGTTTGCTTACCGGATGCTTTTCGAAATAATCCAGCGTACGTTTGATATCATCGAGCAAAAGACTTGCCAGATCATAGCTGACACCATGGCGTACCAATATTCGCTGAACAACCAGATCTTCACGGTCTGCGGGCATGGAATAGGCAGGCACTTGCCAGCCGCGATTTCGAAGCCGATCTGCGAAATCGTACAAAGTATAACCGCCAACTACAGCACTTTCTTTCAGCTTCCAGGCAAGTGCCGGAATGCCCTTTTGGCTGTCACCGTCGAAGAGGATCTCAAATGGACCCATTTTTCCAATCTCGCGCGCAAGGTACTGTGCAATTTCATAACAAGCATTATGAATTTTTGCGTAGCCTGTGCGGCCCAAGCGCAGAAAATTATAATATTGTGCGATAATCTGGCCACCGGGGCGCGAAAAGTTCAATGCAAAGGTCGGCATGTTTCCGCCGAGATAATTGACATTGAACACCAACTCTTCAGGTAAGTCAGATACTTCGCGCCATACGACCCATCCCGCTCCAAGCGGAGCCAAACCAAATTTATGGCCTGAAGTATTGATAGATTTGACGCGAGGAAGACGGAAATCCCATTCGAGATCAGGCGCACAAAATGGAGCTAAAAAGCCGCCGCTTGCACCATCGACATGGATGGGAATATCAAGTCCAGTTTCGGCCTGGAGTTTGTCAAGTGCGTCATGTACAGCCTTAACCGGCTCATACTGGCAGGTAAATGTAACGCCAAGTGTCGGAATAACCCCGATGGTGTTTTCATCAACGCGTTTGAGAACTTCTTCAGGACTCATGATGAGTCGATCACCTTCAAGCGGGATTTCGCGCAGTTCAACATCAAAATAACGCGCAAATTTATGCCAGCAAATCTGTACAGGACCACAAATCAAATTAGGTTTATCGGTGGGTTTTCCTTCTGCTGCACGGCGTTTGCGCCACTGCCACTTCAGCGCCAATCCACCAAGCATCGCTGCCTCAGAAGAGCCGGTTGTTGAACAGCCCATTGTGTTAGCAGCATCTGGAGAATTCCACAAATCAGCAATCATATGCACACAACGCGCTTCAATTTCCGCTGTTTGTGGATATTCATCCTTGTCGATCATGTTTTTATCGATCGATAAATCCATAATTTCGCGAATTTCTTCATCAACCCAGGTTTGACAAAATGTAGCAAGGTTCTGGCGCGAATTACCATCGAGCATCAATTCATCACGAACTGCCGCAAATACATTGCGCGGATTTCTTTCTTCATCCGGAAATTTAGTTTTCGGCAGAGAAGTTGACAACTCTAATGACGCATAAACGTCATCAAATTCACTATATTTGTTATCGCTCATTGCAGAGATCCTCACTAGTGATTGAATGGTTATCTTTATGCATATTTTATTGTAGGTGATTTTTTATTTTTATATTTCGTAACTTTAATTTGTTCAATTCTTAATATTATAAAAGGTTATAAGTCAAAAAATCCTCTGCCTCGATATTTACCATGTCAAAATATTGAAATTATTGCATTTTTTAAAGAAAATCTTTAATAGCGTGCCTTAACTATGACAAGTAAAAATCATGAATCTCCAAGTTAAGGTTAACATTGCTGATGATTTACAACATTGGCCGTGTTGCTTGCTTTGATTGAAATCAAAGCGTGTTCATTTTAACCATAAATTTCGTCTATAAACAGCAAAACTGATATTCTTAAAGGAGTGTCATCGGTATATTATTGTTATTGAAGTTTTTATGATACTGCTTTTAAAGTTATATCAATGGCTTTGAACCATCTTTTATGTATGGCTTAATGCCATTGGACGTTCGCATTTTTGCAGCGGAGAAAGTATGACTGAATATTGGATTGCCGCAGGTATAATTTTACTTTTAACAAGCACTGCATTTACCATCTGGTTTATGATGCGGCGCGAACGTGCTTGGTCATCCAGCATTCTGGCGCATATTATCTATATGATGTCATTATACGGGGTCATACTGACCTTAAGACAAGTTGTCTTCATGCTGCTGCAAGCTTATAAAATAAGCGCTATCACGCCTGATATGATAAATACAGCGGCCATTGCATTCATTGCTATTTTAACCCTCCAGCAGCTTTTCCAATTAATAAATCGATTGACGCACGCACAGATTCGCAAGGGAAGTGATCCGACATCGGCGCGTATGATTTCGCGCATTTTGAAGCTTTCACTTTTTTTGTTTCTTATACTCATGTTCGGGGAGCATTTCGGTATCGGTCTTTCCGGATTGCTGGCCTTTGGTGGCATAGGTGGCATTGCAATCGGCGTTGCCGGCAAAGATATGCTGAGCAATCTGTTTTCAGGTGTGATGTTATATTTTGATCGTCCCTTCAATATTGGGGATTGGGTATGTTCACCTGACCGTCAGATTGAAGGTATTGTCGTTGAAATCGGTTGGCGGATTACCAAAATAATAACATTTGATAACAGACCCCTATATGTGCCCAATTCTCTATTCTCAACGATCAGTCTTGAAAACCCCGGGCGCATGACCAACCGCCGTATCAGCACTACAATTGGTCTGCGGTATGACGATGCGGATAAGGTTGCAGCTGTGATAACAGACATCAGAAAAATGCTTAAAAACAATCCATCAATTGACCAAAGTCAGAATTTATTGGTTTATTTTAATGAGTTTGCTGATTCATCGCTCAACATAATGGTTTATTGTTTTACAAAAACAACACATTGGGCGGAATGGTTGGATATTCAGCAAAATGTCTATTTGCAAATCATCCAGATCGTGCAGGCGCATGAGGCTGATTTTGCTTACCCGACACAGACATTGTTGATCAATCCTGAGCCTGCTGTGCCGGTACAAAACCCAGCAGCTAATCTTTCAGTAGGAGCAGGGGAGGGAAACGCTCATTCGTTATAAATACTGTTATAATTTTAGTCTTAATTATAAAGCTATGATGCGGCATAATGAAAAAATTCAGACCCTTTATTATCAAACATAAGTTTATTTTTAACGGCGAGGAAAAAACATTTCTCTCACGCGTCTATCGTAAGGGACTCGATTTTTCCTCGCGCCTGCATGACGTAGAAACAACAGCTTTTTGGAAAACTTGCACCTATAATCGTTTTATCGGCATTTCATTCTCAGTCGGTGCCTTTTTGTTCGGCTTTGCAAGTATTTTGATGTTTTGCTCATTGAAGTGGGGTTGGTTAAGTAACTTGACCAATCTGATTTTTTTTGCGGGCTCAATACCTTTTACGCTTGCAGCAGGATTACAGCATATTCAATCGGCAAACTTTTCGCCGACACCTGATCACAATAATAATAGATTTAAATTGATTGGCTGGTCACCTGCTAACGCGGGCTGGTTAAGCACCTTCACTCAACTCCTTGGGACACTTGCATTTAATATCAGTACTTTTAATGCCATAGCGCCACCATTGAAAGCCATGTTAAGTGTATTGGAAATATGGACACCAAATTTTGAAGGTTCGGTACTATTCTTGATATCCGGTTATCTCGCATTTATTGAGGTTGATAATCGTTATTGGAGTTGGAAGCCTAAAGATATATCCTGGCAGGCGGTATTTGTTAATTTGTTTGGTTGTATTGCCTTCATGATATCTGCTGTCGCACCTCAAACGCCGGAGGATGATAAGACAAATTGGATTTGGTTATATTCCAATACTTATACGCTCATTGGTGCGATATGCTTTTTCATTGCTGCTCAGTTACTTATCAGAGAAAGTAAACAAGCTTCTCCTGATTAATCGACTTGTTCCATAACCTATCTTATCCAATTCAACACTATAACAGCTATATAGAGATGCGACACTTGGGCAAATTAGAGATGCGACAGATTTTGCAGC
>NZ_JBJDRZ020000027.1:0-114334 GCF_044987585.2 Paenochrobactrum sp. BZR 201-1 | reverse complement strand
ACCATAAATAGTGGTATTATATTGATCATGACTGCGGAAAGTTTGCAGCACATATTGTCCCGCTACACCACGCGCCTGCTGATGCTCCACCGCCTCCGGCATCGCGCCTGTCCAGAAAGTGGCCTTGCTGCTTGATGTATTCCACTCACGCTCGGCGGCACCGTTGCGCAAATGAAACCCGCGCGGCACCCGCACCCGTTTGTTGAAATCATAAAAATCAGGCAAAACGCGCTCAATATGATTGCGGATCAGATCATAATCATCAGCCAACTCCAGCCAGTTGACAGGCTTGGCGCCTAATGTTGCATTGGCAATCCCTGCAACAATGGCAATCTCCGAGCGCAGCAATTTGGAGGCTGGCTGATTGATACCACCGGAGCCATGCACCATGCTCATGGAATCTTCCACTGTTACAATCTGTGCTTGCCCCTTGGAGTTGAGATCAATTTCGGTGCGCCCGAGACATGGCAAAATATAAGAATTTTTACCCGGCAAAAGATGCGAATGATTGAGCTTAGTTGCCACATGCACTGTCAAATCAAGGCCGCTCAATGCTTTGGCGATCACCGGACTGTCAGGCGTTGCGCGGGCAAAATTGCCGCCCAAACCGATAAAGGCTTTTGCACTGCCATCCAGCATCGCACCAATAGCGCCTAAAACATTATGCCCCTCAGCGCGTGGCACTTCAAAACCAAACTCGCGTTCCAAAGCATCAAGAAAAGCTTTTGACGGTTTTTCATTGATGCCGACAGTGCGGTCGCCCTGCACATTAGAATGGCCACGCACCGGACAAAGCCCCGCGCCCTCCCGACCAATATTCCCGCGCAGCATCATGAAATTGGTAATTTCTCGGATGGTAATCACAGAATGGCGATGCTGAGTAATGCCCATTGCCCATGTGGTAATAACATTGCCGGCATTGAGATAAATTTGCGCGGCATTTTCAAGCTGAGAGCGTGTCAGACCGGCCTGATCTTCAATACTGTCCCAACTTGTCGCCTCGACGGCGGCTCGATAGGCTTCAAATTCCACTGTATGTTCAGATAAAAACACATGATCCAGCACGGAATTGTCGCCTCGTGCCAGTGCTGCATCATCAGCTGCAAACACCGCTTTGGCCATGCCGCGAAAAGCCGCCAGATCACCGCCCAATCGTGGTTGCAAATAATCGCTCGCAATGGCTTCACTGCCTCCGGTGATCATTTCCAGCTTGTTTTGCGGGTCAGAAAAGCGCTCTAATCCCCGTTCGCGCACCGGATTAAGCACAACAATGCGTACACCCCGTTCTGCCGCACGGCGCAAATCCCCCAGCATACGCGGATGATTGGTTCCCGGATTTTGGCCGACCACAAAAATAGCGTCAGCTTTTTCAAAATCTTCCAACAACACTGTGCCTTTACCAACCCCGATGGACTGTTTCAGCGCAACGCCGCTGGCCTCATGGCACATATTGGAGCAATCGGGAAAATTATTGGTGCCATAGGCACGCACAAATAACTGATAAAGAAAAGCCGCTTCATTAGAGGCACGGCCGGAGGTATAAAATTCAGCGCGATGCGGACTATCAAGCCCTGACAAAATTGAGCCGATTTCAACAAATGCTTCGTCCCAGTCAATCGCTTCATATTGATCTGTTTGTGCATTATAGCGCATTGGATGCGTCAAGCGGCCGATATGTTCCAGATCATAATCCGTCCAGCCTTGTAATTCTCTGACTGTATGGGTTGCAAAAAACTCCGGTGTGGTGCGCCGTCCTGTGGCTTCCCACGCAACTGCCTTCACCCCGTTTTCGCAAAATTCAAAGGAAGAGCCATGCTCCGGATCGCCCCATGCACAACCCGGACAATCAAAGCCATTGGGCTGATTGGCCTTCAACATGGTACGGACATTGGTCAGAGCCGCCCCGCTTTGCAAAATTTGCTTGCCGGAACTTTTAAGCGCGCCCCATCCGCCCGCAGCTTTAGAAGCCTTGCCGATAAAGCCGGTTTTACCGCTGCACTTGCTCATGCCCGTTCCTCTTTATACGTCAGCTATGCTTTCATTCTGCCAGTTATTAACTTCATTGAATAGTAGTTTATTCATATTGGCAATTAATGCTATCCGTGTTTCTGTGCACTATATTTTAGAAAAAAGGGTGGATACTATGGCGCAAATACTGGAAATCGCAGATCTGAAAAAACTTGCACGCCGTCGTGTGCCGAAAATGTTTTTTGATTATGCAGATTCCGGCGCTTTTACCCAATCCACCTATCAAGCCAATGAAGATGATTTCAAAAAGATAAAATTGCGTCAGCGCGTGCTGGTCGACATGACCAACCGCTCGCTTGAAACCACCATGATTGGTGAAAAGATAGCGATGCCGGTGGCTCTTGCTCCAACCGGCCTCACCGGTATGCAACATGCTGATGGTGAAATGCTGGCAGCCCAAGCGGCCGAAGCGTTTGGCGTGCCATTTACCCTTTCCACCATGAGTGTTTGCTCAATTGAAGATGTGGCATCGGTTACCACCAAACCATTTTGGTTTCAGCTTTATGTGATGCGTGACCGCGACTTTGTTAAAAGCCTGATTGAACGCGCCAAAGCCGCCAAATGTTCGGCACTGGTTTTAACCCTTGATTTGCAGATTTTAGGCCAGCGCCATAAAGATTTGCGCAATGGCTTGTCGACACCACCCAAATTTACGCCGCATCATATCTGGCAGATAGCAACGCGCCCAAACTGGTGCCTTAAAATGCTAGGCACCAAGCGCCGCACCTTCCGCAATATAGCCGGACACGCCAAAAACGTCACCGACCTCTCCTCACTCGCGGTTTGGACAGCAGAGCAGTTTGACCCGCAGCTCAATTGGAGCGATGTGGAATGGATCAAAGAGCAGTGGGGCGGCAAGCTGATCCTTAAAGGCATTTTAGATGTCGAGGATGCCCGCATGGCCGCCAAAACCGGTGCTGATGCAATTATAGTTTCCAATCACGGCGGCAGACAACTGGATGGTGCCTGCTCTTCCATTTCCATGCTGCCGCAAATTGTCGATGCGGTTGGCCACCAGATTGAAATCCACATGGATGGCGGCATTCGTTCAGGCCAGGATGTGTTGAAAGCACGCGCTCTTGGAGCGCGCAGCACCTTTATCGGCCGCCCGTTTCTTTATGGGCTTGGCGCCATGGGCAAAGAAGGTGTCACCAAAGCACTCGAAATTATCCGCAACGAGCTGGATATCAGCATGGCACTTTGCGGCAAACGCGATATTGAAACCATTGATCGCTCTATTTTACAGGTTAATCCTTGGGAAAACGGCCGCTCATGATGGCTTAACCAGCACGTTGCTGGCTAGGCGCTTTCGACAACAAAACCGTGCGGATGGAAAAGCTGGAATGAATGCGCGCAACCCCCGGCAAGCGTGACAAGATTTCCTTATGAATGACTTCATAGGCGGCGGCATTTTCTGCCTCCGCCCGCAAAATATAATCGGCATCTCCCGTCATCAAATAACATTCCTGAATTTCAGGATGACGGCGCACCGCCTCTTCAAAACGATTAAGATATTCCTCCGTTTGTCGGTCAAGCGTAATACGCACAATCGCCACCAGACGCTCGTCACCATCAGTGGAGCCGACAATCGCCGTATAACCGCGGATGACGCCCGATTGCTCCAGAATCTGGACACGGCGCAAACAGGCCGATTGCGATAATCCTACTTCCGCCGCCAACTGGCTATTGGTCATGCGACCATCACGGCGCAAGCTACGGATGATATTGCGGTCGATACTATCAAGCGAGGACATGCATAATCTTCCAATAAAAGATGAAAAATACCTAAATCTCGATTATAAATCGCATAATATTCGAAAGATAGCAAAGATATTCGAACGATCTTCGACTAGCATATCATGATAAACAAAATTTACTGCTGTTCTGTCAGGGTCATGGTCGATGTCACTTTCTAAAATGCAGCTTAACAGTAATGAACATGATCTGGCTGCAGGTGGCATCCTGACAATCAGCCTGAAGGCTTTGCGCCATAATTATCAGGCTGTTGCCAAGCAAATTGCGCCCACACGCGCCGGTGCTGTGGTTAAGGCGGATTCTTATGGTCTGGGCGCAGATAAAGTGGCACCCGCTTTTTATCAGGCCGGTTGCCGCGACTTCTTCGTCGCGCATTTGGGTGAAGCTTTAAAATTGCGCCCGCTCCTTGCCAATGATGCAACACTTTATGTGCTCAATGGCTTGCAGCCACATACAGAAGAGGTTTGCGCCGATGCGCAAATTATTCCCGTCCTCAATTCATTAGAACAGCTTGCCAACTGGCAAAATCTTGCCATCAAGCGCGGTATAACATTACCCGCACTTTTGCAGATCGATACCGGTATGGCGCGTTTGGGGCTATCGCATGAAGAGCTTGATCATTTAGCCGATCACCTTGATCTGCTTGATCATCTCGACATCAAATTCATCATCAGCCATCTGGCTGTCGGTGATGAATTTAATAATCCATTCAATAAACACCAGCTTGAAACCATGAAAGGTGCATTGGCGCGTTTGCCAGAAATGCCGGTCGCCTTCGCCAATTCCGGTGCATGTTTTCAAGATAAAAGTTTCCATTATAATCTGGCGCGTCCGGGTGTGGTTTTATATGGCGTCGGCCCTGATTTGCCGGATCATCCGATTCTGCCGGTTGTCGAACTTTCTGCCCGTATCATACAGGTGCGCAATGTGGCGCAAGGCACGCCGGTTGGCTATGGCTGCACCTATGTGACACCAAAACCCATGCGCATTGCCACCATTGCCGTTGGTTATGCCGATGGCTGGTTTCGCAGTTTAAGCAATAAAGGCTCGGCCTTTTATGGCGATACACGACTGCCGATCGTTGGTCGTGTGTCGATGGACAGCATTACCCTTGATGTCACTGACTTAGCCGAAGGCACATTGAAACTTGGCAGTCTGGTCGAACTGATCGGCCCGCATCAATCATTGCAAGACGTAGCGCGGGATTGTGATACGATCCCTTATGAAATTCTGACAGCTTTAGGGAGCCGCTATTCACGCCACTATGTGGATTAAAAGCACCCGACAACCGCAATTTGAACAATTAAAATTATAAGCAATAAAGGGGTCATCCCATGAAAGTTACTATTTTAGGCAGCGGCGTTGTTGGTGTTTCCACCGCCTATTATCTGGCCAAAGCCGGTCATGAAGTGACCGTTATCGACCGCGAAACCGGTCCGGCACTGGAAACCAGCTTTGCTAATGCCGGCCAGATTTCGCCGGGTTATGCCTCCCCTTGGGCAGCACCGGGCATTCCATTTAAAGCGGCCAAATGGCTGTTTATGAAACATGCGCCGCTGATCATCCGCCCGACCTCCGACCCGTTCCAATATACTTGGCTGTTGTCGATGCTCGCCAACTGCACATCGGGGCGTTATGCCGTCAATAAAAGCCGCATGGTGCGCATTGCCGAATATAGCCGCGATTGCCTCATTCAGCTGCGTGCAGATACCGGCATTGAATATGACCACCGTACACAGGGCACTTTGCAGCTTTTCCGCGAACAGTCACAGCTGGATGCGATTGGCAAAGATGTGGAAGTTCTGCGTAAAGACGGCGTACCGTTTGAAGTGCTTGACCGTGAAGGCTGTGCACAGGCTGAGCCGAGTCTGGCTCGCGTCAAAGAAAAATATGTCGGCGGTTTGCGTTTGCCAAATGACGAAACCGGTGATTGCTTCAAATTCACCAATGCGCTAGCCAAAATTTGCGAAGGCTTGGGCGTCAAATTCCAATATGGCGTCAACATCAAATCCTTCCTGAAATCCGGCGACCGTGTTACTGCGGTTGAAACCGATCAGGGTAACATCACCAGCGACCGTTTTGTCGTGGCTCTTGGCAGCTATACCCGTGCGATGGTCAAAAGCCTCGGCCTCAATGCACCGATCTATCCGGTCAAAGGCTATTCGCTGACACTGCCGATCATCAATGAAGACAATGCACCGGTTTCGACCATTCTGGATGAAAGCTACAAGATCGCGATCACCCGTCTTGGCGACCGTATCCGCGTTGGCGGCATGGCAGAATTGTCAGGATTCAGCAAAGATCTGCCAGCCAATCGTCGTGCAACCTTGGAATTATCGGTAACCGACCTCTTCCCGGGTGGTGGCGATGTTAAGGCTGCAACCTATTGGTCAGGTCTTCGCCCGATGACACCGGATTCAACCCCAATCATTGGCGCCACACGCTATGACAACCTCTTCATCAACTCCGGTCATGGTACACTGGGCTGGACAATGGCTGCCGGTTCAGGCCGCGCTTTGGCCGACATGATCACCGGCGTTAAACCAGAAATCGACATGAGCGATATCGGTATTTCCCGCTACGGCTGAATCTAACTCTCAATAAAAAAGCCCGCGATGTTTTAAGTAACATCGCGGGCTTAACTTATTGAATCAATATTAAAAACTTGGGGGCGTACAGGCGCTCACCACTTCGCAAGGCACCGGCCCTACACAGCGGAAACGATGCGGCAGTTTACTGTCAAAATAATAAGCGTCCCCTGGCCCCAAAATGCGCCGCTCGGAGCCGACAGTCACTTCAATGCGGCCGGAAATCACAATGCCGCCCTCTTCGCCCTCATGCACCAGCATGACCTTGCCAGTGTCAGCACCGGCTTCATAGCGCTCTTTGAGCAATTGCAGCGCACGATTGAAGAGATTTTCACCCACCTGCCGATAAGAAATGGGCCCTCGCCCAATCTCCACCAGCTCATTGGCCTGATAGAAAACCGTCTGCGGCACATCCGGCTCAAGTGCAAAAAATTCCGCCATCCCGATGGGAATACCATCGAGGATTCGTTTTAAAGCCCCCACCGACGGATTGCTCTGGTTGGCTTCAATCAGCGAAATGGTGGAATTGGTGACACCGGCACGTTTTGCCAATTCTCTTTGCGAGAGATTCTGCCGCATTCTGAGGGTGCGTAAACGTCCGCCAATATCCATATTCACAGCACTTCTCCTCCGATTACTGTTACTGATGTTGAATATATCAAACAATCACGAATTTGCACCTGTTTTTTCAATGGCTTAGTCTTTTGCAGAAAAGGACTTGTTGCGGCTCAGAAAGCATGAATATGATAGTGCCTGAAAGAGGAGATCGCTATGCTGACCAAAAACAATGCCCCGAGCCTTGAAAATTTCTGGATGCCGTTTACGGCTAACCGCCAGTTTAAGGCGTCCCCGCGTATTCTCGCTGGCGCTTCGGGTGTTTATTATACCGATATCGACGGCAATCAGGTTCTCGACGGAACCGCAGGTCTGTGGTGCTGTAATGCCGGACACGGTCGTAAGCGCATCACCGAAGCCGTTGAGCGTCAGCTATCCACCATGGACTTCGCGCCAACCTTCCAGATGGGTCACAATGTTGCTTTCGACTTTGCTGAAAAACTGGCAGCAATTGCGCCGGGCAAAGGCGATAAAAAGCTTGATCGTGTTTTCTTCACCGGTTCCGGTTCTGAATCCGTTGATACTGCGCTGAAAATTGCCATCGCCTACCAGCGCTCCATTGGTCAGGGCACCCGCACCCGCATAGTTGGTCGTGAAAAAGGCTATCATGGTGTGGGCTTTGGCGGCATTTCTGTTGGTGGTCTCGTCAACAACCGCCGCGTATTCCCGCAGATTCCTGCCTCCCATATGCGCCATACCCTCGATGTTGAACGCAATGCTTTCAGCAAAGGTCTACCTGAGCATGGTGTTGAACTTGCGGAAGATTTGGAACGTATCGTACAGCTCAATGGTCCAGAAACCATTGCCGCCGTTATCGTTGAGCCTATGTCCGGTTCTGCCGGTGTTATTCTCCCTCCCAAGGGCTATCTGGAACGTCTGCGCGCGATTGCCGACAAATACGGCATCTTGCTGATCTTTGATGAAGTCATCACCGGCTTCGGACGTCTCGGAACACCTTTTGCTGTTGATTATTTCGGTGTTGAACCGGATATGATGACCACGGCAAAAGGCCTGACCAACGGTGCCATTCCAATGGGTGCTGTATTTGCGACCAGCAAGATTTATGATGGTCTGATGACCGGTCCGGAAAACGCCATCGAGCTTTTCCACGGCTACACCTATTCCGGCCATCCGGTTGCATCCGCTGCCGGTATTGCAACATTGGAAATCTATGCTGAAGAAGGCCTGCTCACCCGTGCAGCTTCACTGGCTGACCATTGGCAGGAAGCATTGCATTCGCTTAAAGGTCTGCCGCATGTCATCGACATCCGTAATATCGGCCTTGTTGGCGCGATTGAACTTTCATCACGTGCCGATGCTGTCGGCGCCCGTGCATATGATGTCTTTGTTGATTGCTTCCACAAAGGTCTGCTCATCCGCGTCACCGGCGACACCATTGCGCTGTCACCGCCACTGACCATCGAAAAAGAGCAGATCGACACCATCGTGTCGACGATTGCCGATGCATTGAAGCGCGTTGCATAAATAAGACGAATGAACAAAAAAGCCGCGGAAGATATCTTCCGCGGCTTTTTTTATTGTCTTCAATAAAACTCAAATTATGCACTTTTAAATTTTGCGATAATTCAAATTATGCGCCAGCCAGCAACCAACACGAATACCGGCAATATTGCCTAATGTGTCGCGCTGGAAAACCAGCGTCCAATCGCCGGGTGCCGGTGCATCCATCGAACGCTGGCATGGCAGCAACCACACATCACCACCCGCATAATATACCGGCTGCATGTTGCTTTTGCCCAAAAACCCCTCAAAAGCTGCATAAAAAGCCGTACCAACTTTTTCAACAACCACAGCCGCATCCAATTCACCGCAATAATAACGACCACAAATATTGGGGGTTTCCGCTTTCACAAGCTTTCGGCATTCAAGCACCAGTTTTTCGGCATCACGGCGCAAATGCACAATGTCGCCATCGCGCTTCAAACTGGTCAAGCCATTGGTGGCTTCACTCTCGCTCACAACACGCACCATTTCAGCAGACGTGCCAAGACGGCATTTCATCTGGCCTTCTGAAGCTTTTGAAAGCGTGATCGACAGGCCGGTGCGCTCATCCAGATAATCGCCATACCATGCTGCATCAACAGCAACGGGTGCCGCATCATTTGCAGCCTTGGCCTCACCCAATGCCACCCGCATCAGATCAAGACAAGCACCATAAGCGCTGCTTTCATGGTTGAAGAGAATGATGGCAGACAAGCGCTCATCCTGCGAATGGAAGCGCTGGCAACGCCAACCATTCAGTGCACCACCATGACCGCTCAAACGATATTTGCCTGCATCTGCATATTTCAAGCCCATACTATAAGGGCTGGCACTACCATCGGCAAAGGTCTGCGGGCGCGACAAGCGACGATAAATGCCGTTTTCATCATCGCGGGTTTTATCGATAAAAATTTCCCATGCGATCATGTCTTCAAGGGAAGCCACCATACCGGCATCACCGCTCCAATGGATGCGGTTTTTTGCAGGTTTAAAACCGGTGACAATATCACCAACATAGCCAACGCAATCAGTAAATGTGCCGGTATTCGGTCGCAGTTCTGCGGTTTTCATCTCTGCCGGATCAAAGATCCGCTCATGCATCAAATCAATCAGCGTGCGACCAGTGTGCTGCTCGATCAATTCGTCAACAATGCGAAAATTACCGTTATTGTAAGAATATTCAGTGCCGTGCAAAAACTGTACATGCTGCATACGTTTCAATAATTTACGCGCATCTTCGGGCAAAAATTCGCCTTCCGGATCAGCCCCGCATAAAACCGTCAGCGCCCAATAATCGCGCAAACCTGACTGGTTGTTGCAAAGCTCTCGCACTTTCGGCAGTTCGTCTTTAAAATCATGGAAAAACTTGGCAAAAGCCGCATCCAGCACTTCCGGCTCACCCACCGCATCCAGCAAGGTGGCACAGGTAAATTGTTTGGTCACCGAGCACATAGCAAAGCGCGTATCGGGCTTTATTTCACGGCGCGATGTTAAATCCGCATAGCCCCAGCATTGCTTTAAAACAACTTCACCGTCTTGAATAACCGCGACCGCACCACCTGGTCCTTTATAGAGATCAGGCAATGAATTGACGTATTTTTCAATATCGGCAAAATTTTTTATAGTCGGAGAATTTTGGCGGGGCATCATTTTCACTTCTTCTGGTTCGTCAAACGTCTGCATAGTTCAAAACAGCTGATAATACTGCTTACGCATGGCATCATGACACTTGGTCATCAAATTCAAGCTATGCGGCAGCGCTCAGCTGTGCTGAAATCATGATAATCAAATCAGACCTTTGGTAGCCTAAATCCAAAGCAGTTACGAGCTAAAAACGGGAACAAAAATCATGACAGATCACGCGCATCAACGCACAGGCGGGCAATTGCTGGTGGATGCGCTCATCCATCAGGGAGTGGAGCGTATTTTCTGTGTTCCGGGCGAGAGCTATCTGGCTGTTTTGGATGCGCTGCATGATAAACAAGATAACATTGATCTGATCGTCTGCCGTCAGGAAGGCGGTGCCGCTTATATGGCAGAAGCTTACGGTAAAATGACCGGAAAACCGGGTATCTGTTTCGTCACCCGCGGCCCCGGCGCCACCAACGCGTCCATCGGTGTGCATACCGCTTTTCAAGATTCCACCCCGATGGTGCTGTTTATCGGACAAGTGGCCAGCGATCAGGTCGAGCGCGAAGCCTTTCAGGAAATCGACTATCGCCGCATGTTTGGCCAGATGGCTAAATGGGTGGTGCAAATCGATGATCCGGCACGCATTCCGGAGCTTGTCAGCCAAGCCTTTCATCGTGCGCTTAATGGTCGCCCCGGCCCCGTTGTCGTGGCACTACCGGAAGATATGCTGACCTCACTTGCCATAGCACAGGATGTGCCAGCCGCTCGCCAAGTGGAAATGCATGCAGCCCCTTCGCAATTACAGGAAATGCTGGAGCATTTAAGCCAAGCCAAACGACCAATGCTGATTGCCGGTGGTGGCGGCTGGAATAAAGAAGCTGTCGCCAATTTGCAGCGATTTGCCGAACATATGCATATTCCGGTCGCTGCATCCTTCCGCTGTCAGGATTTATTCAACAATCTTCATCCGCTTTATGCCGGTGATCTCGGCACCGCAGTCGGGCCGCAACTGGCAGAAAGCATCAGGCAGGCTGATCTTTTGCTGGTGCTTGGCGCGCGTTTGGGCGAAATGACCACCCAGGGCTATGCTTTGGTTGAAGCGCCAGTGCCGCAACAAAAACTGATCCATATTCATACCGGAGCCGAAGAACTCGGCCGCGTTTATTATCCAACATTAGGCATCAATGCCAGCATGCCAGCCTTTTGCCGTGAAGCGGCAAAACTCGCACCAATCCACAATCCGGCCGATAAACCGGTATGGCAGGACTGGACACAAAAACTGCATCAGGACTTCCTCCAGCACATCCAGACACCCACTATTCCGGGCAAGGTGCAAATGGGCGAAATCATGGAATGGTTAAAAGCCCATGTGAAAGCCGATACGATCATCACCAATGGCGCGGGAAATTATTCCTCATGGGCGCATCGTTTTTATCAATATAATCAATTTCGCACCCAACTTGCGCCTACCAATGGCTCGATGGGCTATGGCGTTCCGGCTGCCATTGCCGCCAAATTGCAATATCCTGAACGGATGGTTTTAGGTTTTGCCGGTGACGGCTGCTTTCTGATGAATGGTCAGGAACTGGCAACGGCTGCACAATATGGTGCCAATGTTATTTTCATCGTCATCAATAATGGCATGTATGGCACCATCCGCATGCATCAGGAGCGCACCTATCCGGCGCGTGTTTCCGGCACAGGCTTGCAAAATCCTGATTTTGCCGCTCTTGCCCGCGCTTATCACTGCCATGCCGAGCTGGTTGAAAAAACAAAAGATTTCGCCCCTGCATTTGAACGATGCGAAAAATCAGGCAAACCATCATTGATTGAAATCCACATTGATCCGGAAGCACTGTCGCCCAAAATGACACTGAGCCAGATGCGCGAGCAAGGTTTTGCCAAACAAAAATAACTAAAAATCCCTTATAAAAGCCCTGATCAATATCAGGGCTTTTTTGTATGATTCATCGCTTGAAACAGCCACTTTCCGATAAATGACAAACGAATCCTGAAATACCAACTTTCCGGTGAAACAATCACTGCGCATATGGCCTCAGTAGAATATTTTTCCTTGTTTAACGGCAAATTACAGTGAATTATCAAAAATAATTCAAAGTGAGGGGAAGTTTAAACCCTTTGCAGAGATCGTTAGAAATTAATACTCGTCAAAGGGCACAAAATGACACAAGATATCTCGCGCAGAAACAGCCTCAAAGCAATTTTGTTTGCAGCCACCGCATTCAGCCTCGGTCTTGCTCCCCTCGCAGTTCAGGCACAAGATGCCGTTAAAGTCGGCATCATGGGCGGTGAAGACGAATCCGTCTGGAAAGTTGTTGTTGAAGAAGCGGCGAAAAAAGGCCTTACAGTCGAGACCGTTATTTTCAACGATTACAACCAGCCAAATGAAGCGCTGAATCGTAAAGAAATTGACGCCAACTCCTTCCAGCATACCCCGTTTTTGGATGCCCAGATCCAGCAGCATGGTTATAAAATCAGCGTTGCCGGTTACACAGCTGTTTGGCCGATCGGTATTTATTCCCGCAAGCTGAAATCACTGGATGACGTTAAAGACGGCGCAGTGATCGGTGTGCCAAATGACCCATCCAACGAAGGTCGTGCGCTGCGCGTATTGGAACAGCATGGCATTATCAAGCTGAAACCGGATGCCGGTGTGCTGGCCACACCTATCGATATCATCGAAAACCCTAAAAATGTCGATATCAAAGAGCTTGATGCCGGTGTAGTCGGGCGTGCGATTGATGATCTTGATATTGCCATCGTTAATAATGATTGGGCAGCCAAAGCCGGTCTCGAGCCAAAAGATGCCATAGGTTGGGAAAGCCGCGAGAACAACCCGTATAACAACTTCATCGCTGTGCGCACCGATGATCTGGACAAAGATTGGGTAAAAACCCTCGTCAGCTCTTTCCAGAACGATGCGGTGAAAGCCGAGCTTGACCGCGCCTATAAAGGCACCGGTATTCCTGCCTGGGAATAAGCCTCTCAGGCATTAAAACAAACCGCGCCATAGCTTTGGCGCGGTTGCTTTTTGAGCATATTTCTATAATCAGAAAAAATTGCAAAATATCTGAGTGCTGAGTGATAATTAAGAAAGACATCAGACCGTGCCCACAGAGCCAGACGCTGCCAATATTGTCGAATTAGAAAACGTAACACGGTTTTTTGGCACGACACCTGCGATTAACGGCATTACTTTAAATGTTAAGCGGGGTGAGATTTTAGGAATTATCGGGCGCAGCGGTGCCGGTAAATCCACCCTCATTCGTTGCATTAATGGTTTGGAAAAACCCAATAGCGGCTCCATCCGCATTGAGGGCCGCGAGATTTCCAACTTAACCGAAAGCCAGTTGCAACCGGTTCGACGCCGTGTCGGCATGGTGTTCCAGCATTTCAATCTGCTGTCGGCCAAAACGATCGAAGATAATATTGCACTGCCGTTGAAAATTGCCGGTCAAAAGCCTGAACAGCGCAAAAAGCGCGTTGCAGAATTGCTGGATCTAGTCGATCTTGCCGACAAAGCAAAACATTATCCGTCGCAATTATCCGGTGGCCAAAAACAACGTATCGGCATTGCGCGTGCACTCGCCGC
Organism: Paenochrobactrum sp. BZR 201-1; assembly: GCF_044987585.2. NCBI lineage: Bacteria > Pseudomonadati > Pseudomonadota > Alphaproteobacteria > Hyphomicrobiales > Brucellaceae > Paenochrobactrum > Paenochrobactrum sp. BZR 201-1. The sequence goes on along the minus strand of NZ_JBJDRZ020000027.1, from coordinate 100,600 downwards.
AGAGCCTGCGCTTTTATTGTCTGATGAAGCCACCTCTGCGCTTGATCCGGAAACCACGCAGTCCATTCTGGAATTGTTGAAAAACATCAACAAACAGCTTGGTCTCACCATTTTGCTGATTACCCACGAGATGGATGTCATCCGCCGCATTGCCGACCGCGTCATTGTGCTTGATAAAGGCGAAATCGTCGAGCAAGGCTCCGTCTGGCAGGTTTTTGCTCATCCATCTGCTGCAACCACGCAAAGCCTGTTGCAAGTGCTGACACCGCAACTACCGCAAACCATCGCCAGCCGCCTGACTTCAAACAGCAATGATGACGCTGTGGTTCGGGTTAAAATTTCCGGAGTGGATGCAAGACGGCCGCTTTTCAATGATCTGACCTATGCGACAGGTGTAACAGCCCATATGTTGCATGGCAGCATGGATACCATCCAGGGTCAGCCAATCGGCACATTATTCTTACAAATTTCAGCCAAAGACCAAAGCCGCCTGAAAGCTGCAATTGATTATTTGACCCAAAATTCAGACGCAACGGAGGTGCTTGGTTATGTCTCAGGCGATGCTTAATCTTCTCTGGCGCTCTTTCTGGGAAACTATCCTGATGACCGGCATGTCGAGCTTGATCTCGTTAGTTGTCGGCCTGCCGCTTGCCATCATCATGGTGATGACAGAGCGCGGCGGATTGGCACCAAATCGCACTATCAATATGATACTCGGCGCTTTTATCAACGGTTTCCGTTCCGTGCCTTTCATCATTTTGCTGGTGGCGCTTATTCCGCTCACCCGCCTCATTGTCGGTACGGCTATCGGCACATGGGCATCGATTGTGCCACTTTCCATCGCTGCCATTCCTTATTATGCGCGCATCGCAGAAGTATCTTTGCGCGAAGTGGATAACGGCTTGATTGAAGCGGCCCGCTCGATGGGTGCCAACCGTTGGACGATTATCCGTGATGTGCTGGTACCTGAAGCCATGCCTAGTATTGTCTCTGGCTTTACCGTCACCATCATCACGCTTATCGGCGCGTCTGCCATGGCGGGTGCCATCGGTGCCGGAGGTTTGGGCGACCTTGCCATCCGCTATGGTTATCAGCGTTTTGAAACCACCATCATGATTGCCGTTGTTGCTATTTTGATTGTACTTGTCTGCGGCATTCAATGGATTGGTGACCGCATCACCGCCGGTGTCGACAAACGCAATATGAAAGCTTGACGGGCTCAAATCGAAGACAAAAAAAGCCGCGATGAACATCCATCGCGGCTTTTTTATTCACCAAACTTAATCTTCAGCCAATCACTTAACGGGTACGTGCCAGACCATCTTTGGCAGGCTTATAGTTCGGGTCAAGCTGCACGGCACGCGCATAAGATTTAGATGCTTTATCACGCTCGCCACGCTGCTCGTAAACCAGTGCCTGATTGGCCCAGCTTTCCGCCAAGCGATTATCAAGATTGATGGCTGCGTTAAAATCATCAAACGCATTATCGTAATCGCCAAGTGCTACATAAGAAATACCGCGGCCATTATAGGGTTCAGGTGCGGTTGATTGCAGCGACAAAGCGGTCGAGAAATCTTCAATTGCCTGTTTGTGCTGGCCACGCGCCTGATAAATCAAACCACGATTGTGATAGGCACGGCCATTGGTGGTATCTTGCTCAATCGCTCGGTTGAAATCAGCCATTGCCTGATCGAGACGCCCCGCCAAACGATAAACATTGCCGCGTCCGATATAGGCCGCATCATATTGCGGATTGATCTGCAAGGCACGGCTGTAATCTGCAATCGCCTTGGCATTATCGCCCATATAACGATAGATTAAGGCACGGTTGGAATAAGCCTGATAGAAATTCGGATTAAGCTGCAAAGCCGTATCAAAATCCTTCAGCGCATCTTTGTAGCGCCCCGCCTTGCCATAGGCAGAACCGCGCACATTATAGCCTTGCGGGTCACGAGGATTGGCCTGAATAACAGCTGTCAGCGAACCGATATTCTGCGAAGACGCCTGTGCCAGATCCACAGTCGTCAGACCGCTATTGCCAGCGCCCTGACAACCTGCCAGCAGCATGGAAACAAGTCCGAGCGTCGCCAGACTTTGAAGCGAATGTGAACGGACAGCATGGCGCAAGCCAGCCTGATAAGGTGCTCCAGATCGCAGTCCCAATGGCATGTCCTTTCAACTCAAAACATGGTCGCCGTCGTGCTACAAGCACCATGGCCATCATGCGGTCTCTAAAATCCAGCGTAACAGAACGGATATAATTCCATTATATTGCCCGTGATTTTTATGAAACTTAAGTTAGTTTAACTTGAGCGCCCTGACAATGCAGCAAGCGCAAGAAAGCAATTCAGAGCGCCTGATACTGACTTATATGCAACTATGCTTGGCATCCAAATAAACAGCAGACATGCAAAAAGGTGGCAGCGATTAACATCACTCCACCTTTGCAAAGTCTTTAAGCTTTTCACATCAACCATCACTTAAGCCGGTTCATGTTTTATCTTTAAAGCAGTAAACTTGAATAAGCTTACCAAGCCATATGCCGTGACAGCATATGCATTTTAAAGATAATTAGCGGGCAGCTACGCGGCCGCCGCCTACAAGACCTTCACGCTGCGCGCGCTTACGAGCCAGCTTACGAGCGCGGCGAACGGCTTCAGCCTTTTCGCGAGCACGCTTTTCTGAAGGTTTTTCATAATGACCGCGCATTTTCATTTCGCGGAAAATACCTTCGCGCTGCATCTTTTTCTTGAGAGCGCGGAGAGCCTGATCAACATTGTTATCGCGGACGAGTACCTGCACGTGTAATCCCGTTTCGGTTAGAATTTCGTTATAGCCTGAGCCTCAGGGGTCTTTAAAACATTCGATGATAATGAAAAATTATCAAAACGCCCAAAGGCACCCAAGCTTCGCAACGGTCTACCGCTGCAAATTGGTGTTGGCTAATAACAGAATGGCGCTGCCCTGTCCACATCCCACAAGAGATTTCCTGCATTTGAGCGCGATTTATTCAAAAATCAGGGGTTAAACTCATTTCTATCAAACAAATTCAGCCTGTCATTAGCGGATTATTCACCGGAATCTTTCATAAGCAGCCACCATTTTACTTTCAAGAATCATAAAAAAGCCTAGGGCGATTCTTAAAAAACTCGCTTTATCGTGATCAAGTCGGCACAGTTTCTTCACAATCACGCTTTATCAGGCAGTCTTTCAACTGCGGTTCCATTTTTGTCCCCCTTGCCTATAGATTGCAAACACCCCGCCATGCATATTCAAAAACGTCTGGTCGTCCAGTTCACAGGCTATGAAGGCCTCCATGCAAAAGCCATTCGCGGTCGTCATATTCAGGCGGTGAATGACTTCGACAAATTGTGGCACGTTAAATCTACAGCCGGAGCAATCAATAAAACAAGCGACTTCACCTCCACAATGCAGGTGACGAGCAAGGCGGAAAACTGGCAGACAGAAAGCGAATTTTGCCAATTCAGCTCGGCTGAAATTTACGATCATTATGCAGCACGCAACACGATCACCCGTATTATCACCGGCTTTCGCGCCTTTGCCAGCATTGTGCTGACCGGCACACTTTATCGCTATGCCCGCAATAGCTGGCGCTTTGTGCTGTTTTTCCTTTGGCCGTTTTTATTATCTGCCACCCTCATTGCCATCACCGGCATGATTGCTGCCGCACCTTTAATTGCCGGCCTCTCGATGCTCCACCTCTTCTGGTCTCTACCTTTGAGCCTGATGATCGCAACCATACTCATCCGCCATCCCGGTGATAAACTGTTCTTTTCTTATCTGCTGGATGATTGGTCTGCCGCTTATGACCGCGTCAAAGGCAAAAGCCCTCTGCTTCAAAAACAACGTACCGATTTTGCCGAAAGCTTAACCAAAAAGCTGCAGACAACAGATGCGCAGGAAGTGATTGTCTTTGCGCACAGCCTTGGCTCGGTGCAGGCGATAGAGGCGCTGGCGGATGTTTGGCGTGAGCACCCTGACTTATTACGCAAACAACCTGTATCGCTGCTGATAACCGGCTCCTGCCTGTTGATGATCGCTCTTCATCCACGCGCCAAAGCTTTGCGTGAAGATGTTCGTCTCATCATGGAAGACAGTCCTGTTCTATGGACTGAAATTCAGGTGCTCACCGATATTATTCATTTTTATGGTTCAGATCCGGCGAAAGCACTTAAAATCAACGCTGGCCAAAAACCACTTATTCATCATATGCGTTTTAAACATATGCATAGTGAAAAACGTTACCAACGTGCCAAGGGCAATTTTTTCCGCATGCATTTGCTTTACTTAAAAGGTGCACAGATCAAAAACTTTTATGATCCGGGCATGATGCTGCACGGGCCATTCTCATTGCAATATTTAGCAACCGAACATTGGGGGCAACCCGCCCCCATAGATTATATTGAAGTAAGTAACACTTAATCAGTCTTCAGGCGGCGCGACCACTGCAATGGTCAACCATGTGGCGGTCAATGCTGGTTTGATCGAGCCTTCCACTTCCAAAGTCACTTCATAGTGATTGACCACACGGCCTGAAGGGCGGATATCGGCATCGACCAGTTTAAAACGTGCACGCACACGCGCGCCCGATTTAACCGGTGTCATAAAGCGCACTTTATCAAAGCCGTAATTGATGCCCATCGTAGCACCTTCAATCATCGGCAATGCTTCATAAGCAAGGGTCGAAAGCAGCGACAGCGTCAAAAAACCATGAGCAATCGTACCGCCAAATGGCGTTTCAGCCGCTTTTACCGGATCCACATGGATGAACTGATGATCATCGGTTGCATCCGCAAACTGGTTGATCATTTCTTGCGTCACCACGCGCCATTCGGAACAACCAATTTCAGTGCCGATGGCCTCACGTACCTGATCCAGCGTAATTGCGTCTTTCATAGAACTATCTATCCAACTTAACTGATGATGAATCGACTTTTAGCCAATTGCCGATTATTGAACACTAGACTTAATCAGCAAGACAACCACAATCAATCCATGTGGAGGATATAAATGGCAACCAATGTGGAACTGATCGGCCTTGCACGCGATATGCAAGCACGCGCCGACACCGGTAAACCTGTTCGCATCGGCTTGATCGGCTGTGGCGAAATGGGCACCGACATTGTCACAGCTGTTGCCCGTATGCCCGGCCTGAAAGTAGGCGCGATCTCCACTCTGACGCTCTCCAACGCCTTGCGTGCTGTCGACATTGCCTATCAGGAATCAGGCCATGCGCGTGAAGTCACCACGCTTGATGATCTTAATGCCGCGATGGAAGCAGGTAAAATTGCTGTCACCGGTAATGTGGATCATATTCTTGATAGTGGCCTGATCGACGTGATTGTTGACGCAACCGGCATTCCGGCCGTGGGCGCGGAAATTGGCCTGCGCGCAATGGAGCATGGCAAACATCTTGTGATGATGAATGTCGAGGCCGATGTCACTATCGGCGCCTATTTGAAAACCGAGGCCGAGCGTCTCGGTGTTACTTATTCGCTTGGCGCGGGCGACGAACCATCCTCCTGCATGGAGCTGATCGAATTTGTGACCGCAATGGGCTATCCGATTGTTTCTGCCGGTAAGGGTAAAAACAATCCGCTCAATATTGATGCTATTCCTGATGATTATATGGAAGAAGCCAAGCGCCGTAACATGAATGTGCGCTTGCTGGTGGAGTTTGTCGACGGCTCCAAAACCATGGTGGAAATGGCAGCCATTGCCAATGCCACCGGCCTTGTACCGGATAAAGCCGGTATGCACGGCCCTGCTGCATCAATTGACCAGCTTGCCAGCGTGCTCATTCCGGAAAAAGACGGCGGTGTGCTTTCTCGTAAAGGTGTAGTCGATTTCAGTATCGGCAAAGGTGTGGCACCCGGCGTCTTCGTCGTGGCCGAGATGTCGCATCCGCGCATTATCGAGCGCATGGAAGACCTGAAGCTTGGCAAAGGCCCTTACTTCACCTTTCATCGTCCTTATCACCTCACCTCTTTAGAAGTGCCCCTCACCTGCGCCCGTGTGGCGCTTTACGGCAAAGCAGATATGGTGCCACTTTCCAAGCCGGTGGCAGAAGTTTGCGCACTGGCTAAAAAAGATATGCAAATTGGCGAAAAACTCGATGCGATCGGTGAATATTGCTATCGTTCATGGATTATGACTGCGCAAGAAGCCCGCAGTGTAAAAGCCATTCCTTGCGGTATGCTAACCGGTGCTAAAGTGATCAAGCCGATTAAAAAAGGCGAGCTCATCACCTATGACAATGTGCAAATTCCGGCCGGTTCGAAACTGGCAGAGTTGCGCGCCCGTCAGGACAAGATGATTTACGGTTAAAGAAATTGCGCCCGATCCTTTTACATCGGGCGCAAAATTCTCTACCAACCCAATTATTCGAACTTTGACGGCTTATCAAAAATATAAAAAGCTGCACCGGCAGGCAAAATTTTCTCTGCTAACTTTTGCGACATACCAATCTTAATAGCATCTTCAGTATTAAGCGATTTTGCAAAATATTCAGCTTTAGCAATATCCGCAATTTCCTGTTTGTTAAGTGTTGTACAAGCGGTGTAAATATCAATCATATCATCAGAAATTTTATCTAGCTCCCTTCCTAATCGCCGGACCACATCTGGCCTACCTATTTCATTCAGCGTAGTCGAAGGAGCGTGCAAATAGAACTCGTTTTGCTTAACCGCGCTTCGCTCAGAACTGGCGCAGTAAAGAAGAGTTGCCATTGAAGCGACGAAACCCGCGCCAATAGTTTTAACTGGAATGACAGAGCTTTTTATAGCCCAGTAACCAGTCCATCCAGCACGAACCTCACCACCTGGACTATTGATATATAAGTTGATAGCGCGCGCCTTAGGGTAGTTGATGTTAATTGTGTCCAGCGCTTGTTGTAACTCTACAACCTTATTTTCAGTGACATCGCCATAAAAAAATACATTAACATCCTTGCCGTCGACCTTTGCAACTTCAGTCTCCTTACTCTGATCAACAGGTGCGTCCCTCTTCGTAGGAAATACAGTGCCGGTTTCAGCATGTGAAATCTGCACAAACGCAGTCAGCAAACCGGTTACAAGCAGTATCTTTTTGCAAATCATTTACGCTCCAATACATGTAATAAAATAACAAATAATATTAAAATAAAAAAAGGGCGGCTTCTTCCGAAAACCGCCCTTTTTTTTAATATTCCAACTTTATTTTAGCGCATGCTTAATGATCCAGTGCCTTGACGATATTTTCAACCATCTTCTTGGCATCGGCAAAGAGCATCATGGTATTGTCGCGGAAGAACAATTCGTTTTCCACGCCGGCATAACCGGAACCCATGCCGCGCTTGATAAACAGAACCGTGCCAGCCTTATCAACATCCAGAATAGGCATACCAAAGATCGGTGACTTCGGATCTGTTTTCGCCGATGGGTTGGTCACGTCATTCGCACCAATCACGAAGGCAACATCAGCCGTGGCGAACTCGGAATTGATGTCTTCCAGTTCAAACACTTCATCATAAGGCACGTTCGCTTCCGCCAACAGCACGTTCATGTGACCCGGCATACGACCGGCAACCGGATGGATGGCATATTTAACTTCAACGCCTTCGGCCTTTAGCTTGTCAGCCATTTCACGCAGCGCATGCTGTGCCTGTGCAACCGCCATACCATAACCTGGTACGATGATGACTTTGGCCGCATTTTTCATGATGAAAGCCGCGTCATCTGCCGAACCCTGCTTGACCGGACGCTGCTCAACTTCACCGGCAGGACCTGCCGCTGCATCAGCACCAAAGCCGCCAAGGATCACAGAGATGAACGAGCGGTTCATACCCTTACACATGATATAGCTGAGGATCGCACCGGACGAACCCACCAGAGCACCGGTGATGATCAGTGCCAGATTGCCAAGCGTAAAGCCGATACCAGCTGCTGCCCAGCCCGAATAGGAGTTGAGCATCGACACAACCACTGGCATATCCGCGCCACCGATCGGAATGATGATCAAAACCCCGAACAGCAGTGAAAGTGCTACAATCAGCCAGAACACGGTATGGCTTTCGGTCATCACCAGCACCACCACCAGTGCTACAATGGCAATAGCCAACGCTGCATTGATAAAATGGCGACCCGGCAGCGTGATCGGTCGTCCGGACATACGCCCGTCGAGTTTCAAAAACGCAATGACCGAACCAGTGAAAGTGATCGCACCAATGGCAACACCAATGGATATTTCCACCAAAGCCTGTGCATGAATGGAGCCGACTTCACCGATACCAAAGGAAAGCGGCGAATAAACCGCTGCCGCTGCCACCAGCACCGCTGCCATACCGATCAGCGAGTGGAAGGCCGCAACCAGCTGCGGCATTGCCGTCATGGCAATGCGACGCGCAATCACCGCACCAATACCGCCACCAATAGCAATACCGGCAATGATCATGAGAAGACCATTTACGCTTGGACGCGCCAATGCCAAAGTGGTCAGGATGGAAATAGCCATACCGACCATACCATACATGTTACCCTGACGGCTGGTGGTCGGATGCGACAGACCCCGCAATGCCATAATAAACAGCACGCCGGAAACCAGATAGAGAAAGGCCGCTAAATTAACACTCATTATACAGCCTCTCACTTATCTTTTTTCTTATACATGGCGAGCATGCGCTGGGTGACCAGAAAGCCGCCAAAAATATTCACACTGGCAAGGATAAGAGCAACAAAGCCAAATCCGGTTGCCCAACCGCTTAATGAAAGTCCAACGGCCAGCAAAGCGCCCACAACGATAACGGAAGAAATCGCGTTGGTAACCGCCATCAAAGGCGTGTGCAGTGCAGGTGTAACCGACCAGACCACATAATAACCAACGAAAATCGACAGAACAAAAATGGCCAGACGGAAGACGAACGGATCAACCACGCCGCCTGAAGCCTGATGCACAACAGCGGCTGCGGCATCACCCAGTCCGGTTGTACCTTCTGCGGCCTGACGCACGGCTTCCATAGCATCGCTCAAGCCGTTCAGAGCTTTTTCAAGTGCAGAATTTTCCATTATGCTTCTCCTCCGCCTTTGGGTGTTTTAGGCGCAGTTTTACGCTTTTGTGCTGCTGGCTTTTCAGCAACAGCCTTGCTCGTTACAGCTTTAGTGGCTTTTGCCTTGGCTGCTACCTTCGGCTTTGCAGCCGTTTCTTTCACTGCCTGCGCTTTATCTACAGCAGGCTTTTCTGCCTTCGTCGCCACCTGAACAGGAAGATTTTCAAAAGCTTGATGAACAATCTTGCCTTCATGAGTCAACAGTGTTGCCTTGACCAACTCGTCTGCCGGATCAATCGAGAAAATCTTGCTGTCTTTATTCACCAAAGTTTCCAGAAAGGCATAAAGGTTACGCGCATAAAGCTGCGAAGCAGTTGCAGCAATGCGGCCTGCCACATTGTGATGACCAACGATTTTAACGCCGTTTGTTTCCACAACTTCGCCAGCTTTGGCACCTTCAACATTGCCGCCGCGTTCAACCGCCAGATCGACCAATACAGAGCCCGGTCGCATACTGGCAACCATTTGCGCAGACACAAGCTTTGGCGCCGGACGACCCGGAATAAGTGCTGTCGTAATCACAATATCTTGCTTGGCAATGTGATCTGCGATCAGTGCTGCCTGTTTGGCCTGATAATCTTTCGACATTTCTTTGGCATAACCACCCGCAGTTTCTGCGGCTTTAAATTCTTCATCTTCCACAGCGATGAATTTGGCACCAAGAGATGCAACCTGCTCTTTAGCAGCAGGACGCACGTCGGTGGCAGTCACCACTGCACCAAGACGTCGAGCGGTCGCAATCGCTTGCAAGCCGGCAACGCCCGCACCCATGACAAACACACGTGCTGCCGGAACAGTGCCAGCCGCCGTCATCATCATCGGCAATGCGCGGTCATATTCAGCGGCAGCATCAATCACCGCCTGATAGCCGGCAAGGTTTGCCTGTGAAGACAAAACGTCCATCACCTGCGCGCGCGTTATGCGCGGCATGAATTCCATAGTGAAAGCAGAGATACCAGCTTGCGCAAGCGCTGCCACTTCTGCCTCCGCCCCATACGGATCAAGCATGGCAAAAAGCGCGGCACCACGTTTATAGGTTTTCAACTCGCTTGCAGAAGGACGGCGCAGTTTTAAAATAATATCTGCGTTTGCAGCATCTGCTGCGGAAACAATACGTGCACCCGCGCCTTCATATTCCTTGTCGGTAATACGGGATTTTTCACCCGCCCCCTTCTCAACGATGACATCAAATCCAAGGGCGGAAAACTTCTTCACCGTCTCTGCTGAAGCCGCTACGCGACTTTCAGTCGAATCTGATTCTCTGGCTATAAATAGTGTTTGGGCCAAGCTTATCTCCCTCTTATCAAGGTCCGAACACTACAGAGCAGCCTTCAGACCTCACACATCTTTTACAAACAATACCAATTCAAAAGACCAGTCATCACTCTGTCAGCCGCTTAATAATAAGCAGCTGACAAGAAGCACCCGAACTGGAGCGGAGTAACAGCATATTTTTGTCAACAAAACATCGCTCACGCTGAATGAGAGCGCTAAATTATTGATTTAAAATATTTTTGTCACTCTTCCAAGTGGAAAAACTGACTTCTTATAAATTCAAAGAATAAACCAGGCAGCAATCATCACTAAAAAGAAAACAACTGCGCCGGAGATGAAACCTCCGACAAAAAAGCCGAATGCCATTGCAATCAGCAAAGAAACCAAAGCCGTCGTGCCCCATTTTACCAGGCTCACAAAACCATTATAGGTCTGCACATGCTCCGGATAATCCATAGGAGCGCCAAGTTCCAACGACGAATTATTTGCTGTATTTGCCATTTTTTGTTCACCCATTCTGATCATTGATAGTTTTCATATCGAAATTACGACAAAAGTTCAATCTATTGACTGTAAATCAGGGATTTACGCATCAGAAAAAGTGAAAACCGCTGAACCAGCCATATTTTCACCAAAATTTATAAAAGTCAGCTGTCTTTAAAAGTATATTTGGCGGTGGGTAATATAGTCAGCGGCACCGGCCCTGCTGACACATCGGCAAACATCGCACGCCTTTCATGCGGCTGCGAATTAAAGAACGGAAAGCGCTCCATCACATTATCGCGGATTGCTTTAATCGGCGCACCGCTTAACCCCACCAAAATGCCATAACCTTGATGTGAGCGCGGTTCGGCCAAAATAACAGATTTAAAAATCCGGCGATAAAAAGCCATATGCTCAGGCTTAACAGCAGATAGACATTGGTCGGCCGCAAAGAATTCAGATGCCATCGTGGCAATACGCAAGGTCATATAAGGAATGGCCGGATATTCGCTTAAAACAGAAGGTTCGGCAGCAAAACGCGTGGGATCTACAAAACTTTCGCCTCTGTCCAGCATCGGATCAAGAATATCGGGGAAAAGCGCATAGCTCGTGCCCTTGCGATGTTCCGGTGTAATATGATGAACGCGCAAGGTGCTGACCAGTTGACCGTCAATATAAACACCATAGACATAAGCATGACTATCAAGATCAATATCATCTACAATGGAAGGCACCCTGCCTGCATCCATCACGTTACGCGTCATATAGGAGCGATATCGCAACCTGCCGATTTCTTCCAGATCTTCGCCACTGATAACCCGGCGATATTCCACCCGATCCAGGAATTGCAATAATTGTCTGGCAAAATTAGAAACAGGCGGCTTTGCCGCCGTTGTACCCGTCATTCAATAAGCCCCGCCACCCAAGACATTGAAACAATCGCGAAGCAGTCATCAAACATGCTCCCGATTTTTTAAATTTGATCATATCTCAAGTGAATCATCACGCAGGAACTGTCAATATCAAATAAAATATTCAGCGATTTGCTTGAATTTATGTGGAAGGTATATGCGGCAAAACTGTGCCGTTACTGCTTAATATCGGCCTCCCGATATAGTCAGGCACAGAAGTTACCGGCATCGGTTTTCCCATCAAATAACCTTGAATGAGGTCAGCACCTGCCGCAATACGCACCAACGCCAACTGCTCTTCGGTTTCAACACCTTCAACCGTAACACCAAGTCCCAATTCATGAGAAAGATGGGTCACACCACGCAGCAACATCAAGGAACGGCGGTCTTCGACAATGTTACGAACAAACGAGCGATCAACCTTTACCTTGGTCAATGGCAAAGAATTCAGATAGCTGAGGCTTGAATAACCGGTCCCAAAATCATCCAATGCAATATTGATACCCTCATTTTTTAAAGATTGCAGCACCAGAGCGGTATTATAACCATCATTAATAATCGCACTTTCTGTTACCTCCACTTCCAAAAGATGCGGAGGAAGCTTGGCATTAGTCAAAGCATCCGCAATCATTTGGGTAATATTGGTATTGGCCAGATCAATCGCCGACAAGTTGACGGAAACACCGACCTCACCGCCCCATTTTGCACAATCAAGACATGCCTGGCGCAGCATGAAGCGGGTAATTTCTGAAATAACCCCCATTTCTTCCGCCAACGGAATATATTCGGCCGGAGAAATAGCGCCCAATTCGGGATGCTCCCAGCGCGACAGCGCTTCACATGCAACGACACGTAATGAATGAGCGCTGACTATCGGTTGATAAACAACGCTTAACGCACCCTCTTCAATAGCTTTGCGCAATTCGCCTTTTAAGCGTTGGCGGCTGCGATATTTGACATCCATTGCCTCTTCAAAAATTGCCCATTTCTTATTTTCATTCGCTTTGGCTTCATAAAGCGCCAAATCGGCACGAATATGCATATCGCTGGCATCACATTGTCCGGCTTCGCAAATTGCAATACCCATATTCACATTAACAAGAACCTGAGCCGCATCCAGTTTATATATACCGGTGACAGCTGATTGAATTTGTTTAACCACAGCTTCAATCTCGGATTGTTCATTAAGGGCTGCAACATAAACAACAAATTCGTCTCCGCCAAAGCGTGAGACGACAAAATGTTTTGAATCCAATTCACCCAAGCGAACAGCAAAAAGCCTGAGCAACTCATCACCGGCATGATGTCCCAGCGTATCATTAACATGTTTGAAATGGTTGATGTCGATGACGATCAGGCCGGAATAAGGGACCTTCGGATTTTGCGCTTTTAATGAGCGCACCATTGTATCGAAATAACTCCGGTTCGGCAGTCCCGTCAAACTGTCATAACGTGCCATATGCTGGATTTGAGCTTCAGCTTCCACACGCTGGGTTACATCGTCGAGAATTAGAACAGTGCCACTATCTTCACTTAAATTACCGATGCACTCAACATAGCGATTATTGGCAAATTGAAAAATATCACGTTTGCGCATGCCGCTTAAAATATCATCCATACGCGCGCTGATATTACGAAAATCATTATGGGGAAACACGCCCTGCCTGCTGCAATAACGCAAAACGGTTTCTATCGAACGGCCTTGCATCCGAGTACCCTCGGCGATACGCAGCATTTCAACGGCGCGATCATTAATCACCGATATATTTTTGTCGGCATCAAACATGATCAGCCCTTGCGGCATATTATTCAATGCCGCATCGAAACGACTGGCAACGATTGAAAGACTATGTTTGCCCATAATGGCTTCAAACAGGAAGCGGCGCAAACCATTCGCCATCTGAATATTGGTCAGAAAATACGGTACCAGCAAGAGACCGGCCACCATCTGAAAACGCGTACCGCCAAGAAAAAAACCAATAAGAACAGGAACAATAGCCGAAATCGACATCAATAACACAGCCGCCGCAGACGGATAATTGCGCCCGACAATCGATGCGACCGAACCCATTAAAATTGCAAGACTGGTCAATTCAGCAAACGGATCACGCGCTACATAAGTACTGTAAAAACAAACGAGTCCCAACAGCAGACAAACAAGCGAGGCCCCGATAAGATAGCGCGCCTCCCAATGGTCGAGCTGCGCATGAGTCATTGATACGGTTCTGGCACGATCAAAATATGACATGTCCAACAAACGGCCACTGGTCACAATGCAAAAAGCAACGCAAAACCAAAGATAAGCGACATCAAGGGTTTTTAAAAAAATAACGCAACAACCAACTAAATGAGCGACAAGACCGAACCAAAGGGTCGTCCGGTGCCCGTAGAGCGACCGCATAAAAGATAGCCGAACATCTTCTGGTATATCAGTACGCCGGCGTTTTGCCATTTTCTGCCTAATTCCCCTTAACTGCCGCACAATACAGAGAATCCATTAAAAAATGATTTCCAATATCAAACTCAATAGTTGTAGCGCATTAATAGTTACAACCTAAAAAGCAATAAAAACAATATACCTCAAGTATTGTTTTTATTATTATAATCATCATTAAGAAAAATAAGTCTTAAGACTGCACATTCAGATCATGTATGGACTGTCATACTAAGAAAATTAAAATATATATATTTTATGCAGATTTAAACTGAACTCTGTTTTTATGTAAATTTTGGCACGTCTGATCAATGCATTAAACTGTCAGTTTTCACTTATAAATGGTGTCCGCCATCAATAGTCACAATCGTTCCGGTCATATACGCACTGGCATCGGATGCAAGCATCAAAACCGCACCGTCAAGATCGCATAAATCGCCAAGACGCCGCATCGGATTTTGTGCTTTTAAAAAACCTGCAGCCGGGCCTTCCAATAGTTCCGAATTAATGCCCGTGGGAAACCAACCCGGCGCAATAGCATTGACACGGATGGAGTTTTGCGCCCATTCCACCGCCAAAGCCCGCGTCATCTGCGAAATCGCCGCCTTTGACATTGAATAAGCCGCGGCTCCTTTTTGCACGCGTTCTGCCAAAATACTGGTTGTATTGATGATCGATCCAGCTTTTTTGGCCGCAATCATCCGCTTGGCAGCGGTTTGTGCAACCATGAATGCACCGGCCACATTGACGCTGAATATATGCTCCAGCATTTCATAATCAGTATCGAGTGCCCGCGCTTGATGGGCAACACCGGCATTATTGAAAACGACATCAACCGCACCGAATTTGGCTTCTGCCCTGTCAAAAATGCTCACAATTTCTACGTGGTTTGTGACATCGGCGTTTATATAATAAACGCGATCAGAATGAACTTGTGGCTCATGTTGGGTAAAACCGACACAAACAACTTGCGCACCATGCTCTGCAAGAACTGAAACAATCCGCTGCCCGATGCCCGATGATCCGCCGGTTACAACAATGACTTTATCCTTGACGGAAAATAGCTCCCTGCCCGTCATACTTCCCCTCAATTTAAAATCTTTTTACCCATTGGTCATAATATACTTTCAAAACCACCTACAAGACTATTTGCCAAAACTTTTATCCAATCAGGCACATAATCAGGCTTTCCCCCATAAAAGCATGTTTTATGCACAATTTTTGCCCTAAATTGAACAGATGAACGACATTGGCACATCTTCTGTTTGAACAAAAAATATTTATACCCCCTCATTGCATCTGGATCGGCAATTGAGAAATCTCCGCACAATATCTATATTCTTCCTACCTATCAAAACGGACTGCACAAATCGCAATTCTGTCCTTTATATAAGGCAGTAATAATTATTTTTTATAACAGGGTTATTCTATGTCCGACATAAAGCGTCCGCTTGTTGCTATTCCATCAGACCTCAAAACAATCGACAATGTCAGCTGGCATGCTATTTCTGAGCAATATCTGATTGCTGCTGCTGAAGTTGCCGGCCTTACCCCGATCATGATTCCGGCTCTGGGCGCTGCAATCAGCATTGAGACGATTTTGGAAGCCGTAGACGGTGTGCTTCTTTCCGGTTCAGCCTCGAATATTTACCCCGACCATTATGGCGCTGAGGCGAGCCAGGCTTATGAACCTTTTGATCGAGCACGTGATGCCACAACGCTGCCGCTGATCCGCAAAGCGATTGAAAAAGGCCTGCCGCTTTTGGCCATTTGTCGTGGATTACAAGAGCTCAATGTGGCGTTGGGCGGTTCATTATCCAACGAGGTTCAAGAAATCGAAGGCCGTAAAGATCATCGCGCACCGACCACCGAAATTCGTGATGAGCTTTATGGTCTTGCGCATCCGGTGACAATTGAAGCCAATTCGTGCCTTGCAACCATTATCAATGCGGAAACAATTACGGTAAACTCCCTGCATCGTCAGGCAATCGACACTTTGGCACCGAGCCTGACTGTCGAAGCAATGGCCGAAGACGGCACCATTGAAGCGGTTTCCGTGAAAAATGCCAAAAGTTTTGCCATCGGCACACAGTGGCATCCTGAATATTGGGCAAAGACCGATGCGCCCTCGCGCCAAATTTTTGAAGCTTTTGGTGATGCTGTGCGCGCCCATCATCAAAAACGCAGCTGATTGCTATTAAATTCGTCATTTAAAAAAACCCCGCATTGAATACTCTATGCGGGTTTTTTTGAATTAGTATTTACGGGTCACTGTTTGAGTTTCAAAGACGGGTGTCACCACCTCGCCCGAACCAAACCAGCCAAGCAGATTATCAATCACCAGTTTGCTCATATTCAGTCGGGTTAGTTCCGATGCTGAAGCAACATGCGGCAGCAATACGACATTGTCCATTTGCATCAATTCTTCCGGCACATGCGGTTCTTTTTCAAATACATCAAGTCCGGCAGCTGCAATCACCCCGTCCTGAAGTGCTTTAATGAGCGCTTTTTCATCCACCAGCGAACCGCGCCCGACATTAATCAATACACCGTTTTTACCCAAAGCTTCCAACACATCTTTATTGACAGCATGAGTGGTATCTGCACTGGCCGGCGCCACTAAAATCAGCGTATCCACCGCTTTGGCAAGCTCAATCAGACTTGGATAATAGGTGTAGGATACATCCGAAGCTTTGCTGCGATTGTGATATGAAATTGATAAATCAAAAGCTTCCAATCGACGTGCAATTGCTTTGCCAATCCGTCCAAGGCCAAAAATACCGACTTTGCGCTCACGCAATGAGAGTTTGGAAAGCGGATAACCGCTTTGTTTCCATTTGCCCTGCAATAGATGATTCTGCGCGCGCGGCAATTCACGCACAGTATTGATGAGCAAGCCAACAGCGGTATCCGCCACTTCTTCGGTCAAGACATCCGGCGTATTGGTCACCATAATATTTTTTTGCGCCGCATATTTGGCATCAATACCATCATAGCCAACGCCAAAATTACCAATGATTTCCAAATTCGGCAGTTGATCCATCAAGCTATTAGGAAATCTGACCCCGATACTATTAATGACAGCTTTAATCGCGGGCAGTCTATCCGCTTCAAGTTTGCTGCCATCCCCGTCAATCAAATGGATGAGATCAAATTCGGGTTTTAATCTTTCCAACACTGTTGTGTTAAACTTGCCCAAAACCAGAATTGTTTGTTTCTGTTCCATAACCGCATCCCTTGATTTATAATGATATCAGCTTTTCTTCGGTTTCGTCGTGGATTGACGAATATGCAGCTCCGGATGAATCAATTCTTGCGGCACCGGCACCGGCACACCATTGAGCTGATCAAGCAAGGCACGCGCTGCACGACGCCCCACTTCACGCTGACCGTTCCAGACAGTCGTCAAAGCAGGGGTGGCAATCGCCGCCTCTTCCAGATCATCGTAACCGGTAACCGAAATATCTTCGCCCGGCACAAGACCCGCGCGCGCAATACCATTCATCAAACCGATAGCGGTCAAATCATTCCAGCAAACAGCCGCAGTCGGCTTGTCTTTTAAAGCCAGAAATTGCGGTGCTACTTCAAAGCCGCCTTGCTTGGTGCGCGGCCCCTGAATGCGCCATTCTGGTTTGACCTCCAAACCTGCCTTTTCCATCGCCATGACATATCCGTGATAACGGTCACGGCCGGTCGATGTCTGGTCGGTGCCGCCCACCATCGCGATTTTCTTGTGGCCAAGTGAAATCAAGTGGTTAGTGGCAAGGCTCATACCATAAGCATCATCACCACGGAAAACCGGTGCATCAACACCGTCAACACTACGCGCAATTAACACAATCGGCAGACCATTATCTTCAGCGAGCTGAATATCTTCAGCCGGTGTGCCAATTGCCGGTGACATAATCACCCCATCCGCACCGAGCTGTAATAAAGTGTCGATGAATGTGCGCTGCTTTTCCAACTGGTCATAATGATTGGAAAGGATGAAAGTTTGGCGTGAACGGTCAAGCTCGGTTTCAATCGAGCGCAAAATCTCGGCAAAAAACGGGTTCATAATGTCATGCACCACCACCCCGACAATGCCGGAGCGCGAAGTGCGCAGACTGGCGGCGCGCCGGTTGTAAATATAACCGATCTCGCGCGCATGCTCTTTAATCTTCTCGCGGGTCTGGTCAGCCACCAAGGGGCTGTCACGCAAAGCCAGTGAAACAGTCGCAGTGGAAACACCCAATGCATCAGCAATTGTGGATAGTTTTATTTTTTGAGCCACGACGCCTCCTGTCTAACCCCCGTTGACCTGATTATTCAGGCTGCAATCCGCCTCCGGCAGGATAATGCCGCATATTGCTTTGGCACAACACAAACATAAATATGCGCTATATCATAAAGTTTAGTAAATTGGTCTGATAAGGAGATCAATATGGAATGATATGAATTATGCTGTTGCGACTATAAAGTGTATAAGCAATCAAACGGAAATGTAAAAGTGATCTCTGCTGCCTCTGAAACTACGACACCACAAAAGATTGCCGTTCTGCCACTCGGTGCGCATGAACAACACGGAAGCCACCTGCCGTTTGAAACGGACACCATCATTGCACAAGGCATTGCCGATCATTTGAAACAAGCCATCTCCGGCAAACTCGACATTGAATTTCTTCCCGCGCAACCGGTGGGATATTCGATTGAACATATGGATGTTGCAGGCAGCAAAACACTTTCCTTTGATGAAGCGGTCAATCAATGGATCAGCATTGGCGCATATTTACATGCCCAAGGCATCCACAAATTAATGCTCATCAACGCGCATGGCGGCAATTCCCCCCTCCTCACCATTGTCGCCACCGAATTGCGGGTGCGTTACAATATGTTGGTGGTCGCCACCAGCTGGACACGCTTTGGCGTGCCTGAAGGGCTCATCAGTCAACAGGAAAAATCGCTCGACATTCATGGCGGCTTTATTGAAACCTCGGTGATGCTGGCGCTCCGTCCTGATCTTGTGGACATGAACAAAGCTGAAGATTTCGGCAATCGTCAGGCCGAATTTATTCAAAACTTCAAACATCTTCGTGCCTATGGCCCGCATGCTTTCGGCTGGAAAATGAGCGATCTCAACGCGCAAGGTGTGGCCGGCAATGCCAAAGCAGCCAACGCCCAAGCCGGTGAAAAACTCATTGCCCATGCAGTCAAAGGTTTAAGCGAATTACTGGAGGATATCAGCCGTTTTGATTGTGAAGACTTAAAATAAGCCATCATAATGTGCATAAGTGTCTATGTAATAGTATAGCATTTCACGGATCGATTCCCTATATCCGTCTTCTGATTAAATCCGCATCCAAATTGAGAGGCGATCATTATGAGCCAAGAGCAAACTGAAACGGCTACCACGCCGAACCGTATCCCTGTTACCGTTCTTACCGGATATTTAGGCTCAGGCAAAACCACGCTCCTCAACCGTATCCTCACCGAAGCCCACGGCAAGCGTTATGCGGTTGTGGTCAATGAATTTGGTGAAATCGGGATTGATAATGATCTGATCGTCGAATCCGACGAAGAGATTTATGAAATGAACAATGGCTGCATTTGCTGCACTGTGCGCGGCGATCTTATCCGCGTGGTGGAAGGCTTGATGCGTCGCCCGGGTCGCTTTGATGCCATTATCGTTGAAACCACCGGTCTTGCTGATCCGGTGCCGGTTGCACAAACATTCTTCATGGATGACGATGTGCGTGCCAAAACCAGCCTTGATGCTGTCGTTGCGCTCGTTGATGCCAAGCATTTACCGCTGCGCCTGAAAGACAGCCGCGAAGCAGAAGACCAGATCGCCTTTGCCGATGTGGTTCTGCTCAACAAAACCGATCTCGTCAGTGAAGATGATCTGGCCAAGATTGAAACAACCGTGCGCGCCATCAATCCGCATGCCACCATCCATCGCACGGAGCGCGCCAATATCGCGCTTGACCGTGTGCTGAATCGCGGCGCTTTTGATTTGCAGCGCGCACTGGATAATGATCCACATTTCCTCGATCACGATCATCCTGATCATGTTTGTGGGCCTGATTGTGATCACGATCACGGGCACGACCATCACCACCACCATCATAATCACGACCACAGCTGTGGCCCTGATTGCGACCACGATCACCATCATCACGAGCACGATCATGAACATGATCATGCTCAGGGCAAAGCATCCGACATTCATGATGTGACGGTGACATCCATCTCGCTGCGTACCGGCGAGTTGGATCCGGAAAAATTCTTCAGCTGGATTCAGGATATTACCCAGACCCAAGGCCCCAATATTCTGCGTCTCAAAGGTATTATGGCCTTTAAAAACGACAATGACCGTTATGTCATTCAAGGCGTCCATATGATTATCGAAGGCGATCACCAGCGCCCTTGGAAAGATGATGAAAAGCGGGAAAGCCGCCTTGTATTCATCGGACGCGATCTTGACAAGCAAGCGCTCAAATCCGGTTTCGAGGCCTGTAAATAAGCCATGCCAACACTTGCTCCTTTTGATCTCGAAGGCCATTGCCTTTTTAGCTGCTTCGTCAATGACATCCCGTTTTTTGTCATGGCCGACGGTACCGTAAATTGGCAAGATAACGGCCATCAAAAAGTAACCGCGCATGATGGTATCCTCTGCGCTGTTCTAAGCTTTGACGGTAAAAGCATCCTTACCGGTGGTGAGGATGGCCGCGTCTGCCGCATTGAGGCGTCCGGCAAAGTCCGTGAAATTGCTCATCAATCCCGCAAATGGATCACCACTATTGCCAGCGGTCCGCATGGGATGGTGGCATTTGGTTCAGGCCGTATTGCATGGGTGCTCGGTTCCGACGGCAAATTACAGGAATTGGCGCAGGAACGCAGTGTGGAAGGCATCGCCTGTGCCCCGAAGGGCCAGCGCATTGCTATTGCACGTTACAATGGCGCCGACCTGATCTGGACAGGCACCTCTGCAAAACCTGTCGATCTTGATTGGAAAGGTGCCCATATTGATGCAACTTTCTCGCCCGACGGCCGCTTTCTGGTTACGTCCATGCAGGAAAATGCGCTGCATGGCTGGCGTCTGGAAGATAACCGCCATATGCGCATGACCGGTTATCCGGCGAAGGTCAAAAGCTGGTCCTGGAGCGCCAAAGGCAAATGGCTCGCCACCTCCGGCGCATCAGCCGCGATTGTCTGGCCTTTTGCCAGCAAAGACGGGCCGATGGGCAAAGCACCGCTGGAACTTGGCATGCGCGGCGATACGATGGTAACATCGGTAAGCTGTCATCCAAGCGAAGATATTGTCGCGATCGGTTATCAGGACGGCATGATCATGGTCGTGCGCTTTGCTGACAACAAAGAAGTGCTGCTACGTCGTCCCGGCAAAAGTGCGGTCTCATCAATGGGTTGGGACAAGGCCGGTCATCGCCTCAGCTACGGCTCCGAAAATGGTGACTGTGGTTTGATCGACATCACCGCATGAAATTAAAAAAGCAGTGGTTAAAACCACTGCTTTTTTCTTAATGTTTTTTTGGCCTGACCTTCACATCGGTCAAGTTCGTGCCATCAAGAGAAGCCAACCATTGCCTAATGATCTGGCGATCTTTCAAGCCGAGCATATGCCCTGCATCCACCATTTCCGCATCCAGTTTGGCATCACTGCGGCGTAAGGCATCGGATAAAGCCGGCGCAAAAGGTGAATATAATTTATCCTGCTCACCGGTAATCGTCAGCACCTGAACTTTACTCAGATCCGCTTTCGGCATTTGTGCCAGCACCGGCATTGAGCGCATCAACACCGCACGACGTACCAGATCGGAATGCATAAACATGGTGGCAGCGAGCAAATTGGCACCATTAGAATAGCCGACAAAAGTCGCATTCGGCAAATCAAGATTTTCTTTCTCTGCCAACTTGCTTATAAAAATAACAAAAGTATCAGCTTCCTGCTGCACATCTTTTTCATCAAACTTTACGGCAGTTATTTTACGATACCAGCGCGTGCCGCCATCCTGCAAAACACGTCCTCTAACACCGAGCAAGACCGCGCGCGGCCAGACACGGCGCGCCAGGGGAACGAGACTTGCTTCATTGCCGCCCGAGCCATGCAAAAGCACCACCAATTCACGTGACGGGTTTCCCCCCTCCAATTCATCAGGATGATAAAACTGATAGATAAAGGTCCGATTACGAACCAGATTCTCCGGCTTTTTATCGTTCTTTTCTGCCGGTTTCTTCGTCGGGTCAATCATGATAAGCCCCTCTCCGGTCGGACTGATAGCAGCTGGCTTCGTCGTCACAGGTGTTTGTGTTTCGAGAGGTATATTGTGCTGCTTGCTACCCGACACCGACGCCAAAGAAAGCGTCTCCGCCATTGATGCAATTGAGAAAGACACACAACCGGATAATATACCGGCAACCAAACATGATTTTAAGAAACCGTTTACCATAAAAACTTTTTTGCCACCTAAACATTAGGCATTGGTTAAGAATGCGGGGTCACGAAGGATTAAACATGGAGTTTGGCAAAAATAATGCAAATTTGGATTTACAGGAACCGAATTACGCTGGATTTTTTTAACTTTATTACCTAGCCTCGTTTAAGCGCTTCTTGGCACTGAAAATATGCGTTGAAAACACATCATGTAAACAACATGCAAACTGGCGAGGATCGTTTAAGCGTAATGAATAATTACGACTGGCTCAATATCATCATCAAGCTCATCCTCTGTCCTGTCGCAATTGCCTTTTTCATTTGGGCAAGCTGCGCCATCTGGTTTCAAGCCCCTTTCGGCACTTTAATGCGTATTGCCATCATCGGCTTATGGCTTGGCGTGCTGGTCTGGTATCTGTGGGGTGAACGTCAGCCAGCCCCGTGGCCACGCCGCGCTATTTTCTTATGTCTGTGCCTTGCCATTTTGGGTTGGTGGGCAACCATCAAACCATCACTCAACCGTATTTGGGCTGCAGAAGTTGCCTATACCGTCACCGGCACGATTGATGGCGATATGGTCACACTCAATAATATCCGTGATTTTGAATGGATAAACGAAACCGAATATAAAATTCGCTGGAAAAGCGAGACTTACGATCTGAACACCATTACTTCAACGGATGCTTTTCTTTCTTACTGGACCGGCCCTGCCATTGCACACACATTAGTGTCTTTCGGATTTGCCGATGGCCGCCATATCGTTTTTTCCGCAGAAATTCGCAAAGAACATCACGAAGAATTTTCAACAATCGGTGGTTTTTTCCGCAAATTTGAACTGGCAATGATTGCCGCCGAAGAAAGCGACATCATCTTTACCCGCACCAATATTCGTGGTGAGCAGGTTTATCGCTATCCGATCGATATTGAGCAGGAAACCGCCAAAACATTGTTTTTAAACTATGTGGAAAATGCCAACCGTCTGGCCGAAGAGCCGGAGTTTTACAACACGCTTTTAACCAACTGCACCACCGTCATTTTTGAAATGGCGCGCCTGATGGACCCGGGCATCATGTTTGATTATCGTATTTTATTATCAGGCTATGCGCCTTATTACCTCTATGATCACGAACTGATTTCGACAGCGGATACAGCAGAACATACAATTGCCAAAGCGCATATCAATGAGCTGGCGAAAGGTGACGCAAAAGATTATTCACGCCGTATTCGCCAGCCTGTCACACTCGAGCAGCTGGACAAAATGCCAGAGCCGAGTTTTAAAACCATTAGTCCAGCGCTGCCGTAATAATGATTTCCACTTTATAATCAGGGCTGGCGAGCTTTGCCTCGCCGGTCGCACGTGCAGGCGTGTTGGCCGGATCAACCCAAGCTTCCCACGCTTTATTCATTTCACCAAAATCAGCCATATCATCCAGCCAGATGATCGCCTGCAGAATTTTGGATTTATTAGTGCCGGCCTTTGCCAAAGCTGCATCAATCTCTGCGCAAACATCTTGCGTCTGCTGAAAAACGCTGGCGCCTGGTGTACCGACCTGACCGGACAGATAAACCGTATTGCCGTGAATGACAGCTTCACTCATGCGCGGGCCAACTTCAATACGACGAATGCTCATGCTCAACTCCTGCTTTGCAATGTTAAAATTTCAAGCGTCACCGCTTGAAATTCATCCGCCTATGCAGAGCATATTTATTTTGATCACAGCAATCACTTTTTTATCATCAACGCTTTTTAAATGGCGTTAGTCCCTTTAAATGAACAGCTCCGGCCTTTCCCGAGCGTGTTTACTTGTGCCTGAACCTATTTACTTGTGCCCTAACCTATTTACTTGTGATTGACTCAAAAGGCGGCATTCTCTATAAGCCGCAACATATTCGTGAACATTTCACATCCGGCCAAAAGCCGGAGGCTTTCGTTAAACGAATTCGCTCCTGTTCAAAATACAGAACCAAGAAGGGCCGCACACCGCGGTATTAAATAAATGAAGCGTACATACCAACCATCCAAGCTCGTCCGTAAGCGTCGCCACGGATTCCGTTCACGCATGGCCACCACCGGCGGTCGTAAAGTTATTGCCGCTCGCCGCGCTCGCGGTCGTAAGCGGTTGTCCGCATAATTCGCAACCGCGCTTTAAAGCGCGGCCATGAGCGAAATGGACAAAATAACGAACAAACAAACACTCCGCCTTCGCAAGAGAGCGGAGTTTTTGACTGTAAGGAATGGCGAAAAACGCCGTGGCCCCTTGTTTCTGATGGAAGTGCGGGGGCGCACTCCAGAAGAATCGGCTAATGCTAAAATTGGCAACGCAACGCGAGTCGGTTTTACGGTGACCAAGAAAAACGGCAATGCCGTTATTCGCAACCGTATCCGCCGCAGGCTTCGAGAAGCCGTGCGCTGTCATGCAGCAGATGACATGCAGCCTTCAACCGACTATGTGATTGTTGCACGAAGAGAGGCACTCACTGCGCCCTTTCTGATCCTCGCCCAAGAAATTGCCAAGCGCGCCAAGCGCAGCAATGAAAGCAACCGATCAGATAAGAAGCGCCGAAGCGAACGACCGGAATCAGGACCCGTCAATGGAAAATAATCGAAATTTCTTCATCACCATTGCCCTGTCCATCCTCATACTGACACTCTGGCAGGTCTTTTACATGGGCCCCAAGTCGGAAGCCCAGCGTGAACAGACACGCATTGAGGAGCAGCAGCGTCAGGCACAAACCGCCACGCAGCAGGGCAATGGAGCCAATACCGGCTTAAGCGACACCCCCCAGTTACAGCAATCTGCTGATAATATTCCGGGTCAGGTTCCGGGAGCTGACAATGTTGCCGCCGGCTCACTGAGCCGCGAGGCAGCACTTGGTCAGTCCAAGCGTATTGCCATTGAAACCCCGGCTTTGCGCGGTTCCATCAATCTGACCGGCGCGCGTCTTGATGATTTATTCCTGAGCAAATATCACGAAACCGTCAGTGACAAATCGCCGAATATTGAGCTCTTGGCACCTTCTGCCTTGCGTCAGGGCTATTTTGTTGAACTGGGCTTTGCCGGCAATGACACAACCGGCGCAGTCCCGGGTCCGGCTACTGTCTGGACGGTTGAAGGCAATGACAAGCTTACCCCTTCAACACCGGTAACATTGTCCTTCACCAACGAGAAAAACATCACTTTTAAACGCACCATCTCGGTGGATGATGCTTATCTCTTCACTTTCGAAGACAATATCATCAATGAAGCAGGTGTGCCTGTATCGCTGGCCTCTTATGGTCGCGTTACCCGCTTCAACCAGCCGGAACATGCAAGCGCCACTTATGTACTGCATGAAGGCCTGATCGGTGTAATGGGTGACGACGGTCTTCAGGAAATCAAATATTCCAAGATCGAAGACAACAAGGACATGCCGTTTAAAGACGTGTCCGGCGGCTGGCTCGGCATCACCGATAAATATTGGGCTGCAACCCTTATTCCGCCACAGGCAGAAAAATACACGGCCCGTTTCTCCCATTTCACCAATGACCGTCCGCGCTATCAGGCTGATTTCCTGAGCGAGCCGATCACTGTTGCTGCTGGTGAAACTCAAAAACTGACCAATCATGTTTTTGCCGGTGCAAAAGTTGTTTCCGACATCAAAAAATATGAAGAAAATCTCAGCATCAAAAACTTCGAATTGCTGATCGACTGGGGTTGGTTCTACTTCATCACCAAACCGATGTTCTACCTGATTGACTGGATTTATAAATTCTCCGGCAATTTCGGTGTCGCGATTCTGGTGGTAACCGTTATCCTCAAAGGTCTGTTCTTCCCGCTTGCCAACAAGTCTTATGCTTCGATGGCACGTATGAAGATGATGCAACCTGCAATGCTTGAAATCCGTGAAAAATATGCGGATGATAAAGTCAAGCAACAGCAGGAAATGATGCAGCTTTACAAACGGGAAAAAATTAACCCGCTTGCTGGTTGCTGGCCGGTATTGGTGCAGATCCCTGTATTCTTTGCGCTCTATAAGGTGCTCTATGTCACCATTGAAATGCGCCATGCGCCTTTCTTTGGCTGGATTCATGACCTTGCAGCGCCGGATCCAACATCGCTGTTCAACCTGTTCGGTCTGTTGCCATATGATGTGCCACAGTTCCTGATGATTGGTGTCTGGCCGGTGATCATGGGTATCACCATGTTCTTGCAGATGCGCATGAACCCGACCCCGCCGGATCCGACACAAGCGATGATCTTCACATGGATGCCGATCATCTTCACCTTCATGTTGGCCGCTTTCCCTGCTGGTCTCGTCATCTACTGGGCATGGAACAATACACTCTCGATCACCCAGCAGGCGATTATCATGAAACGTCAGGGTGCCAAGATCGAATTGTTGGACAATCTTAAAGGTCTCTTCAAGAAAAAGCCCAAACCGGCTAAATAATCCGGTATAAGAATAAAAGCCCCTGTCTTCACAGGGGCTTTTTTTACATCATTTTTAATTGCATAGTTGACAAGCGAGCTATTAAGCTTGATGCCAACATTGAAAATAAAACCCCTTCTGAACTGGATATCCAAGTTGAGCAAACAAGATAAACCAACATCCAAAAACTTGAGCTCTGCTTCTCCGGCTTCAGCGAAAGCATCCACACCTGCAAAAGCACCTGTGATCACTATTACCTCTTCCAATGCAGGCGAACTGCTTGCCCGCGAAGAAGCTGCGCGTCAGGCTCTGATCAATGAAGGTCGTCTGCTTTTTGCCAAAAGCTGGATTTTCATCCGCGGCGTTCCGTCGATGAAGTTTCTGCCGGCAGAAGGCCCTGTCGAGATTGCCTTTGCCGGACGCTCCAATGTTGGCAAATCCTCGCTGATCAATGCGCTTGTGACAAAAAAAGGCTTGGCACGCACATCCAACACGCCGGGTCGCACACAAGAGCTCAACTATTTTGTGCCTGATGGCTATTCAGGCGAGGACGGCGATCTGCCGCCACTCGCGCTTGTCGATATGCCGGGTTATGGTTTTGCTGAAGCGCCTAAATCGCAAGTGGATGCATGGACGCGACTGGTCTTTGATTATTTGCGCGGCCGCACCACTTTGAAACGCGTTTATGTGCTGATTGATTCGCGCCACGGCATCAAAAAGAACGATGCCGAAGTGCTTGATCTCCTCGACAAAGCTGCGGTTTCTTATCAGATTGTGCTCACCAAGATCGACAAAATCAAACCAGCCGGCATTCCGCGCCTGATGGAAGAGACCAAGAAACTCACCATCAAACGCGCCGCCTGCTTCCCCGGTATCATTGCCACTTCATCGGAAAAAGGCATCGGCTTTGAAGAATTACGCGCGGCCATCGCGCTTGTTGCCAAAGAAGCCTGATTAATCACAAAACACCAGTTGAAGCATTCCGTCAGGAATGCTTTTCTGTAATGAACCACTTTATGTCCGTTTGCTGCTATGGATAATGTAATGACCAATACACCTGAACAGAATGCCGAAGTACAAGCTCAACTTTTATCCGCAGCACTGCCTTTTATGCAGCGTTACGAGAATAAAAATGTCGTGGTGAAATATGGCGGTCACGCCATGGGCAATCCGGAACTGGGCAAAGCTTTTGCACGTGATATCGCATTGTTGAAACAATCCGGCATCAACCCGATTGTGGTTCATGGCGGCGGCCCGCAGATTCAGGCCATGCTTACCAAACTCGGCATTGAATCGCGTTTTGAAGGTGGCTTACGTGTTACCGACGAGAAGACCGTCGAAATCGTTGAAATGGTGCTTGCCGGTTCCATCAACAAAGAAATCGTCGCTCTCATCAATGCCGAAGGAGAATGGGCAATCGGTCTTTGCGGTAAAGACGGTAACATGGTTTTTGCCGAAAAAGCCCGCAAGACTGTGATTGATCCGGATTCCAATATCGAAAAAGTGCTGGATCTTGGTTTTGTCGGCGAGCCGGTTGAGGTTGATCGCACATTGCTTGATCTCCTGGCCCGTTCCGAAATGATTCCTGTGATTGCGCCGGTTGCACCGGGTCGTGACGGTCACACTTACAACATCAATGCCGACACTTTTGCCGGTGCAATTGCCGGTGCATGTAAGGCTACCCGCCTATTGTTCCTCACCGATGTTCCGGGCGTTTTGGACAAAGACAAAAACCTGATCAAAGAACTGTCGATTGCTGATGCAAAAGCTTTGATCAAAGACGGTACCATTTCCGGCGGCATGATCCCGAAAGTGGAAACCTGCATTGAAGCGATCAACCGCGGCGTTGAAGGCGTGGTTATCCTCAATGGTAAAACGCCTCATTCCATTCTGCTTGAACTCTTCACCGAGCGCGGTGCCGGCACATTGATCGTACGCTAAAATTTACAAGCGTCTCTTGTCTGTAGCAGCCGGTATTGAAACAATGCCGGCTGCTGGATTTTATTGTGGTCTTTATTTTCTGAGGATGTGATGACTAACATACCGGATGCTCAAGCTTTTTCGCATATTACAGATTGGGTGTTTGATCTCGACAACACACTTTATCCGCACGAAACCAATTTGTTTTCGCAAGTGGACGCACGGATGACGGCCTATATTCGGGAGTTGTTGCAGCTTGATCACGATGATGCGCGCAAATTGCAAAAACAGTTCTACCGCGATTACGGCACCACGCTAAAAGGCTTGATGGAAGTCCACAATATCGATCCGGACGACTTTCTGATGAAAGTACATGATATTGATTATACATGGCTGAAACCTGATCCGGATTTGGCGAAGATCCTGAACCAGCTTCCAGGTCGTCGTTTTATCTTCACCAATGGGGATCGAACCCATGCCGAGCGTGCTGCCAGCCAGCTCGGGATTCTCGATTGTTTTGACGATATTTTTGATATTGTCGCCGCCGATTTAATGCCAAAACCGGCACAGGCAACCTATGACGGTTTCTTGCAAAAATTCTCGGTCGATCCGACAAAGTCGGTGATGTTTGAAGATTTGGCGCGCAATCTCACTGTACCGAAAAATCTTGGCATGAAAACCGTGCTGATCGTACCCAATAATTTCGAACCGACGTTTTCGGAAATCTGGGAAAGCGATGAAAGCTACACTGATGAAGTTGATTATGTCACCGATAATATCGGAGCATTCTTAAAATCGGTACTCTGAGACAAATTAAAAAGGCGCCAGTTTTTAACTCTGCCGCCTTTTTTTAAAAACTTATAATGAATAGAAGCGCTTCACTTCTTCCCATGCTTCTTCTGCCGTATCAACAAAGGTCAGAAGATCCACATCGGATGGTGAGATAGTGCCCTGCTCGGCAAGATAATCAATATTGATGGCCTTGCTCCAGAACTCTTTGCCAAACAGCAATAATGGCACCGGCTCCATACGATTGGTCTGGATCAGCGTCATGGTTTCAAACAATTCATCCATTGTTCCGAAACCACCCGGAAACACGGCAAATGCTTTGGCACGCATCAGGAAATGCATTTTGCGGATAGCAAAATAATGGAAGTTGAAGCATAGCTCCGGTGTCACATAAAGATTGGGCGCCTGCTCATGCGGCAGCACAATATTCAAACCGATGCTTGGCGCACCCACATCCTGTGCGCCGCGGTTTCCCGCTTCCATCACACCGGGGCCGCCGCCTGTCACTACAACAAATTCACGGTAATAAGTGGTTGCTGAATATTCCGAGCAGCGACGTGCAAACTCACGTGCTTCTTCGTAATATTTGGCATTGGCTTCGAGATTTTTCTTTTGCAATTCGTTTTTGGCAGCCCATGCCTCGCCACCCGGTTCAGGGATACGCGCTCCGCCAAACAACACAACGGTTGATTTGATACCGCGATCTGCCAGCACCATTTCAGGCTTGAGCAGTTCAAGTTGCAAACGTACAGGGCGCAATTCACGTCGCGTCAGAAAATCATTATCGTCAAAAGCCAAACGGTAAGCGTCGGATGTGGTTTGTGGGGTTACAGGCACTTCCGCTGCCTGCTTCACAGCTTCCTGTGAGTTCGGAAATGGCGTCCAACCGTTTTTCTCAATCGGATTCATATTTTATCCTGTCTCATTCCTGTTATTTCACATCGTCATCAAAGATGCATAGCATTACAAGGGTGAATAAAAAATCATTCTGTTGTTGTATATCAAGATTGCGTGAACCCTGTGTTTCCACTATCCATAAGCACTTAAGCCTTATTTTAATTACGCCCGCAGTGTTTAACTGCTCTTACAATTCGCTATTGAAAAGTCTCGCACCAATGCAACATACCGATCTTCATTCACTTCAAAACATCATTGAAAATGCATTTACAGAAGCTGAAGCGATTACCCCTGATACCAAGGGCGAAATTCGCGATGCAGTAGAACATGCCTTGCAATTGCTGGGCGAAGGCAAGCTTCGTGTCGCAGAAAAACAAGAAAATGGCAACTGGTACACCCATCAATGGTTGAAAAAGGCCGTGTTGCTCTCTTTCCGTCTCAAGCCAATGGCACTCATCAGCGGCTCGCCCAACCAATCCTCATGGTGGGATAAAGTGCCGTCCAAATTTAATGGCTGGGGTGAGCAGGAATTTCTGCAAGCTGGTTTTCGCGCAGTCCCTAATTGCGTTGTCAGACATTCCGCTTATATCGCACCAAAGGCCGTGCTGATGCCCTCATTTGTCAATGTCGGCGCCTATGTCGGTGAAGGCAGCATGGTGGACGCATGGGCAACCGTTGGTTCCTGTGCCCAGATCGGCAAACACGTGCATCTGTCTGGTGGCGTCGGCATTGGCGGGGTTTTAGAGCCGTTGCAGGCAGGTCCGACCATTATCGAAGACCATTGCTTTATCGGTGCTCGCTCGGAAGTGGTTGAAGGTTGCATCATCCGTGAAGGCGCGGTGCTTGGTATGGGTGTTTTCATCAGCCAATCTACCAAGATCGTCGACCGCGAAACCGGCAATATCACCTATGGCGAAGTGCCGCCTTATTCTGTGGTCGTTGCAGGTGCATTGCCTGGCAAACCAATGCCCAATGGTCAGCCGGGCCCAAGTCTTTATTGTGCGGTCATTGTCAAACGTGTCGATGCACGCACCCGCTCGAAAACATCGATCAATGATTTGTTGCGTGACTAACCTTGGAACAAATAAGACGAGGACAAAAGTCCTCGTCTTATAAGGGGGATGTAAACGGTATTGAAACTTTTACATCGACTGGAGACTTATTGAATAGCGACAAAACATGCCGCCAATAAGGCAAGCTGTATCTGTTGTATTTTTGCGTTTATTTTCCTAAGCTTACAGCCAATTATTCCTCCTCGCGTCAGTTAAGGTTTGTGAACTTTGCCAACAATCGACACAATTTACCGCTATTTCTACGGTGTCTGGCGCATGATGACCGGCAAGTCCGACGGGCTTGCCTATCTCGACATCTCAGCCGATGGTTTTTGGCGCTCATTTTACGCAATTCTTGTAAGCCTTCCGCCACTGCTTGCGGGTTGGGTTGCCTATGCAGCAGAACTTACCGGCGGGCGAGAGGAAACTGCCATGCGTTTTTCCATCGTCATCAAAGCAGCAATTGTTGATATTACGGCATGGATTTTGCCGATTTTTCTTCTTGGCCTTGTCGTTAGCAAAATTGGTATTGCCAAACGCTTTGCCCCTTATGTCATTGCCAGCAACTGGGGCACAGCATTGTTGGCATGGGCTTTTGCGCCCATCAGCCTGTTACAATTAGTGATGCAACAGCGCAGCCAAACCATAAGCATTCTGTCGCTTGTCTTTATGATCGCAATTATCGTAATGAGCTATCGCCTCACACGCACGGCTCTGCAAAAACCAACCAGTTTTGCCCTGCCCTTTTATATTGCGATGTTCATGGTGTCTTTTGCCATCACCATCATGTTACAAGAATTATTCGGCATTAATTACGATTTTAACGCCGGTTATTAAACTGGATCATCATAATCGACGCCGATAAGATAGAGCCCGTAAGGCGGTGCAACCGCGCCACAACGCGAACGCTCACGCGCTTCTAATGCAGCAACCAAATCTTGGCTGGTCCAGCGGCCGGAACCGACTTCCATCAAGCTACCGGCGAGTGAGCGCACCTGATTATGCAGGAACGAGCGCGCCGACGCCCGAATTTCAATAATCTCGCCATTGAGTGTCACATCCAGACGATCCAATGTTTTGACCGGACTTTTTGCCTGACATTGGCTCGCGCGAAAAGTGGTAAAATCATGCTCGCCGAGCAAAAGCTGCGCAGCCTCATGCATCTTTTCATGATCAAGCGGTTTGGACACCCACCATGCGCGATTAAGATCAATACTTAACGGCGGGCGACGATTGTGAATGCGATAAAGATAATGACGGCCACGGGCAGAAAAACGCGCATCAAAATGATCAACGGTTTTCTGCACATTGATAATGCTGACCTTCTCCTGCCATTGCGCCAGATGGGCGTTCAAGGCCTCACGGAGTTTACCGGCCGACCAGTCACGCTCCAAATCCACATGCACAGTCTGAGCCAAGGCATGCACACCTGCATCGGTGCGTCCTGCCGCGCCAAGCGTTAAATCCTGACCGGTAAAGCGCTTGAAAGCCTGCTCGATAGCCGCCTGAATGGTGTGACCATTTTCTTGACGCTGCCAGCCGACATAAGGCGTGCCGTCATATTCAACTGTCAACCGATAACGCGGCATTCTTCAAAGAACCCGCAAATCGGCTGCGCCGCGTAAAAATTCGGATGCCGGCAATGCCTTGCCACCAGCGCGCTGCAGGCTCAGCAATCGCACAGCCCCCGCACCGCAAGCAATGGTCAGCTTGTCGTCAAGAAGGGTGCCGGGTGTGCCTGAACCTCCGGCCAAAGTAGAGCGCAAAATTTTAACGCGTTCCACTTTGCCGCCAATTTCCATCTCGCACCAACTACCCGGAAAAGGCGACAAGCCACGAATGGTATTATGCACAATTTCAGCTGGCTTCGACCAATCAATACGCGCTTCCGCCTTGTCGATTTTGGCGGCATAAACCACACCGTCTTCGTCCTGAGGACTGAGCGTCAGACTTTCACGCTCCAAAGCACCCAATGCACGGATCATCAAATCCGCACCTGTCATGCTCAGCCTGTCATGCAATTCACCGGTGGTCATATTCTCGGTGATCGTGATTTTCTCAACCATGGCAACAGGGCCGGTATCCAGCCCCTCATCCATTTTCATAATCATCATTCCGGTCTCTTTGTCGCCGGCCATAATGGCGCGCTGGATCGGTGCCGCACCGCGCCAGCGCGGCAATAGCGACGCGTGACCATTGTAGCAACCAAGGCGCGTGCCTTCCAAAATCGGCAGCGGCAATAACAAGCCATAGGCGA
The DNA here is from genome assembly GCF_044987585.2 of Paenochrobactrum sp. BZR 201-1. Taxonomy (NCBI): domain Bacteria; kingdom Pseudomonadati; phylum Pseudomonadota; class Alphaproteobacteria; order Hyphomicrobiales; family Brucellaceae; genus Paenochrobactrum; species Paenochrobactrum sp. BZR 201-1. The sequence goes on along the minus strand of NZ_JBJDRZ020000027.1, from coordinate 66,638 downwards.
CAACAATTGCAACATCAGCTTCCAGATCACGGAATTTTTGCTGCTCTTCTTCAGAACGCAAGCTTTTTGGCGTAAAGACAGGAATGCCGAATTCTTCCGCTTTCTGATGTACAGGGGACTTGGTCAGCTCCAGACCACGGCGTCCTGCGGCACGCGGCGGCTGCGAATAAACGGCAACCACATCATAACCATGACCAATAATAGCGGTGAGAACAGGTACGGAGAACTCCGGCGTTCCCATGAAAACGACACGCAATGACATTATAGCACCTGCTTGCTTTGCTGGCGTTCTTTGGCGATTTTTTTGAATTTCTTGATCACCATATCGCGTTTCAGCTTGGAAATGTGATCAATAAACAAAACGCCATCCAAATGGTCAATTTCATGCTGGATGCATGTGGCCATCAATTCATCGACTTCCATTGCCTGTGGCTTACCCTGCACATCCTGATATTCAACGTGCACGCGTGCGGGACGTTCTACCTCAGCATAATATTCCGGAATAGACAAACAGCCTTCTTCATAAATGCTGCGCTCATCGGATGAATGCACGATCTTCGGATTGACAAACACATGCGGCGCTTTTTCATCGCCCTCACGTGCCAGATCAATCACCACCAGACGGATCGGCTCACCGACCTGAATAGCAGCAAGCCCGATACCAGGTGCATCATACATGGTATCAAACATATCATCAGCAAAAGCTTGCAGTTGTGCATCAAAACGCTCAACCGGTTTTGACACCAAACGCAAGACAGGATCGGGTAAAATAATCAGTGGTTTTATCGACATGGGTTTCACCTAATTGTTACAAGTTACCACGTCAATGCTCGTGAACGGCCGAATGATAAAATGTTCCTGTTTTGATCTCTTAATTCATGCGCGAATCGGTTAAAGCAATATGTATGGAAAACACAAATAGCCTGACACAGCCAGTTTTTCAGCTTGGCCAATATCAATTTTCAGCGGGTTTTTTGCTCGGCGCAATTTTTCTTGCCGTCATTCTCATAGGGCTGCTGTTTATATGGATGGGCAACCGTAACGCGAAAAACGCGATGATCACCGAAATGCTCGCCGAAGAGCGCGCCCGTGACGCAGAAATGCGCATGGCTGAAATTTTGAAAAGTCAGGCCGAAATGCAAGGCCGGATGCAAACCATGGCGGAAGTATTCGGCTCGCGCCAATCCGAGCTTAATCAATCCATCCGCGAGCGCCTCGACGGCATGACCAACCGCCTTGGTCACACCATGAACGAACAAACCAGATCAACGCATGAAAATCTTGCCAAACTGCAAGAGCGGCTTGCGGTGATTGATACGGCACAAAACAATATACAATCACTGGCCGGACAAGTGGTGCAGTTACAGGCCATTCTTGCCAATAAACAAAGCCGCGGCGCTTATGGTCAGGCACGGATGGAGGCGATCATCGCCGATGCTTTACCGCAAGGGCTTTATGAGTTTCAATCAACACTTTCCAATGCAACCCGTCCGGATTGTATCATCCGTATGCCCAATAATGCGCCCTCACTCGTGATTGATGCCAAATTTCCGATGGAAGCATGGACAGCGGTGCGCGAGGCCAAAAGTGCGGAGGCACAAAAACAAGCCGCGCAACAATTCCGCCGCGATATTGAAGTCCATATCAAAGATATATCCGATAAATATCTGATTGCCGGTGAAACGCAGGATACGGCCTTTTTATTTGTGCCGTCAGAATCGGTCTTTGCAGATATCCATGAGCATTTTTCATCGCTTATTCAAAAAGCCCATCGTGCCCGCGTCGTTATCGTCTCCCCATCGCTTTTGATGCTTTCAATTCAGGTAATCCAATCGGTATTGAAAGATACCCGTATGCGGGAGCAAGCCCATCTTATCCAAGCCGAAGTGATGCGCTTGATGGAAGATGTAACGCGGCTTGACGAGCGTGTTCGCAAATTACAAACCCATTTCCAGCAAGCCAATAAAGATATTGATGATATTCTGATCTCATCCTCCAAAATCAGCCGCCGTGGCGAAAAAATTGAAACACTTGAACTTGGCAGCCCACCAACACCCGATACACCTACCTCCGAACCGCAATGGCATCTGCGCCTTGTTGATGATGAATGAGTAAAAAGAAATGCCGGTTAAGTTACTTAACCGGCATTTTGAATTCTTAGCCCCACACCATCAAAGCAGCCATACCAGCAGCACCGACAATCAGCCGCCACCATGCAAACAGCTTGAAACCGTGACGTGATACATAATCGAGCAAATAGCGCACAACAAAGACGCCGGAAATAAAGGCCATCACAAAACCAACCGCAATCAATGCGCCATCATTGAATGACAATTGATTGTGGGTTTTATAAAGATCATAGGCAAAAGCACCCGCCATTGTCGGCATCGCTAAAAAGAATGAAAATTCAGCCGCCGAGCGCTTGTCGGCACCAAGCAATAAAGCGCCAACAATGGTTGAGCCTGAGCGCGACACACCAGGCACCATCGCCAGACATTGCACAAAACCAATGATCAGACACATTGGCAGCGAGAAATCCATTGCATTATGATAACGCGGCTTCAAGTCGATCCGGTCGACCCAGAGCAAAATAAAACCGCCCAAAATCAACATAATGCAAACCAGCATCGGGGTTTCAAACAGCACTGTTTTGATAAATCCATGCGCCAATGCACCAATGAAAGCCGCTGGCAGAAAAGCCACCAACACGCCCAGCACAAAACGACGTGTTTTGGCATCACTGGAAAAATCGCGCAACAAGCGCATGATTTTAGCTGCATAAACGCTCAAAATTGCAAGAATAGCGCCGAGTTGCACCAGTACTTCAAAGGATTTTCCGGCGGATTCAAAGCCTAAGAAATGTCCGACCAGCAATAAATGCCCGGTCGATGACACAGGTATAAACTCGGTCATACCTTCCACGAGGCCCAAAAAACCCGCCTCAAGAAAATTATAGATGTTCATAAACTGCTGCCTTTTGTCACTTAAGCATATAAAAATGCTCATTGACCACATTTTAAACATGAAAGCTTAACAATAATTTCAGCATAAATGCCTATCAGGTTATTTTACGGAAAAACATTTCCTCCAATCTTTGCACCCTAATCCTTGTCGACGGGTTCCGGCAGTTCAACATAGCAGCAGCGCTTCACGAAGTTTCTGTTATGTCAGTCATATTGACTATGCTTGGAAGCCATATTTGAAAGTGTTGTTGCCTGCGGTCATGCTTACGCTTTTTCATCATCCTATGTCGTCCGGTTCCCGCTATACCCGTCTTATTCTCAACGAATATGACGTTGATGCCGAGCTTATCGAAGAACGCCCCTGGGCACGCCGTAAAGAGTTTTTAGCGATCAATCCTGCTGCCACTTTACCGGTTTTGCTGGCTGAAAATGATCTGGCGGTTATTGGTGCGTCGGTGATTGCTGAATATCTCGACGAAACGCGCGGTGCCTTGAAGCGTAATCGTCGACTTCTACCGGAAAGCCCGATGGAGCGCGCTGAAGTGCGCCGTCTGGTTGATTGGTTTCTGGTCAAATTTGAAAATGAAGTAACCCGTCATATTGTGCGCGAACGCGTTTATAAATTGCAGATGTCGGCAGAAATAGGCGGCAGTGCGCCTGATTCGACCGCAATCCGCGCCGCACGCACCAATATCCGCCAGCATATGAAATATCTGGACTGGCTGGCCGCCACGCGTGACTGGTTGGGTGGTGGACATGCCACTTATGCTGATATGGCAGCCGCAAGTGCTATTTCCATTTTGGATTATTTAGGCGAAATTGAATGGACTGAAACACCAGCGGCACGGGACTGGTATGCGCGGATGAAATCGCGCCCATCCTTCCGTCCGCTATTAAACGACCGGGTTCGTGGATTGGCGCCGGTGGCACATTATGGTGACCTTGACTTCTGACGACAAAGAAATGGCCAAAAAGCTGAAACTCAAAAACCTGCTCGCGGATGAAGCCCGTGCAGCAGGTTTTGACGTCGTGGCTTTTACCCATCCCGGCTCTATTCCGCAGGCACCAGAACGCTTGCGCGAGTTTATCGACAATGGTTATCACGCCGATATGGAGTGGATGGAGGAAACAGAAGAGCGTCGCGCCAATCCGCAAACACTATGGTCGGAAGTGCGCACCATTGTCATGCTCGGCATGAATTACGGCCCAGAACATGACCCGATGGAAGTGCTTAAACATAAGGATCGCGGTGCCATTTCGGTTTATGCGCAAAATCGCGATTATCACGACATTATCAAAGGTAAGCTCAAACATGTCGCAAGCCGCTTCATTGCGCGCGCGAGCGGCGCGGTGAAAGTATTTGTCGACACGGCACCTGTGATGGAAAAGCCCCTAGCCGCCGCAGCCGGTATGGGCTGGCAGGGAAAACACACCAATTTGGTCAGCCGCGACTATGGCTCATGGTTGTTTTTGGGTTCTATTTTCATCACGCTGGATTTGCCCCCCGATGAACCCAATCGCAACAATTGCGGCTCGTGCCGCGCCTGTCTTGATGTATGCCCGACCAATGCTTTTCCTACTCCCTTCAAAATTGATGCAAGGCGCTGCATTTCTTATTTAACGATTGAGAATAAAGGCCCGATCCCGCACGAATTTCGGAAAGCCATTGGCAATCACATCTATGGCTGCGACGATTGCTTATCGGCCTGCCCGTGGAATAAATTTGCTCAAAAAGCACAGGAAATCAAACTGCGCGCCCGCGAAGATCTGCGCAGCCCCTCGCTGGAATTTCTGCTGAATTTAGACGATGCCGAATTTCGCACTTTTTTCTCCGGCTCCCCGATCAAGCGCATCGGCCGCAATCGCTTCTTACGCAATGTGATGATTGCTGCCGGCAATTCCGGCTTTTCAAGCTTTGTGCCGCAATTGGAATACCATTTGAACGATCCAGAACCTTTAGTGCGCGGCACGGCTGTCTGGGCTTTGCGGCAATTATTGCTTCACGATAAAATTAGCCCATTACACGCGCATTATGCTAAAGATGAAACCGACCCTTATGTTTTAGATGAATGGAACAGGTGCCAGTAGCTATGCGGATTTTTCTTATCGGTGCAGGTTATTCAGCGCAATTTTTCGCACAGAAAATGAAAGACAATGCCCAATCCATCTATGGCACAACCCGCTCAATAGAAAAATTTGAAACGTTAAAACAATATGGCATTGAGCCACTCGTATTTGCAGAAGATGCAATTGACCCGAATTTTGCAAGTCATTTAAAAAACGCCACTCATATTGTCATTTCGGCAGCACCCGGCAAAGACGGCGATCCGGCCTTACCCCATGTAGAAGATGCATTAAATGCACCTGACAATAAAATTGAATGGATCGGATATCTTTCCACCGTTGGTGTTTATGGCGATCATAAGGGCGCACTCATTGATGAAACGGCTGCCTGCAACCCATCGGCACAGCGTTCAAACGAGCGGATAAAAGCCGAGAAACAATGGCTGGCTTTAGGCGAAAAATACCAAATGCCGGTCGCAATTTTACGTCTTTCCGGCATTTATGGCCCTGACCGCAATGCTTTTGTTAATTTGGCACGCGGTACCGCACGTCGTATTATTAAAAAAGACCAGATTTTTAACCGTATCCATGTGGAAGATATTGCCGGCTCGCTTGAATATTTAAGCACGCGAAAAATCGACGGTATTTTCAACATTACCGATCATGAACCAGCACCGCCACAGGATGTGGTGACTTTTGCCGCCGAATTGATGGGTGTCACACCGCCGGAAGAAATTGATTTCGACAAGGCTGAAATGACCCCGATGGCGCGTTCTTTTTATGGCGAGAACAAACGCGTTTCTAATAAAAAAATAACCGAAACCGGCTATCAGTTTATCTATCCGAATTATCGCATTGCTTTTAAGTCCATGTGGGAAAAGTCGAACTGGCGCTCGCACAAAGATTAAAAAATTTCATCATCATTTGGAAAATCCATATGTCTGAAAAACGCTTTTTTTTGAAAAACGCCGCCATATTGCTCACAACATTCAGTCTGAGTATACTTGCAGTGCCCACAGCGCAAGCTGAAGACATGCCTGCAAAACAAGCCTTCGGCGCAATGAAATTACCCAATCTGAATGCTCAACCGCAAGCAATCGGCTTTTATTCCAAAGGTTGCATGTCCGGCGCTGTGGCAATGCCGATTGACGGCCCAGACTGGCAGGTGATGCGTTTGTCGCGTAACCGCAATTGGGGCCATCCAAATCTTATTGCTATGCTGCAGCAGCTTTCACGCGATGCCAAAAAAGATGGCTGGAACGGCCTGCTGGTAGGCGATATTTCACAGCCGCGCGGCGGCCCGATGCTGACCGGTCATGCCTCGCATCAGGTTGGACTTGATGCAGATATCTGGCTCAATCCTATGCCAAACAAGCGTTATACCAATCAACAGCGTGAAGATGTCTCTGCCGTTTCGGTGTTGAAAGATAACAGCCTTTATGTCGACCCTAAAAAGTGGTCGGACAAACATACGGCATTGCTGAAGCACGCAGCCTCCAACCCTCAGGTCGAGCGGTTATTCGTGCATCCGGGCATAAAAAAACAGCTTTGTGATACGGTTTCCGGCGACCGCTCATGGCTTGGTAAAGTGCGCCCTTATTGGGGGCACCATTATCACTTCCATATTCGTATGAGTTGCCAGCCGGGTTCACCCAATTGCAAGCCTCAGGACAAGGTTGCCAAGGGCGACGGCTGTGATAAATCGCTGGCATGGTGGTTTACCGACGAACCTTGGAAACCGGCTAAACCATCGGATAAACCGGCACCAAAACCAAAGCCTATGATGGTTTCGGCTCTGCCGAAAGCTTGTGCTGCACTTCTCAATGCGCCCTCACCCGCATCAGCGGCGGAAGTGACACTCTATCCATAAAACAAAACCTTGCGAAAAGGCTGGCTAATGACCAGCCCTTTCTTTTGAAACATATGTAAGCTATAGATTTCAAACGATTTAAGCATTGTTTGTCATGACATAAAAATTTGCAAATTTTATGCTAGCAACCAATGCGGGTTACGCGTTTCGGATCATTATCCGGCAGTTTTTTGAGTTTGATAAAGGATCGCTGAAATTGGTAAAAATTAAGCGTATAGCTCTGATCGCCCATGATCAGAAAAAGAATGATATGGTTGATTTTGCCAAAACCCATCAGGCAGAATTAGCAGCATATGAAATTGTCGCCACCGGCACCACCGGCGGTTTGATTAAAGATGCCTGTCCCGTTTTAAATGTAGAGCGCGTTAAAAGCGGGCCATTGGGCGGCGATCAGCAAATAGGAGCTATGATTGCTGAAAACACCGTGCAACTGTTGATTTTCTTTATCGATCCGTTGTCACCATTGCCCCATGATGTGGATGTGAAAGCACTCACCCGCCTTGGCAGTGTCTATAATTTGCCGATGGCTTTGAACCGGGCAACCGCCGAGATGCTGATCAAAGCACTGAACTGAAAACCGATATACACTTAAAATCACTTTTTCTTTGGTAACTGACAGGAAATATGATGCCTGATAATTTTAATAGCGAACCATTTTTTAAATTTCCTGTACTGGTCGGCGATATCGGCGGCACCCATGCGCGTTTTGCCATTCTTGTTGATGCCCATGCCGAGCCGCGAGAATTTCCGGTTATCAACACTGCCGATTATGCCAGTATTGATGAAGCCATTCAAAGCACAGTTTTAAACCATACTTCCTTGCAACCACGATCAGCGGTACTGGCTGTTGCCGGTCCTGTTGACGGCGATGAAATTGAACTCACCAACTGCCCGTGGGTGGTGCGTCCAAAGCAATTGATCGCAACTATGACATTTGAAGATGTCACCATTCTCAATGATTTTGAGGCACAAGCCCTCGCCGCCGTTTCCCTCGACAGCCAATATCTGGAACAAATCGGCGGCAGATCCGGAGAAATCAAGGCCACCCGCGTGGTGCTTGGGCCGGGCACTGGTTTGGGTGTGGCCGGGCTTTTGCGCGCACATCGTTCATGGATACCGGTTCCTGGTGAAGGCGGCCATATTGACTTAGGCCCGCGCACCAAGCGCGATTATGAAATTTTCCCGCATGTCGAAACAATCGAAGGCCGTGTGGCTGCCGAGCAGATTCTCTGTGGTCGCGGCTTGTGCAATCTTTATAAGGCCATTTGCACTGCGGATACTATGAAACCCGTATTGAACACTCCGGCAGATATTACCGCTGCCGCATTGGAAGAAAGTAACGCGCAAGCCATTGAAGCGCTTGACCTGTTTGCTGCCTATCTTGGCCGCATTGCCGGTGATCTGGCACTTATTTTCATGGCACATGGCGGCGTTTATCTTTCCGGCGGCATTTCACAAAAAATTGTTTCCATTCTTAAAAAAGGCACCTTCCGTGCCAATTTTGAAGATAAAGCCCCCCATTCTCATATTATGCGTGATATCCCCGTTCATATCGTCACCCATCAATTGGCGGCTCTAAACGGTCTTTCGGCCTTTGCCCGCAGTCCGGCACGTTTTCAGGTTGCTACCGAAGGCCGTCGCTGGATTAGTGCCGATTAAATTTTTAACGAAAACCGCCCTTAAAACCTGCATGATGATTTTCAAAAATAGTTTATTTTCTTGTCCCACAATAAAATGGCCATGCATTAGGCATGGTCAACAGGCTCTGATAAGGTTATAGGAAATTCTGTCTCAGGCGAACTCGCATTCTGTCTGTGACCGGCCGCCGGAACCTCTGGCTTGAAAGCTCAAAGCTTCAGGCATTGGTGACAGCATTTTCAACCGCAAACAGCTTTGGCAGTCCAAGGCTTTTGCCTCACGAAAAGTGCCTTTAGCTTGATTAAACGGAAGAAAAAAAAGAAAATCGACCCTACTGAAGCCAGCAGTATTATCCGCCGCGTTTTGTCTGAAAACGCGCGTGATTATAAAGGTACCTATGCGGTGACCATTATTGCTCTGCTTCTGGTCGCGCTCAGCAGCGGTTTTCTGGCGTTCCAGATGGAACCGGTCATTAATAAGATTTTCTATGAACAGCGAATTGATCTCATCCCGATCATTTGCGGTACATTATTTCTGGCCTTTATCGTGCGCGGTTTGGCCAGCTATGTGCAATCTGTTCAGTTGGCCAAAATTGGCAATAATCTTGTGGCGCGCTATCAAAAGCGTATGTTCGACCACCTGATGAAGCTTGGCCTTGATTTTTATAGTGATGCCCGATCCGGCCATCTGGCGGCCCAGATCAATCAAAACGTCAACGGTATCCGTGACGTGATGAGCATCACCATTACTTCAATCACTCGCGACGTGATCGGTCTTGTTGGTCTTGTTGCGGTGATGTTCTATAAAGATCCGGTGCTCTCGCTTGTCGTTTTTCTTATCGGCCCGCCGCTGATTTATGCGGTTTCTTATATTTCACGCCGTATCCGCACGGTCACCCGTGATCTGGTTGACCTTAACTCGCATTTGCTTGGCGCGATGCAGGAATCCGTACAAGGTATTGCGATCGTCAAAGCCTTTACGATGGAAGATCAGCTGCGCGGTAAACTCTATAATCTGATTGACCGCTCTGAAGAGCGTTCCAACAAAATCGCCCGCGTTTCTGAGCGCACCACGCCGATCTCTGAAATTCTGGCCGGTTTTGCCGTAGCCGGTGTTCTTGCCTATGGCGGTTATCGCGCCATCATTAATCAAGAGCCGCCGGGCGCCATGTTTGCGTTCATCACGGCACTGTTGCTGGCCTATGATCCGGCACGCCGCCTTGCGCGTTTGCAGGTCGGCCTTGAACGTGCGCTCGTCAATGCGCGGATGATTTATGAAATCCTCGACATTGAACCACGTCAGGTGGATGCGCCTGATGCCGGCACATTACAGGTCGGCAAAGGTGAAATCCGTTTTGATGATGTGCGCTTCTCTTATGGCAAAGCAGAAGTTTTGCATGGAATCAGTTTTGTGGCTGAACCCGGCAAAGTCACAGCTGTTGTGGGAGCATCAGGGGCTGGGAAATCAACATTGATTGCCCTCACCCAACGCTTCTATGATATCGACAGCGGCAAAATCCTTATCGATGATCAGGATATTGCGAAAGTCACCAAGGATTCACTGCGTCACCAAATTGCTTACGTGTCGCAACAGCCTTATCTGTTTGAAGGCACCATTGCCGATAACATCCGCTATGGTCGACCTGATGCAACGGATGCAGAAATACTGGAAGCTGCCAAACTTGCCCATGCGGATGAATTTATCGTTCAGCAACCCAATGGTTATGATACGCCGGTTGGTGAAAATGGCGTTACCCTTTCCGGCGGTCAACGTCAGCGCCTCTCCATTGCCCGTGCCATCATCCGTAACGCGCCGATCTTGTTGCTTGATGAGGCAACATCGGCACTTGATAATGAATCGGAAAAACGCGTTCAGCAGGCATTGGAACATGTCATGCAAGGGCGCACGACCATTGTAATTGCGCATCGTCTTTCAACCATCGTCAATGCCGATCATATCGTTGTAATGGAAAATGGTTACGTGGTTGAAGAAGGTATTCACCGCAATCTGATCGCTATGGAAAATGGTATTTATGCCCGTTTCTATCAGTTGCAAAGCGGCAAAAACAATGACGCAGCATTGATCGAACATGAGAATGAAAAGACGACAGGAGAACACTTATGAGTGGGGCTAGTGAACAAAACGCCGATATGGGCTTGGTAATTGTTGGTGCGGGTGGCCGTATGGGACAGGCTCTTATCCGTGCCATTGCCGAGATCGACGGTGTGCGCGTTGCCGCCGCTATCGAGCGCAAAGGTTCACCGCTGATAGGCCGTGATGCCGGCGAGCTTGCAGGTCTTGGACCAATCGGCGTCGCCATCACAGATGATCCGCTTACCGCCTTTTCCAAAGCCGAAGGCGTGCTTGATTTCACCCGTCCTGAAGCAACCATTGAATATGCCGGTTATGCTGCACAAGCCCGTATCGTCCATGTTATCGGCACCACTGGCCTGAGTGCTGAAGACGAAGAAAAAATCGCAGCCGCCGCGCGTCATGCAACAATTGTCAAATCCGGCAATATGAGCTTGGGGCTTAATCTGCTGGCAGGGCTTGTTAAAAAAGCAGCAGCAGCACTCGATCCAAAAGATTTCGACATTGAAGTATTGGAAATGCACCATAAACATAAAGTCGATGCGCCATCCGGTACTGCTTTAATGCTGGGACGCGCCGCTGCTGATGGACGTCATGTCAATCTGGATGAGGTTAGCCAACGTGGCCGCGACGGCATTACAGGTGCCAGAGAAACCGGCACAATCGGTTTTGCAAGTCTACGCGGTGGTTCGGTCATTGGCGAACATTCAGTCATTTTTGCTGGTTCCTCTGAACATGTCACGCTGGCACATAGCGCAGAAGACCGCACCGTTTTCTCCCGTGGCGCGATTAAAGCAGCTTTATGGGCAACGGGTAAAAAACCAGGCCTTTATTCCATGTTCGATGTACTTGGTCTGAACGACTGATCATCATCTTTAACTTTCAAGGAGCGCATAAGCATGTCCCGCACTCTCGTTCTCGTTCGTCATGGTCAAAGTGAATGGAACCTAAAGAACCTTTTTACCGGTTGGCGTGATCCGGGCCTGACCGAACAAGGTCACGCCGAAGCAAAAGCCGCCGGTGAACGCTTGAAAGCCGCTGGCCTGAAATTCGATATTGCTTACACATCCGATTTGTCACGCGCTCAGGTGACATGCCAGCATATACTTGATCAGCTCGGTCAATCTGATTTAGAAACCATCCGTGATCAGGCACTCAACGAGCGCGATTATGGTGACCTCTCCGGCCTCAACAAAGATGATGCCCGCGCCAAATGGGGCGAAGAACAGGTTCATATCTGGCGCCGTTCTTATGATGTGCCCCCTCCGGGCGGTGAAAGCCTGAAAGATACCGGTGCCCGTGTCTGGCCTTATTACCTGCACAAAATCCAGCCGCATGTCTTACGTGGCGAAACCGTGCTGGTTGCGGCCCACGGCAACTCACTGCGTGCCCTCATCATGGCGCTTGACGGCCTGACCAGCGAAGAAATCCTCTCACAGGAACTCAATACCGGCGTGCCGATCATTTATAAGCTGAATGCCGATTCGACTGTTGCTTCCAAGCAAGTGCTCTCAGCGGATTAAGTGCTTCAAATATAATGCCATTCTGGAGATTTAGAACATCTTAAGACAAACTGAAAACACATGAATGGCATTATTTATAGTTTTTTTACACAAGACAGCCTAAAAAATATCAAAACTTTATAAAAAGCCGATTGACAGCAGACGTTTAGCCCCTTAAACGGATCACCAACGCCCAGATGGCGGAATTGGTAGACGCACCAGCTTCAGGTGCTGGCGCTCGCAAGGGCGTGGAGGTTCGAGTCCTCTTCTGGGCACCATTCCTAAGTCTTCAGACCACTACCAAGGTCCAGAAGCACCTCAAAGAGCCCGCTTGCGCGGGCTTTTTTGTTACCCGATTTTCCCTAAGAACATATTCAAAGAACAATATTAAGCAAAATAACAACGAAATCAGATAACTGAATAAACATTCCCGCATTTAAACTTAATCAGAACTATAAAAATTAATAAAAGGTAACAATAATAATCTATTACTTTAAAACAAATTACAGATAAAAAACGTAATAAATTATCACATATATTTGATATTTATATTTCTTAACCATAAGAAATAACCTTAACTTATTATAATATTAGCAATCAATTTAATAAGATTGATTACAATCAATGAATACTTTTTATTATATGAAATGAAATGTCTAACCACATAAAGACCGCGCCCCCCCTTTTCTCCTTCGGGAGATAAAAAATAATGGTATAAAATGTCATTAGATTTAAACTTACTACACTGGCTGTTGGCCGCTGCTCCCATAGTAGCCCTGATTGTGCTCATGGTGGGTATGAACTGGACAGCACAGCAAGCCGGCACCACCGGTATTTTTATCGCGGCAGGCGTCGCGGTATTTGCCTTTGAAGCCTCGACACGCGCATTGGCCATTGCCTCTGCCCGCGGTATCTGGGACGCAATGCCAATCCTCTATGTGATTTGGCCTGCATTGCTGCTCTATCAAATCATGAACCAATCCGGTGGCTATGATGCCTTGCGGCGCGGGATTTCCCGCATGTCCCGCAATGAGCTTTTCATCATTGTAGCGCTCGGTTGGGTATTCACTTCCTTCTTGCAAGGGATTGATGGGTTCGGTACACCTATTGCCGTTGTTGCTCCCCTGCTTGTCGCATTTGGTATGCGTCCGGTTTATGCGGTTGCTATTCCGATCATCGCGCATATCTGGGCAAAATTTTACGGCACATTGGGTGTCGGCTGGCTTGCAACCTTGCAAGTTGTCGAAATGGATGCTGCCACAAGCCTTTCCATGGGGCTGCAAGCTGCAATCCTGATTGCGATACAGTCTGTTCTAGGCGGCTTTATGGTTGTCTGGATGTATGGTCGTGGTGCAGCGGTTCGTGCCGGTTGGCCGCTTGTACTCATCATCGCATTCATCCACGGTGTAGGTCAGTTTTTGGTGGTCTCTATCGACCCGATTCTGGCAGCCTTCTTGCCTGCTGCATTGGCAATGCTCGCGCTTTATCCGCTGTCGCAATGGTCGCGCTACAAGGAAGCCGATGAAACCATTGTTGATCGTCCTGCCATGCAGGAAGCAGCCCATTTGGAAGAAACCGGTGCAGAACCGCCAATGGATACATTGGCAGCCTTCTCGCCATATGCATTGCTGACAATTTTAGCACTCGGCACCTCGCTGATCGACCGTCTTCATGCATGGCTTTACATCCCAAACTTCGGTTTGCCTTTCCCTGCCACTACCACAGGTATGGGTGTTGAAACGGCTGCAACTGCCAGCTATTCACCACTGCATATGTTTGCCCATCCAGGTGCAACAATCACAGTGACCGCGCTGATCACATGGTTCTGCTTCACCAAGCTTGGTTATTTCAAGCAATGGGCAAAAGCCACCGGCAAAGAAATACCGGGTGTGGTTAAGGGTCTTTTTGCCAGCGCAATTCCTGCGTCAGTTCCGATCATTGCCTTCCTTGTTATGGCTTCGATCATGAAACTCACCGGCCAAAATACCATGCTCGCCCTTGGTATCGCAGCCATTGCTCCGACCTATGTGTTTGCTTTCCTCGCCAATGGTATCGGCATCTTGGGTGCATTTATCACCTCCAGTTCCACCTCTTCGCAGGTTCTGTTCTCGGAATTGCAAGTCAATCTGGCTGAAGCGAAAGGTCTGCCGCCATCAACCATTCTGGCTGCACAAAGTGCTGGTGGTGCCATTGGTAATGCGATTGCCCCTGCTAATGTGGTTATGGGTGCAAGTACAACCGGTATCAATGGTCAGGAAGGTGCAATCCTGCGTAAAACAATGCCTTGGACAATCGCGGCATTCGTTTTGACAGGCATTGCCACCGTCATCCTCGCTTTGATCGTACAATAAAGGAGACAGATTATGATTAAGCGTATTCTGCAAAATCGTTTGTCTTACTTGAGTGTTTCATTCGTGCTGTTCATCGTAGCACTGCCATTGGTCAGCCTTGGCACCACGAATGATTGGCGCATAATGTCGACAATCGGCATGGTGGCATTAAGCATTGCCGCCATCATCCCCCCGCTACAGCGTGTGCTGTTTCCTCCCAAAGCTAAATAAGTGACTGATCAGTCATCTGCTTTTTAAAATAGTATAAAGGGTTTGATATGATTAACGCTGATGGACCAAGAACCGGCAGACCGGCAGTTTTCGCCAAGCGCGGTATGGTCAGCTCCCCGCATTATCTGGCTTCAGCTTCCGGACAGGAAGCATTGCGCCGCGGCGGGAGCGCTGTTGATGCGGCTATTGCAATCAACGCCACTCTTTGTGTGGTTTACCCGCATATGGCCGGCCTTGGCGGTGACGCCTTCTTGCTTATCGCTGGCGGTAAAGCTTCAAGCGTTGAAGCGATTGAGGCAACAGGCCCTGCTGCCAAACTCGCAACCCGCGAGTTTTATGAGAAACACGGCCACACCGACCAGATTCCGATGCGGGGCGCATTGGCAGCTCTTACGGCACCGGGCGTGGTTGACGGTTGGCGTCTGGCGCATGAACGCTATGGCAAGCTGCCTTGGGCTGATTTGTTTGCCGATGCGATCCATTATGCCCGCCACGGTATGGCAGTGTCACGCTCGCTGGCCGATTGGCTTGTTACGGACGAGGCTATCCTTAATGCCAATGCCGATATGGCACGCATCTTTCTGCCAAAAGGCAAGCCACAACGGGACGGTGAGTTCATCGCTCAGCCGGAACTGGCGAAAACCTTTGAATATCTGGCCGAACATGGGCCGCGCAAAGGCTTTTATGAAGGCCCGATCGCACAAGAAATGGCAAAATCCATGGAAGCCCAGGGCTCCCCTCTGCGCTATGAGGATTTTGCGGAATATCATGCCACTTGGGCAGAGCCGATCACTTCGACTTATCGTGGCTATGACGTGTTTCAGCTGCCACCAGCAACGCAAGGCTTTGCAGCGTTGCAAATTCTGAATTTGCTGGAGCAATATGATGTCAAATCATGGGGCTACAACACCGCCGCTTATTATCACCATTTAGTAGAAGCGGTGAAGGTAGCTTTTGCTGATCGTGACGAATGGCTGAGTGATCCTAAACACGTCAAAATTCCGCTCGATACTTTCCTCTCGAAGGAATATGCAGCAAAACGCAAACAGCTCATCAATGATGAAACTGTGCTAGGTTTCGACGCAATCGAACCCGGTGTAAAACACGGCGGCAATTTCGCCCACCGTTCGCCGGATGGCGACACCGTTTATTTCTGTGCAGCTGATGCCGATGGCATGATGGTTTCCAATATCCAGTCAATTTATCACGACTTCGGTGCTGCAGTGATTGCCGGTAATACTGGTATCATCATGCAGAACCGCGGCTCGTTCTTTGCTTTGGATGAAAAGCATCCAAACTGTCTGGAAGCTGGAAAACACACCTTCCATACCATCATTCCTGCCATGTTGATGAAGGATGGCAAGCCGGTGATGGCCTATGGCACCATGGGTGGCGAAGGCCAGCCGCAAACACAGGCTGCAATGATCACCCGTATGATCGACTTCGGCTTCAACGTGCAGCAGGCGATCGAAGCGCCACGCTGGCTGATGGGACGCACATGGGGCACTGTCTCGCGCGATCTGGTGCTCGAATCGCGCACACCGGAAGAAGTCATTCGTGAGCTGCGTCTGCGTGGTCATCCGGTTAAAATGGCCAGTGGCTGGGAAGGTACGCTTGGTCATGCTCAAGCCATCCGCAAACATGCCGAGGGTTATGAAGGCGGTGCCGACCCGCGCGGTGACGGTATCGCACTTGGCTTCTAAGGAAACAAAAAGACCGGCTACCCAATAAGTAACCGGTTAATTTCAGATAAAAAAAAGCCGCCGGATTATTTCCGGCGGCTTTTTTATCTCAACAATTCAATTAGTGGGCTTCGCGCATCTTGGTATATTGACCAGCCACACGATAACGCCACAAATAGGCTGGAAGAATTGCATCAGCTCCCTGAGGCGTAATGCCTATAGCCTGCAAGGTGCGCCCTTCCGCAGCTGCTGCTTCAGACACAATATTGTCAGATTTCAGCAAAGTCACCTGATCGACAGTCAGCAGCGGATTTGGTAACAGCCCTAGAAAACGGGCGTTAAATTTAGCAATCCACCAAGGCATTGATACGAAAAAACGCTTGCGATCAATAACCTTGAGCATGTCGCGCATCCAGTCTTTAAATGACTGAATATCCGCGCCACCCAATTCATAGGTGGTGCCGCGCTTCAGTTTGCCTTCAACCGACAAAGCAATGGTTTCAGCAACATCACCGACATAGACAATCTGCATTTTTGTCTGGCCACCGCCCACAAGCGGCAGAGCCGGTGTGAAACGTGCCAGATTGGCAAAACGATTGAAGAATTTGTCTTCCATGCCAAAAATTACCGACGGGCGCATAATCACTGCATCCGGAGATGCTTTGAGCACAGCTTTTTCGCCTTCGGCTTTGGTTCGTGCATAATGGGAGGCTGATTTCACATCAGCACCAAGTGCCGACATATGGGTAAGCGGAATATTCTGTGCGCTCGCGGCTTCTGCTACATTTTTTGCGCCAAAAACATGCACGGCATTGAAGCGTTGACGGCCGCTTTCTGCCAAAATACCAACCAGATTGATGACATAATCCGATCCGGCAATGGCACGGTCAATCGACCAGCGATAACGCACATTGGCCTGTACCAGCTGGATTTGGCCGACATTGCCCAGTGGCTGCATATAATAGGCAATTTCAGGTTTGCGCACAGCAACGCGCACCATATAGCCGCGCTTGGCAAGGGCAGCCACGACGGCGCGTCCGACAAAACCCGAACCGCCGATCACAGTAACCAGTTTTGGTCTGTTGTGGACTTCATTGGGTTCGGTATTCATGCCTGAGCTCCTATGTGAATAACGTATATCAACCTTAATGAATATAAGGGTTTCTGATGAGAATTATGAGGCTGATTTAATCCCTTTTGTGCATTTGGCAAAGAACTATTGTCAAATACTGTGCCCAATGAGCGCTTTTGCCACTGTGTCGCTGCAATACCGCTTTGAATTTTACTCTAAAACTGCTAAATCGCGCCCATGAGCACACCACTTGACCATATTCGCAATTTTTCCATCGTCGCCCATATCGACCACGGTAAATCGACTCTCGCTGACCGCTTGATCCAATCGACAGGCGGACTTGAAACGCGCGAGATGAAGGATCAGATCCTTGATTCGATGGATATCGAGCGTGAACGCGGCATTACCATCAAAGCACAAACTGTCCGTTTGCACTACAAAGCGCAAAATGGCGAAGATTATGTGCTGAACCTGATCGACACCCCTGGTCACGTTGACTTTGCCTATGAAGTCTCGCGTTCGCTGGCCGCGTGCGAAGGTTCACTTTTGGTGGTGGATGCCTCTCAGGGCGTTGAAGCGCAAACTCTGGCCAATGTTTATCAGGCCATGGACAACGATCACGAAATCGTTGTCGTACTCAATAAAGTTGATCTGCCGGCCGCAGAACCTGACCGCGTCAAAGAACAGGTTGAGGATGTGATCGGCCTCGACGCATCTGATGCTGTGATGATTTCGGCTAAAACCGGCCTTGGTATTCCGGATGTGCTGGAAGCAATTGTCAATCGCTTGCCGCCTCCAAAGGCCGGTGATCGTAATGCGCCGCTTAAGGCCATGCTGGTCGACAGCTGGTATGACACATATTTGGGCGTTATCGTGCTGGTGCGCATCATCGATGGCGTTTTGAAAAAAGGCCAGACCATCCGCATGATGGGTACAGGCGCTAAATATCCTGTCGAACGGACTGGTGTTTTCACCCCAAAAATGCTTGCCGTTGATGAGCTTGGACCGGGTGAACTCGGCTTCATCACCGCCTCGATTAAGGAAGTTGCCGACACACGCGTGGGTGACACCATCACAGAAGACCGTCGTCCAACGCCGGAAATGCTGCCGGGCTTCAAACCGGCACAGCCTGTTGTGTTCTGTGGTCTCTTCCCTGTTGATGCAGCAGATTTTGAAGATCTGCGCTCGGCAATGGGCAAACTGCGCCTTAATGATGCAAGCTTCTCCTTCGAGATGGAAACATCTGCGGCTTTGGGTTTTGGTTTCCGTTGTGGCTTCTTGGGTCTCCTGCATCTGGAAATCATTCAGGAGCGTTTGGAACGCGAGTTCAATCTTGACCTCATCGCAACTGCGCCGTCCGTTGTTTACCGCATGAACATGCTTGATGGTTCGGTGGCTGAATTGCACAATCCGGCCGATATGCCGGATGTGGTCAAGATCACTTCGATTGAAGAACCGTGGATCCGCGCCACTATCATGACGCCGGATGATTATTTAGGGTCCATCCTGAAGCTTTGTCAGGAACGTCGTGGTGTTCAGGTTGATCTTTCCTATGTCGGCCCACGCGCCATGGTCACCTATGACCTGCCACTCAACGAAGTTGTCTTTGACTTCTACGACCGGTTGAAATCAATCTCCAAGGGCTATGCATCTTTCGACTATAATCTCTCGGAATACCGTGAAGGTGATCTGGTGAAAATGTCGATCCTCGTCAATGAAGAGCCTGTTGATGCACTCTCCATGCTGGTGCACCGCAGTGCGGCCGAAAAACGCGGCCGCGTGCTTTGTGAAAAGCTGAAAGAGCTGATCCCGCAGCATATGTTTAAAATTCCGATTCAGGCCGCTATTGGTGGCCGTATCGTTGCGCGTGAAACCATTTCGGCGCTGCGCAAGGATGTGACGGCAAAATGTTACGGTGGTGACGTTTCCCGTAAGCGCAAACTTCTGGAAAAACAGAAGGAAGGTAAAAAGCGCATGCGTCAGTTCGGCCGCGTGGAAATTCCGCAGGAAGCCTTTATTCAAGCTCTCAAAATGGGCGACGAATAAAAGCACCTCTCACAATCAAAAGCCCCGCTTTGAATGTTCAAAGCGGGGCTTTTATTTATCAGTTAGCCGTATTCAACCGCATTGCCAGCCAATAACCGACAGCGGCAGCCAATACGCAAAAAATAACTGAAATGACAACATTAAGCGTGGCACGACCTGGTGCCCCTTCCCGCAAAAGATCAAAAACCTGCAAGCTGAAAGTTGAAAATGTCGTAAAGCCGCCGCAAACACCAACGATAAAAGCCAGTCGCCACACTTCCGGCAAAGGGTAGCGTCCTTGCAACATCGTCAGTGTGCCAAAAAAAGCAATAGCAAAAGAACCGGTAATATTGATCCCGATTGTACCCCACGGCAGATTCCTGCTTAAAGGCAGCATCCAGATGCCGATCCAGTAACGCGCAACAGAGCCCAGTGCTCCGCTCAATGCAACAGCCAGTGTTTCTTTCATGGTCGCAATATCTCAAAATTTATTGTTAAACTAAAGCCTCATTTGGTTTTATATGATGGTCATTACTATTTATATCTGTGCAACGATCAAGACGAATATACGAGCATTCACTCAAGGACATAAATTTTGCGAAAGATACTAAACCCAAATAATCTATCCGGCAGTATTCTTTCAGCCATCCGCAATCGCTCTTTTTATGAGCCGTTTGAACCGCGTCACACCCCGACCGACACGGTTATTGCGTCCTATAATGTCCATAAATGCGTCGGCACCGACAAACAATTTGCACCCGAACGCATTGCCGATGTAATTGGCGAAATCAATGCCGATGTAATTGCGTTGCAGGAGGCTGACAAACGTTTTGGCGAACGTACCGGTTTGCTTGATCTTGGCCGCCTTTATCAAAATTCCGGCCTCGTACCCGTGCCGATTACCTCTTTTTCCGAATCCGGTCACGGCTGGCACGGCAATCTTTTGCTGTTTCGCGAAGGTTTGGTGCGTGAAGTGCGCCAGCTTTCTTTACCCGGCGTCGAGCCACGCGGTGCCTTGATGGTTGATCTGGAGCTGGCCAACGGCCCTTTGCGCATTATTGCCGCCCATTTAGGACTTTTAAAAAAATCGCGCGCTCAACAGGCCGAAACCATTTTAAGCACAATGGCCAATGCCGAGTTCCTGCCAACCTTAATGATCGGCGACCTCAATGAGTGGCGCGTGGGTAAAAAATCCTCACTCAATGCACTTGATCCGGTTTTCAACCCGAATACAGGCTTAGTTCCGAGCTTTCCGTCTCGTTTCCCTATTCTTGCGTTGGATCGGATTATGGGTGCCCCGCACAATCTGATTACCAATATTGAAGTCCATGATAGTCCGTTGGCACGCGTTGCTTCCGACCACCTGCCGATTAAAGCGCATATTGATCTGGAAGCAGCGATGGAACGTTTGAGCTTAATCAAAGATAAGGCGAGCCCAACCAAATAATTCTGTCGGTCAAACGACGCAGAAATGGCTGTTTTCTCAAATCATCCAACAACACCGGCGTGCTGGTCTTTTTGATCCCGCGAATACGTTCTTCCAGCTGACCGGCAAACTCATAATCCATCACTTCCATGTCGATCTCAAAGTTCAGCCGTAATGAACGCGGATCAATATTGGACGAACCTACATAAGACCAAACCCCATCAATGGTCATAAGTTTTGAGTGGTTGAAGGCACCGGTGGCACGCCAAATTTTGCAACCATCTTTCAAAAGCTGGTCAAACTGCGCCCGCATTGCACGGTCTACCAGCTTCAGATTATTGACACCCGGCACGATAATATCAACGCCCACGCCACGCCGCGCAGCAGTCACCAGCGCACTGATCAATTCGCGATCCGGCAAGAGATAAGGTGACATGATCAGAATATGATCCTGCGCCACGGAAAAAGCCCCCATCATCATGCGATGGTTGGTTTCAATGTTTTTGTCGGGGCCGGTTGCCACCACCCGCACCAGCGTTTCTTCACCCGCCGGACGTTTAGGTGGCGCTATTTTCCATTGTTCGCTTTGTAGTAATTCGCCTGATGCAAAACGCCAATCTTCAGAAGCAATGTGGAAAATATCGGCAACGGCCGGACCTTCTACGCGAAAATGCGTATCATGTGCTGCGTTATCACCGGAATATTCACTCATGAAACCAGCACGGATATTCATGCCGCCGGTAAAGGCCACAGCCCCGTCTACCACCAAAATTTTTCTATGGGTGCGTAAATTGGCATAAGGCAGTTTCAGGCCGATAATAATATTGCCGTTAAACACTTCCGCCGGAACATTATGCTCTTTCAACAGGCTGACAATGCTTGGCATCGAATAACGTGCACCAACCGCATCCACCAGCACACGCACTTCAACCCCACGTTTTACCGCCGCCGAAAGACTTTCAACAAAGCGGATGCCGATCGGATCTCTGTCAAAAATATAAGTTTCCAGCAAAACACTGTTTTCAGCTTTATCAATCGCTTCAAGCATGGCTGAATAAGCCAGATCACCGCTTTCCAGCATGGTAATTTCATTACTACTGGTAAAATCATATTTGCTGACCGCATCCCCCAAGATCTTCATAGCAGCAAAAGGCTTGCCGAAATGCTCGCAAACACTCTCATTGGTCGTATCAAAATGTGTCAGGTGATAAAGCGCAATATGGGCGTCCCTGTCGCGTTGCAAAGACAAGCTCGTGCGCCGGATACGGTTGACACCGGCGACAGCATAAACCACGGCACCAATGATGGGAGAAAGCAGGATAACGCCGACCCATCCGATGGCCGTTCGCACTTCCTGTTTTGTCATTGTTGCATGGATTGCTGCACCGGCACCAAGCACGACTGAAACCGCAGCAAGAATATGAGGCCAATATTCATAAAATAATGAGATTTGTGACAATAGAACTATCCTGTCAAACGGTTGTTATTACATAAGAATAGAGTTACTGTAAAAGTCACTTGCCTGCAATTTATTAAAAGCATGCATTCATATTTGCTATAAACGTCTATAAATCGCCTTTCACATTCATAGGAGCTGCGCATTATGGCATCAAGCGATACAAGTCTGCACCAAACTGAAGTTTCAACAAAATGGGGTTGGTTTGTGGCCCTCGGGGTCGCCCTTCTTATTCTGGGCGGCATTGCATTTGGAAATCTCTTCTTCGCAACAGTCGTATCGGTTTATTATGTTGGTATGCTGATGCTCATTGCAGGTATCATTGAAATCATACATGCTTTCAATGTCAAAACCTGGAAAGGTTTCTTTTTCTGGCTTTTAAGCGGTTTGCTTTATACCGCTGCCGGTGTTGTTACTTTTAACAATCCTGTTCTTGCAGCGGGTGTATTGACCATACTGCTAGCCATTGCACTGGTCGGCGCCGGCATTTTCCGTATTTGGATGGGCGTCCAAGCCAAACCGACAACGGGTTGGGGCTGGCTGGTTTTCGCCGGTGTTATCACCGCACTCACAGGTATATTGATTGCGCTGCAATGGCCAGTCAACAGCTTGTTCATTTTAGGTCTGTTCCTTGCTATTGACCTGATTTTCCAAGGCTGGTCATTTATCGCTTTCGGACTTGGCATCAAAAATCGCTAAGAAACAAACCAACCTACAACCGCCATGGAAGCTCTTTCATGGCGGTTTTTTTATGCCTCGACGAAAAGTCATACAGCTGATAAAGCAAGCTTCAATATATCGACATCAAAACCGAACCATCAGCGATTTTCAGCGTTCGCCATATTTAGATTTTACTTTATGGCAAAACGCATTATTGCATGCTGATCCTTATTTGCGGGATTTCCCGCCCTAGTTTAACGAGCCTTTTATGCCTATTGCTGATCATCCTGCTTCGAAGCGCCGTACTTTCGCAATCATCGCGCACCCGGACGCCGGTAAAACAACGCTGACAGAAAAACTGTTGCTTTTCGGTGGCGCTATTCAGCTTGCCGGTGAAGTAAAGGCAAAAAAAGACCGTATCCAGACCCGTTCTGACTGGATGAATATTGAACGTGACCGCGGCATTTCCGTTGTCACCTCAGTGATGACTTTTGAGTATAAAGACTGCATCTTCAATCTTCTCGATACCCCCGGTCACGAAGATTTTGCCGACGACACCTATCGCACTCTAACTGCCGTTGACAGTGCCGTCATGGTGATTGACGCAGCGCGCGGTATCGAGCCACGCACACTCAAATTGTTTGAAGTGTGCCGTATGCGCAATATTCCGATTGTCACATTCATCAACAAAATGGACCGCGAAGCGCGTGACCCGCTGGAAATTCTCGACGAGATCGAAGAGAAACTGGCGCTCGACACAGCACCGATCACATGGCCGATTGGCTCGGGCAAAAGCTTTGCCGGTACATATGATCTGCACAACGACACAATCCGCCGCGAAGACACACAGGAACAGCCATTGAAAGTCGATGGCCCTGAAGATCCGCGCGCGGCCCGATTGTTGCCGGAAAACCAGCGTGCAGACTGGATTGAAAGTGTTGAAATGGCGCGCGGCGTTTGCCGTAAATTTGACCTGCAATCCTTCCGCGAAGGTCATATGACACCGGTTTATTTCGGTTCAGCCCTTAAAAAATTCGGCGTTCGCGATCTGATTGAAGCTTTCTGTGATTATGGTCCATCCCCACGTGACCAACAGGCCGACACCCGTCTGGTCAGCTCCACAGAAGAGAAAATGACCGGTTTTGTTTTCAAGATTCAGGCCAATATGGATCCGAACCATCGCGACCGCATTGCATTCTTGCGCGTTTGCTCCGGTACATTATCACGCGGCATGAAGGCAAAACTCATCCGCACCGGCAAACCAATGAGCTTGTCCGCGCCGCAGTTTTTCTTTGCCCGCTCCCGCCAGATCGCTGATGAAGCTTATGCAGGTGACGTGGTTGGCATTCCAAACCACGGCACTTTACGTATCGGCGACACGCTGACCGAAGGCGAAGAATTACTATTCCGTGGTGTACCGAATTTTGCACCGGAAATTTTGCGTCGTGTACGCCTTGATGATGCCATGAAAGCCAAAAAACTGCGTGAAGCCTTGCAGCAGATGGCGGAAGAAGGCGTGGTGCAGCTTTTCACCCCTGATGATGGCTCGCCTGCTATTGTGGGTGTGGTTGGTGCATTGCAGATCGACGTTCTGACCGAACGTTTGAAAATTGAATATTCATTGCCGGTTGGCTTTGAAATGTCGCGCTTTTCAATCTGCCGCTGGATTACTGCTGATGATCCGGCAGAGGTTGACCGCTTCATCGCAGCGCATCGTGCCGATATTGCCCATGATCTGGATAATGATCCGGTTTATATGGCGCAAAATACTTTCTCGCTCAATTATGAAGCTGAGCGCTGGAAAGCCATCCGTTTTGAAGAAGTGAAAGATTATCAGGTGCGTGCAAGCGCCAAATAAACAATTCCGCGTAACCGGATTCTGTTGTCATCTTCTATGGATGATCTGACAGAACCGGTTACGCGGCAGCCCCCTCTGCGGCTGTTCGGGTTAATTATGAGTGCACAGTTTCACCGTGCAGGTTGATGTCAAGGCCTTCAATTTCCGTGGCTTTGGACACACGCATTTCCATAAACATCCGCATCATTACGACGATCAAAGCTGTCATCACGGCCGTATAGAGCATCGTAACTGCAACACCATAGAGTTGTTTGAAAACCGTTGCCCCTTCTGAAAGGGGATTAATGGCGGCATCGGCAAAAACACCGGTTAAAATCGCACCGATAATCCCGCCGACGCCATGCACACCAAAAGCATCCAGACTGTCATCATAGCCAAGCCAGTGCTTAAATTTTACGGCCGCGAAATAACAACCAGCACCTGAGGCTAAGCCAATCATCAGCGCGCCCGCCGGATTAACAAAACCCGCAGCCGGTGTAACACCGACAAGACCTGCTACCGCCCCGGAAATAATCCCCAGCACACTTGGTCGCTTGTTGATAAGCCACTCGACAACCATCCAGCTTAACGCTGCCCCCGCAGCCGCAATCTGTGTATTGATCATAGCAACAGCTGCAATGCCGTTTGCCCCGCCGGCAGAGCCTGCATTGAAGCCGAACCAACCAACCCACAACAAAGAAGCACCAATTAATGAGTAAACCAGATTATGCGGTGCCATATTGACCTGACCATAACCGTCGCGTTTACCGATCATCAGTGCCACAACGAGTCCTGCGACACCTGAATTGATATGCACCACCGTGCCACCGGCAAAATCCAAAACGCCATCGCCACCCAGAAAGCCGCCGCCCCATACCCAATGCGCCACCGGCACATAAACGATGAAGAGCCATAAAACCGTGAAAATCAATAAAGCGGAAAATTTCATCCGCTCCGCAAATGCTCCCGCAATCAGTGCCGGTGTGATAATGGCAAAGGTCATCTGGAATGTGATGAAAACATATTCGGGAATTGTGCCTGTGAGTGAATCTGGTGTTACACCCGCAAAAAACGTATTCGACAAGCCGCCGATAAAAGCATTGGCAGCCCCGCCATCACTAAAGGCCAGTGAATAACCCGCCACCATCCAGCATACCGACGCAACGCAGGCAATCGCAAAGCTCTGCATGGTCGTCGCCAACACATTTTTGCGCCGCACCATACCGCCATAAAACAATGCCACTCCGGGTATTGTCATCATTAAAACCAGTACAGTCGCTGTCAGCATCCAAGCCGTATCGCCCGTATCTGCAACTGACGATATATCTTGCGCCATTGCTTTATTAGCTAATAAGGTAGCCAAAGCCACCAACATCACCCGAATAAGCGTCATATTGTAAAGAAGTGATAGTCTGGGCTTTAAAAAATTATGCATCAAAATCTCCACTGTCTTCCGGAGGTTTCGCGAAAGGCGAAGCTCCTTTGGCTCAGTGAGAGAAAAAGCAGTTTTTGTGCCAATTGATAAAAATAATGCTAAAAAGCATAAAGAAAAATATTAAAATACTGATTTTAATTAAAAAAAATCATAAAATTTCAATGGCGAAAATGATGTATAAAAATCTGCTCAATGATAATTCATCGAATCATGAAAAATACATCGCCTAAAAATAAGGCGCTGAAAAAATCAGCTGCACTATTTTTAAGCAATTATTACCGCGAACCGGTCTCAATTCAGAGCTTTGGCAATTTTCTCTGCAAGCAGTTTTGCCACTTCATCTTTACTCAAAAATGGCCACTCATCCACACCCTCATGACTGACCAGCGAAACGTGATTATCATCCCCGCCCATAATGCTGACACCGTTTTCTTGCGTCACATCATTGGCAACAATCCAGTCTGCACCTTTTTTAGCAAGCTTTTTGCGGGCGTTTTCGAGCAAATCTTGCGTTTCAGCTGCAAATCCAACTACCAACTGCGGACGTTTTGCATGATGGCCAATACCCGCCAATATATCGGGGTTTTCAGTCATTTTTAATGAAGGCGCGGTTTCAGCCGTCTGCTTTTTAATTTTTTGATCTGCAACATTCTCAGTACGCCAATCCGCAACCGCTGCCACCATCACTGCCGCATCAGCCGGCAATAATGCTTCAACGGCCTCCTGCATTTCACGTGCAGTTTCCACATGAGTGACATTGACCCCAGCCGGATCAGCAATTGTTACAGGGCCGGAAACAAGTTGCACATCCGCACCAAGGAGCGCTAATTCGCGCGCAATCGCATGCCCTTGTTTGCCGGATGAGCGGTTGGCAATATAGCGCACCGGGTCAATCGGCTCATGCGTCGGCCCCGATGTAATAATGATTTTTTTGCCTTTGAGCGGCAGATCACGCGGCATAAGCAGCGCTTCAATTGCCGCAACAATTGCCAAGGGTTCGCTCATACGGCCAAGACCGGTCTCGCCGCTTTCCGCCATTTCACCGCGTTCAGGGCCGATGAAATGCACACCGTCTTGTTTTAAAAATTCGCGGTTGCGTTGACTTGCCGGATTATCCCACATCGCCGGATTCATCGCAGGCGCGACCAAAACCGGAATTTTACGCGCCAACAGAACAGCACTTGCCAAATCATCTGCCAAACCATGCGCCATTTTGGCCATCAGATCAGCGGTTGCAGGCGCGACCACTATCAGGTCGGCATCGCGTGCCAAACGAATATGGCCGATATCCTGCTCGTCTTCACGCGAGAAAAGATCGGTATAGACATGATCGGCAGAAACCGCACCAATAGTAAGCGGCGTAACAAATTCTTGGGCTGCACGTGTCATGAGCGGGCGTATATGCGCGCCACGCTCCCGCAAACGACGGATCAAATCCGGTGTCTTATAAGCTGCAATACCGCCGCTGATAATCAGCAAAATGCGTTTGCCTTGCAATGAGGCAGCAATGCCGGATGTCGTATGTTTACCGCCAGATTTGCTCATAAAAACACCGCCTTACCGCATCAAATCGTTGATCTCTAATCAATAAAAAGTTTAACCGCGATCACCACAAAAGCAATGGCGATCACCACCAGTGCCCGCCTGCCCCAACGATTATGATAGGCTTCCGCCCGCCCAATAGCCTCAGCTGTCGCCGCATCAAAGCGCAGACCATTAGCTACCATATCATCAAGGGCAATGCTTGCGCGCTCCGAGCGTTGGATAAGTTCCGGCGCTTCACGCATGAAATGTAGCAATGCCTGACCGGTTTCCTTGGCATCGCCCAACATGCCTTGAGGGCCTAAATTCTTGCGGATCCATCCACCAACTACCGGCTCTGCCGATTTCCACATATTGAAATGCGGATCAAGCGTGCGCGATACACCTTCCACCACCACCATGGTTTTTTGCAGCATCAGCAATTCTGGCCGCGTTTCCATGTCGAATAATTCGGTCACTTCAAACAGCAACGTCAACAGTTTCGCCATTGAAATGGTTTCGGCAGGCTGGCCATGAATAGGTTCGCCAATCGCACGAATCGCTTGGGCAAAACTTGCCATGTCATGTGTATGCGGCACATAACCGGCCTCAAAATGCACAGCCGCCACCCGCATATAATCGCGGGTAATGAAGCCATAAAGAATTTCGGCCAAAAAACGGCGCTGCTTTTTATTCAAGCGACCGGTGATACCAAAATCCACCGCGACGATCGTGCCCTTAGGGTCAACAAACAAATTGCCCGGATGCATATCGGCATGGAAAAAACCATCACGCAATGTATGGCGCAAGAAAGACTGGATCAGCGTTTCGGCTATTTTTTTCAAATCAAAACCAGACGCACGCAGCGCATCCACATCCGACACTTTAATGCCGTCAATCCATTCAAGCGTCAAAACATCACGGCCTGTGCGTTCCCAATCAACCGTTGGGACACGAAAGCCCGTATCATCTTTAATATTCTCGGCAATCTCGGATAGCGCGGCTGCCTCAAGCCGCAAATCCATCTCAATGCGGGTACTCTGCGCCAGAGTTTCGGCAATTTCAACAGGACGCAGACGACGTGTTGCCGGCACATAATGTTCCTGCATCCGCGCAACCATAAAAAAACTGGCAAGGTCACGTGCAAAACGCTGACGCACACCGGGGCGGATTACTTTAACCGCTACTTTTTGAGACCGACCATTTTTAACAATAAAAGCCGGATGCACCTGCGCCATAGAAGCTGCTGCAATCGGCGCCTCAAAGCGCTCATAAAGATCGCTGACCGAGCGCCCCAGTGAATTTTCGATGGCTTTTTCAGCCTCTTTTTGCGGAAAAAAATCGAGTCTGTCTTGCAAAAGCTCCAGATCAGCTGCGATATCACGCCCGACAATATCAGGCCGTGTTGCCAGAAACTGGCCAAGCTTGACATAAGAAGGCCCAAGCTTATTCATCGCGCGGGAGATACGCTCAGAGCGTTCCATATTGCGGGCTCTAGGGCGCGCTAAGGCTTTGGCAAGCTTGTGCCCGAATTTCGGCAAACCTTGCAAATCATCAACAGGCATTGCCCCGATCACACCCTCACGGGTCAATATCCAACCTGCACGCATCAGCCGCAGCGCGGCAGAAATATTTTTCATATCTGCCAACTATTTTAAAGCTTCCAGCCAGAATGGAGAGCGGCAATGCCTCCGGTGAAATTACGCCAGCTGACGCGCTCAAATCCGGCTTGCTCAATCATCGTGCCGAAATCTTTCTGTGACGGAAATTTGCGGATTGATTCAACCAGATAGCTGTAAGAATCCGCGTCACCCGTAATCATTTGTCCAATTTTAGGAATGGCATGGAATGACCACTGGTCATAAACCTTGTCCAAAATCGGCATTTCAACCTCGGAGAATTCAAGGCACATAAAACGGCCGCCCGGTTTTAAGACCCGGTAAGCTTCCGAGAGCGCCTTATCAATATGCGGCACATTGCGAATGCCGAAAGCAATGGTGTAAGCATCGAATGAATTATCCTCAAACGGCAATTCTTCCGCATTGGCTTCAACAAAATCAAGATTGTCGATCAAGCCTTTTTTAATGGCGCGCTCACGCCCGACACCCAGCATCGAGCCGTTAATATCCAGCACCGTGACATGAGCCTGTCTGCGGGATGCTTCAACGATGCGAAAAGCAATATCACCGGTGCCCCCAGCTACGTCCAATGAACGCCATCCTGCACGTTTTGACGGTGCCAACCATGCAATCATCGCATCTTTCCACACACGATGCATACCGGCCGACATCAGATCGTTCATCACATCATAGCGTTTGGCAACTTTATGGAAAACATCATTGACGAGTTCCTGCTTGGCCGTTTCGTCAACCTGACGAAAGCCGAAAGAGCTTTCCATACCGCCTGTTGCGCCTACCCGATCCATATTGCCATCATGCTGGCTCATAGCTTGTCCTGTCTGTTCAATTCGCGGTGCAATATAGTGCATATTGACGCCGTCCTGAAATGACATTTGTCCGCTTCCGCGTCAAAGCCGTTCTCATCATACGCATATAAAGCTTGCACAGGATGTTACAAGCGTAGAAACAGCTCATAAATCTGTGTGTGCGCTTTTTTAAAATGTTTTCACATAGCATATAGCGCAATAATGTCCTATTCATTAAGCATCAGATTATAGAAACAGCGGAACGATCATGGGCGTTACAGTTATCAGCCACCCGCTTGTCCAGCACAAGCTTACCATCATGCGCAAGCGTGAAACCTCCACAGCAAGCTTTCGCCGCCTGCTGAAAGAAACGTCCTTGTTGCTTTGCTATGAAGTAACACGCGACCTTGAAATGACAACGATGCCGATCGAAACGCCTTTGGCACCGATGGAGGCACCGATTCTGGAAGGCAAGAAACTTGTTTTCGCGTCTATCCTGCGTGCGGGCAACGGTCTGCTTGAAGGTATGCTTGATCTGGTGCCGGCTGCGCGCGTGGCACATATCGGCCTTTACCGCGATCACGAAACCCTTCAGCCGGTTGAATATTATTTCAAAGCACCGGAGGATATCGTCAATCGCCTGATCATTGTGGTTGACCCTATGCTCGCTACAGCCAATTCGGCAATTGCAGCAATTGACAAGCTGAAAGAACGCGGCGCCACCAATATCCGTTTCCTTTGCCTGATTGCCGCGAAAGAAGGGATTGAGCGTTTCACCAAAGCTCATCCGGACGTGCCGATTTTCACTGCCGCTATTGATGATCACCTTGATGAAAAAGGTTATATCGTACCAGGCGTTGGTGATGCCGGTGACCGTATGTACGGCACCAAATAATCGACTGCATTGTCTAAATCAAAATCACCGGTGTAACAGCCGGTGATTCTTTATGACCACCTGTTAAAAAAGAACCGTAAAACCGATGTCTCATGAAACGCGTCTGACCGAACTTGAAATCCGGATTACCGAACAGGATAAAATCATCGAGGATCTTTCCGGCGAGATTGCAGAACAGTGGAAAGTCATCGACCACCTGCGCGCCAAACTCAGTGCGCTCACCACCCGCTTTTTAGAACTTGAAGAGCAAACCCAACCGGACATTCCGGTGACCAGGCCGCCCCATTGGTAAAATGGGGCTTAAGCAGCCTGATTTCCCGCTTGTTTTAAATAAAGCAAGACACGCCGGTGCCGCGCAAACCGCAATAACCACCGGGATTTTTCGCCAGATATTGCTGATGATAATCTTCAGCATAATAAAAGGCCGGCGCATCTAAAATTTCAGTGGTAATCGACCCCAGACCTTTAGCCGTCAGTGCTTGCTGATAGTCATCACGGGTCTTTTCCGCCAAAGCCTTATCATCGTCAGAAAAAGTATAAATACCGGAACGATAAGTCGTACCGATATCGTTACCCTGTCGCATACCTTGGGTCGGATCATGTTCTTCCCAGAACATTTTCAACAAGGCATCTAAACTGACGATAGCCGGATCATAAACCACCAGAACCACTTCATTATGTCCGGTTAGTCCCGTGCAGGTTTCTTCATAGGTCGGGTTTGGTGTGAAACCACCCGCATAGCCCGCAGCCGTTACATACACCCCAGGTACTTGCCAGAACAGGCGCTCAACACCCCAGAAACACCCCATACCGAACATGACCTTTTTCATGTTTTGCGGCCAATCACCATGCAAGGAACGACCTGTTATATAATGCTTGTCGGCGGTCGCAATCGGTTCACTGCGCCCTTTAAGAGCTGTATCAGCAGTCGGAAACTCGGTTTTCAGACGATAGCGGTCAGACAAAGTCATTTTAGCTCTCCGTATAGGCTTAGGCTTTACAGCTTGATATAATAATTAAAAACGCATCATTTAACCCAAGATGCGAAATCAATTTGTTTTGAAGATATAAGACACCAAGTATAAGAGCAGCGCCAGTGCCATAAAAATTGCAAGCACCGGCAAATCGAAAAACTGCTCAAGCGC
This sequence comes from Paenochrobactrum sp. BZR 201-1, assembly GCF_044987585.2. Classification (NCBI taxonomy): domain Bacteria; kingdom Pseudomonadati; phylum Pseudomonadota; class Alphaproteobacteria; order Hyphomicrobiales; family Brucellaceae; genus Paenochrobactrum; species Paenochrobactrum sp. BZR 201-1. The sequence goes on along the minus strand of NZ_JBJDRZ020000027.1, from coordinate 34,370 downwards.
CATATCAGCTAATCCCTGCGGTTGAGCATCTCCAAAGAACTGTCCAGCATCGCCCTGCCACTCAGATAAAAGATCATGCAGCGATGTAAAAACCAGCAGTGAACTGCCGATGGAACGAGCAGCATCAACTATTGCAACGCCTATACCGCATAATAAAAACAAAACCGAACATAGCAAAAAAAGCCTGTTTAAGACTGCCAGAATCATCAGCATTCAATTTTCCCGCACAAAATCATTACCTTGCCTTCAATAACAATTAAGCAGATTTTGAGCATAAAACTATCATCACGTGATTATCAAAGTTCTAAACAAACCTTTCCACATCCCGTGCCCTATGGCTAAAACACTTGTAAAACTAGCTATTTGCAGCTTTTTCGGTCTTTATTAAAGCATTTGCTGCTGAAGAAAAACATTCTTTCAAATTCCTGAAATTAACGGTTGATTACTGACGCATTCCAGCTATATTCCGCGCCGAACCAGTGATTTGACAATCAACCACAGTCTTTAGAATTACAGGTTCTTATTTCTCATGAACTTGATGTCATGCATGAAATATTCTGCGGAGAGGTGGCCGAGTGGTTGAAGGCGCACGCCTGGAAAGTGTGTAGGCGGGGAACCGTCTCGCGGGTTCGAATCCCGCTCTCTCCGCCATGACCATTGATTTCATTGACTTTTTTCGATTTTTTTACCTCTTGCCATAACCAAGAATAATTCTGGTTTTAGCCGATTAGGCGCACCCCGAAAGATGCGCCGATGTGGGTTAATTAAGCATCAACCGGTTTTTGCATACTTAAAATAAGCTCAAGAACTTCATCTGCTGTTTCTGGCTCATATCCAAAACCGATGGAGCGCATAACTTCTGAGTGCGAGTTAATAAATGTGCCAGCATCCACGGTCTCACCGTCAACGATACTCTGATAGCTCGCAACCAGTTCCGTATTCTCATTTGGCATTGCACGCAGCTTTTCTAGTAATTCAACTGCTGATTCATTTCGTGTATCATCTGGGAACTGAACGGAACGTTCTTTGCGGAAATAAACCGTACCTTCAAATTGATCTGACAAAATATTCATAATCCATACTCCTCGTTGTCGCCTCACTATGAGACGCGTTTCATCATTCCGCTGACTTTGGGTCAGTCGGTATCATTTGCCTTTAAAGCGGCATTTATTTTGATAGAATCTCACTATTACAAAGCGAGATATTCGGCTTAAGCTACAATATTAAAATAGAACACATCAAGAACAAAATTAGTTTTCAGCTTTAAGCCGCAGCCTTCTCCACAATCGCCCTCACAACATCATCAGGCGTATTGGGTTCAAATCCATAACCGATTTTCGACATAACAGCTAAACGTGCAATGTGCAGCTTTTCAGGGCTGTCTTGCCGTAAGCGCACATATGCATTCACGGCTACAGGATCGTTATTGTTCGCAGCTGCCAGATCTTCGCACAGGCGTGCGCCATAACGTGCTGGCTTATCAAACTTATGCGTCTTTAAGATACTAATTCGCATGTCTGCCGCGTTTAGTAGTTCATCAGTCAGAATGTTGGTCATGATATTCCTTTCATAAGAGTATCTCCAGTGCGTCTTGTGGTGATTGACATAGAGCTGCCCCACAGCCATATGTTCGCTTGCGCGGGGTTGTGCCCGTGAAGGAACCTAGGGGTTTGATACGTTGTATCTCCTCCCCCTAGATGTACGCCCACCAGCTATGCTGTAATGTTGTGGTGACCCCAGAAATGGTTGGCCTCTAGCTGGTGGTTTTAAGTTCACCGGTGGTGGCGGTGGATTATGCACCACAGCTATCGCCCTATTGCCGCGACGTCATAGCTGCGCCGGATTTCCGGTATTCACTGCCAGCTTGCGACGAGCCAACAGCGAACGTGTCTGAGTACACCAGCCGCCCTATAGAGATCGGACGGACGGCTGATGCCACTTCCCTTACATCCTCCTCAGGGACTGCATAGGGAAAGACCGCACCCTAGCCGCCGAACCGGCACAGATGCGAGCATTATGGAGCCCACGGCGCGAGTCGAACGCGCATCTTATCCAATTACGGTTTCTGATTTAGAAGATCAGGCCGATACGTGGGCGATAAGGGTGGCCGGCTACATCCCGTCAAAAATGCAACCGACCTTGCGTCCGCCGAGGAGACAGCAGGCGCAAAACTGTTATGGTTTGGGAATACAGAAGCCGATTTTAATGCCGACAGATATTCCGGCTGCAAATATGAAAACCGCGATTATGATCACATCAATCGTAATTCTCCCTACAAGAGTCATGCTGCCTCCAATATTCCGCGTCCAACTCCTCAAGAAGCCCCTCCAAAGCATCCTCTGCTTCTGTTGCGCACTGCTTCAGGTTTCGCACCAATAGATCAGTCCTGTGGCATTTATTGCCCGCAGCATCTTGCAGGGCAGTCATAATGTCCGCGATGACCTGAATGTCGGCAATGGCGTTACCTAGTTTTTCATCTGCATTCATGCCGCCACCTCCACAGCCACCGACCTCAACAATTTAAAATCTTCCATAAAAGTTTTCCAATAGTCACGGTGTTCGAGCAAAATGCATTCAGGGTCGTCAATCAATTCCGTCCAAAGTCCGATTTTAATTTCAAGGTCAGCAAGCGATTGTGCTCTCGACATATGAATGGCCGTTCGCAGGTGCCAAGCTGCCATGTGCAGCTCGTTTTGCATCTTGTCTGGCATATCATTGGCTTCGGCTCTGATTGACGCTGCAAGGGCGCTATAAACGTGGATTTTACTCATGCCGCCACCTCCATCGCCGCGTAAAACTTAGCGTGTAGCTCACTGACCTCACGCAGCGCGTTGATTGCAGCATAGTGAATAAATCTGCCATCCTCCACAGTCAGGCGACCTGGCTGCACAGTGTCTTCAATTAAGCGCTGTAAAAGGCCGACAGAGTTCTTGGTTCTGCAGATGTCGTCCTCAAGGTCTGCAAAAGGCAAAGCTTGGGTGCTTGCTCGCACGAGTGCGGTCATTGGGTATCTCCTCGAAATGGTGATCCTGACTGTTGGCCGTGCTGCATTGGGTTGCGACCGTGCCGAGGCCAGCGTCAGGAATTTAGAATCTGTTAAGCGTGTTGAGCGGTTTAGATTGATTGATTTCGCTTGTTGTGATAACTTTTAATCAATATTAATTCTTAGTCAAGCGGAATTTATCAAGATGAGCGAAATTAATCACATTGCCGGGAAGCAAATCGCGGCTGCAAGAGCTTTATTAGGAATTGGTCAAGTCGATTTAGCCAATAAATCTGGAATATCTGCACCCACTCTTCGGCGCATGGAAGCAAGCGAAGGCGATGCATCCGGCATGAAAAACAATGTTTCCGCAGTCGTTCAAGCCTTAATCGATATGGGGATCGTCTTTATACCCGAAAACGGTGGCGGCTATGGAGTAAGACTAAAGGATAGGCAGTAGTATTTAATATTGTTTTCCCCTTTATTTCTGGCATTTTATATAAACTATAATTCAGGGGGGCTTATGAGTACGTTTTTTACTATCATTGGGTTAATGTTTTTTGCGGCCATAGTATGGGGAATATGCAAAGGTGTCGCCGAATCTAATCAGCATAAAGAACAAGGACAAGCACTTGCATCGATACCAGACTTTCGTCCGGTAGTACAATTTAACGGTGCCTCCGGCGGTGCTGGCGTAGCCATAGATCCGGCCAATAATAAATTTGCCATAACTAGTCGAGCGAATACTCGTGTTTTTAGCTTTACGGATCTTGTAGCGGTAGAAGTATTGAAAAATGGATCATCTTTAACCAAAACAAATCGTGGAAGTCAGGTTGCTGGAGCTGCTGTAGGAGCAGTTTTGTTAGGCCCTTTAGGGCTTTTGTTAGGAGGAGTAACCGGCTCCAAACGTAATATCGAAAAAGTGGACCGTCTTTCTCTTAAGATATTTACCAATGACTTAGTGACACCAGTACATGAAGTTGTCTTTTTTGGCGGTCCGCAATCAAAGCCCGATTCTCTTCTTGTAAAGCAGGGTGCACAACAACTTGATGAATGGCATGGTCGGTTTCAAACTATATTGCACATGAGAACAAATACCACGAACAATGCTGCTCCTATACCAGCAATTGAAATCTAGTATAAGAACTCTCGAAGCCGCCGGCGTGATCTTCATCGATCAGAATGGTAATGGTGCTGGCGTTAGATTGAGGGATCGCACCTGATGGCTGACTATCGTGAAATTTCTCAGAGCTACGCACGAGCAGCCGTCAACACATCTGTCATTCTTAATGGCGGCGCAGCCATTGCGCTCATGAACCAAATGAGTAGCCTGATAGGCAGTGGATTTGGCCCAATCATATTTTGGCCTATTACTTTATGGGCAGCAGGAGCTTTTTTAGCGGGGATTACATATCCTGTAGCGTTTCTATCATCGCGCTATGTTGATAAAAGTGAACGCGAACCAAGCAAAGAAGCCGCCCATATAAAAATAGCGGACAAATTAATGCTGGCAGGCCTTATATCGAACGTCTTATCATTTTTATTGTTCGCTGCTGGAACAATTAAAATATCGTATGAATTTAAGGCATTGTTCGGCTAACCCCACCTTCCTGACGGTTTTCATATGATCGTTCACCACAACGTGGCGCCCATCCACTCGAAAAAAACCAACAAATTCAACGAACGTAAAATTGCGTTGGTTAGCTCTCCCCAAATCTGGGGAGGCCCTTGCTCAAAAATGAGCCCGTCATACAAAAATAAAATTATCCCAACATTACACTTTGGAACAACTGGACTCTAAGTAGTGTTTTTGATTTCTTACCAAACTATTACTTGGGGGAAATTATGAAGCTAGTGAGTCTTGCTGCGATATCAGCAGTTGTAGTGTTATCTGCGTGCCAATATAAAGCTGAGCCAGTAAGCGTAGCTACTTACAATGTGTATTCATCATACGATGGTAAATTGCCAGGCAAGTACCTTTTATACGTTGATGGATCTAAATTAGATAAATCAATCAAGCCTTCTGATTTTAATTGCTCCGCCCACACTTACCCTATGGCTTTATCAAATAGCTTTTCAGGTTCTGTGAGAAAAACATTACAAAACCTCGTCACCGAACTTGAGGTTGTAAACCATCCAGTTGATAGGAATGATCTTCGTGCTCGTAATGCCAAAGGCATGATTATAGTGCGCGGTGAAGATCTCAATGCACGTTTACGCCTTGTACCAGGCTTATGGTCTGCAGGCGTTGAAACTAACGTCGATATCGCCGCTTCAATTACTGTCGATGGACAAAACGGCAGACTATTAGGAACCACAGTTTCGGGCGATGGAAACTCGCAATCTGATGCTGGATTCGCTTGTGAAGGTGGCGCAAAATCACTTACTCAATCTGCAGAACAAGCGATGAAAGAAACGCTTGGCCGATTGGGAGAAGCATTGGTTAACTCTGAAAGAGTCAGAAAAGGGTCATAATATATGCTCCCCACCTTTCTGACACCGTGAGGCTTGGGGGGGTATATGGCCGACTTCATAGAGTATTTATTCGCAGGAATTAGCATCGTGTTGGCAGTTGTAACAATCACAATCTGGCTTATGCTGAATGATTAAGTTCTTGCTTGCTGCCGCGTTGCTTTTCATGTGGCCAACACCATCCTTTGCAGAAACAGGCACTGAATTAGCCTATTGCTCCGGCTGCGGCTGCAAAGGTGGTCCAGGCTGGCGCATACATAAATCTGGAAAGTGTGCCAGCCATAAAAACTTAGCAAAGCAATGCGGCAGTCCTCCCAATCCAGCACGCTGCACAAACGAGTTGGCAGCTAGCTTCAGAGCGCCAGTGCAGCAATTCCTAACATCTCCACCACAAACCAAAAAGAACGCGCCTGCGAGGCTGCAAGGCCGCGCATCTGTCATTGATGCAGACACAATAGAGATACACGGACAGAGAGTTCGTATTTGGGGAATTGATGCGCCTGAAGGAAAGCAAACCTGCAAGAATGCAGCCGGCAAAGATTACCGTTGCGGTCAGATAGGCAGCATTGCGCTCGCTGATTATCTGGATGAAGCGCAACCAATCCGCTGCGATTATAAAGATACAGACAGGTATGATCGTTTTGTCGGTCAATGCTTTACGTCTGACGGTAACGACATTGCTGAATGGCTAGCCTCTGAAGGGCACGCGCTGGATTACAAGCAATATTCTCAAGGCGCATATGGCAAGGCTCTTTTATTGAGCCTTGGGAGTGGCGGAAAGGTGTGAGATGATATTGGGTCTATCAACATAATGTCATTATAAATCCGACGATTTAACATGCATATAAAACATATCATATATTTCTAGATACATGCCAAAAGAGTTATAGCCGCACCATTTCCTGAATTATAGAATAAAAAAGGGCGCTTTCCGCGCCCTTGATTTAATTATTTAGCCCAGCGGCCTTCGTATTTAAACTCAGGAGCCTTTTCAACGGCTTCCTTTGTAGCTGACATGTTTGCAGACCACTTTTTGTCATCTTCTGAATATGTCACAACAATAGATTCAGGGCTTACAATCACATACTTTTCACCGATACCAAGGAAGCCACCGACTGAAAGAACATATCCTGAAAGCTCACCGTCAGAAATGATAAGATCTTTAATCTCACCAAATGTGTTATCCTGACCATCTACAACATTCAAACCAACCAAATTGTAGCTTAGCACATCTGTTGGCTGAGCCGTAACAAACACTTCTGTGGTTGTTGCAGTAGGTGTAGTTGTTGCAGTTGGTGTGGTTGTCGCTGTCTGTGCGCTAGCGAATGATACCATTGCTGCTGTAGCGGTCAGTGCAATAAGAATACGACGCATAATTAAACTCCCGTTAAATAAAAACTTTTCTGCAACCGTAATTATTTGGTTCAGTGGTTATATAACGGCAGTGAAGGCGCATGGTTCCATTCAAATTAATATTAAAATCTATACAGATACAAAAACCAGCTTAGTCTCGCTAAGATTCAGAAACTACTTCGGCACTTCCACAAGCTGAAATGATGCATCTGGGTGCATTCCTGTACCTATTTCGAAACTGTCAGGTATCAGGCGCATATTCATCACTGGATTTTTAAAGCGAATCGAAGCCCCCACTCCGATATAGGACGGGAGAAACGGCTCGATCCTTATCTGCATGGTTGTGCCTGTTGCCGTTGCATTGGCCACCACCCGTGCAATGAAATTATAATCACCAAGCGTTAAGCCTATCAGATCACCATCTGTCAGCTTTAGCCCAACCTTAACACCGGCCAACGTTAGCACATTGCCATTGATAGCCGACAGACTGGCCGAACCTGTTATGGCTGAATTATTGGCATCACCCCAATACGCTTGAGGCACACAAGCGTGTTTAGGTGTGTAATGCACGGTAACAACTCCGCCCCTGCAACGATCAATGAATGCCTCAAGCTTTTGTCGTTGTGCATTGCTGCGCAGGCTAATCTGTGCTGTCCACTGCCAGACAGGATCTGTACTTTCCATAAAAGCAATGGAACGCTGGCCAAATCGTGACATAGAAGTGGATCTAATCAACCTTGGGAAACTTGGCTGATAAATCAGGCCATCAGGTAATTGCTCTGCCATCACGCCAACCTCTGCACAACTGGTGCGCCCGTAATGACAGGTTCAGGCTCGCAATGGAAGGACTCCGTAGCCGTTCCCTCAACAATCCAAACATGCCGGCCACGATGTTGGCGTGCCTGTTCCTTTGCACATTCCCGTGCGTCAGCCGCATCTGTAAAAGTCATTGGATCGAATGTCGTTCCTGTAAACACCATTGCCTCCTCATCGTCTGACACTTTGAAAAATGCTGGCATAACTGTATAAATTTTCATGTCTTCACCTATAGAAAAGGCGTGGTTTCCCACGCCGAGAATTATCTAATTACGCCACGTGACTGCGCCTGAACTACTGAACGCCCTACTAGGTTTACAAAGTGGTTGCTTTCTGAGAAGCCCTTAATTCCACGCTGAACACCCTGTTGAACCATCTGTTCAATCTCTTGGTTTCCGCGTGCACCTGATACATCGACAGATATGGTTATCTCTTGAGGGCCAGTTTCTTTTCTCTCAGCAGGGGACGAAATATCCGGCACCCGAGGCAATGGAATTGACGGAGTTCTAATGTTTGGAACGCCGACTGCTCCACCATCACGCAAAGCTGGTAATTGGCCCTTATTCATGGCTTCTAGCAACCAGCCATATTTGGCCGTTGCATCCGCATTCATGATGTACTCACCGTTAGAGGCGCGCAGCAGTACCTTGTCATCACGTGGGCCGCCTGCGCCACTTATACGACCGCCGCCTGGCACTTCGGTTACAGAGCCACCATCTTTGCGTCCGAGCAAACCACCTATGAAATCAAAGGCGCTGCCGAATGTGCCGCCTGCCACACCACCTGAAGACGGCTTAAACAAAGCATCGAAAGCACTATTCAAAAGCATCTGTGCAAGTTTATTCAGGATATCCGACAGAGCGTCGGATAAAGACTTAGCGCCCGTGATTGCGTCGAGCGTTCCGCTCTTAAACGTTTGATAGAAATCCGCTGATGCCTGTTCAACATCCTGTTGCTTTTCCTGAACGCGCCGAAGTTCTTCAGCTTGCTGTGCGTATGCGGCAGAAACTTCTTCAATTTTTTGGCGTTGCTGTTCTGACAACTTAATGCCGGAAAGATCAGTCTGGCCTTTTTTAATGGCTTCATCACGAAGCTTTGCCAGTGCAGCCTGTTCCAGATCCAGAGAAATCTTGCGCTTTTCGTTTTCCTGATAGGACATACCAACGGCAGCGATTTCGGATTGCAAAGCCGCTGTACGATCACGAACCGCTTGAATGTCCGTATCAATCTGTTGTTCAGTTGTCTTCTGGTGTGACTTTTCCGACTTGGGCTTTTTGCCCTCACCCGACCGCGCTTTATCAGCTGCAAGCTCTGCCTGTGCAATGCGCTCGGCCAAACCTTTTTCAGGATTCTTGATGCCCTCAGTTTCAAGGCGCTTACGAACTTCAGCAATCTTGTTTTCAAGGGCAAGCTGATCTTTAGTCAGCTTGGTGCGTCGTATGGCGTTTTGCTCAAAAGCTTTGGCGGCTTCATTCTCAGCTTTGCGCTGTTGAATATATGGGTCTAACGACGATCTCGCTTGCTTGTTCTCATCAGGACCACGCGGATAAGCTCCAGCCATGGCCTGCCCTGCTTCACGAGCCGCATCACGAACATTAGCAAGAACCTTGATGGCAGAAGCCATTTTTTCAAAGAACGCGCTCATGTTCGGATTAGCTTGCGAGAGGTTATTGATTGCGGTCAATGCATCATCAGCACTGCCGCCAGCCTTCACAAACTTGTCGATGATCTCTTGTGTGTCAGCTTTTAACTGCGGCTTTATCTCGCCTTTAGTCGCGAGCATATCAAGGTGATCTGCGAGATCCTGCACCTTCTGTGTGGCAATCGTAAGCTCTGGCATGTCCCCAACACGTGTGGACATAGCTTGCAGGCCGGACATATGATCAACAGTTTCTTGCACACGCTTGGTCAACTCAACCACAGCGTCGCTGATGGGCGTGTTATTTATTGCCTCAAGCTTTTGCTTTACCTTGTCAGCATTTATTTCAAAGCCTTGAAATTCGGCAATGATTTTAAGAATCTCTCTCCTTGCTGACTTGTCAGCTTCAGGCATAGATAAATTCTGATAGAGATTTTGCAGTGGCTGCTTTGTATAGCCAGCCAGCGCATCTAGCTCATCGCCTTGGCCGAACAGTCTGCTGAGCGGTCCACCGTTACGCAGCCGATCTAATTCATCTGCGATTTTCTTGAGCTTGCGTGCCTTATCTGCGGCACTCAGCTTGTCCAACGATTCAGTAACACCATCAACCGCATCCGCAACACGCGGAGCAACAAGACCAAGCTTTTCCATTTCTGTGCGCAATGCATCAGAGTTTTGTTTGGCTTCCATGGTGCTTAGTGTGTATTTGGTCATCGCAAAGACCAATGCACCGCCCACAATAGCGCCAAGTGGACCAGCAGCAGCGCCCATACCACCAAGAGCAGTAACCACACCGCCTGCGCCTTTAGCGGCATTGAGAGCGCGTGTAAGCTTCAACACTTCTGTCGTTGTCATGCCTAAAGTTCGGATCATGCCCATCAATGAGCGACCAACCAGAGCACCTGCAAAAACAGCGGCAACTTGCAAGCCGGCATCGGCAACTTTATCAAAGTTGTCTGCAATAATAATGAGTGCTTCTGAGACTTTAGCGGAAACACCCGTCGCCGTATCAGCGTTCCCGACATACTCAAGCAACGCATTATTCAGCAATGTGAAACCATCGCTAATCGTTGCCGGCATAGATTCAGCTTCCTTGCGAAGCTTCTCCAGCTGCCCAGAAAGTCCCTTAACAATATCGTTGCCGGTGATCTTTCCTTGAGCGCCAAGCCCACGTAATCCGCTAACTGTTGTACCTAAACTTTCGGCCAATGCTTCCGCGACGCGGCCACCGGATTCAATGACTGTATTCAAATTGGTTCCGGAGAGCTTGCCCACGGCCATAGCTTTAGAAAGCGCATCGATGACGCGGGCTGCCTTGTCACCCTTCGCACCGGAAACAACCAAAGCGTTGTTTAAGGCTTCAGTATAATCTAGCGACTGATTGGTGCTATAGCCCAAGTCTTTCAGCGCCGTGCTATTTGCCAGATAGCTTTCTGTAGTCTGCTCAAGGTCTGAATAAGTGCGTCTGGCCATTTGACCAAGACGACCCATGACCTCTGTTCCATTCTCTATTGAACCGGCGGCAAGGTTCACGCGAGAGGTCAGATCCGTCCAAGTGTCGGTCATCTTGCGCAGTTCATTCGTGCCTAATACTGCACCAATTCCACCTGCTATCCCGCCAATGCCTGCCATCGGTTTTTGGAAAATACCGTCTAATTCGCGGCGTAATTTCTGAGCATTCCGCTCAATGGCTTTAAAATTGTTGTCTGCAGATTTTGATACTGCCTGAAAACGCTTATCTGCCGATTTGCTGAAGCCATTTACAGCCTCTTCCATTTTCTTCTGACTACGGCGCAAGGCTGCCACGTCAGCGGAAATGGATAAAATAATATCATCGGAATCTTCGGCCAACGTGAACCTCCAAAAAATACAATAAAAAAGGCCGCACAAGGCGGCCTGAAAATGCGTCATCCATATTTTGCGAGTAAATCATCCAACTGATCATCGGTTGGATGTTCTGTAGATTTCTTTCCACCACGGGCTTCTGTGAAGCCTTCAATGGCAGCAATGAACTCACTTAATGTGGAGCGCCAAAAAGTTTCAGGCGTCCAACGCAGAACACCGTAGGCTGACTTTTGCCAGTCTCGCCAAGGGGAGCCGTCAGCTACATTTGAGCTTCCCCTGGCTCCTCGTTTCCCGATTCACCATCATGATGATGTGCAAGAGCCGCGTTGAAAGCTTCCGAAAGAACTTTGAAATGCCGGATCTTAAGCTTGGCAATCGCAGCTTCTTTATTGCCGCGTACCGTCAAGTGACGAATACCGGCAATCGTGGCTGCGACCTCCACCTGCCCAAGCCGCTCGTACAAATCTAAAAGCGATTTGCATTTCAGCTCAGTGGACACATTGGCCAAGCCTTCCATTGTGGCTGCGATAACAATTTCGGTATCACCTATGGCAATACCAACTTCACCACGCTCACCGTTAACTGGCAGTTTCATGAGGATTACTCCGCCACGAAAGCAAGAGGGCCGGCTGCCATAAAGGTAGCTGAGAAATCCATATTGCCTTCCATTTCACCGGACAGTTCAAAATCCGATACAAACCACGAACCGGTGAAGCTACCCCAGCCTGGCACAATCACTTTCGCATTAAATGGCACCGCATCATTTACGTAACCGCGGAACTTCGCCGTGTCAGCACCCGCAACAAATTTGCCAGAGCCTGTAAATGTGCGGTTCTTAATGCCGGGCATCGAAGTCTTCTGCGGAGTCGCATCTGGGTTCTCGCAATCGACCATAGTAGTATCGACTTCATTGGCAGACATATTAAATGAACGTGTATTCAACCCGCAAAGATTTTTGAATTCTTCTGGTGTTTCACCGTTGCCAATTTGAATAAGCAGCAGGCGACCTGTCTGTTGATCTGACATTTGATAATCCTAAAATAAAAAAACCCACCGAATGGCAGGCCGTTAGTTACTGATTGTGAAAGGTGGTCAGGCTTTTTCGGTGTAAGCCACTAATTCAATGACGGCATGGGAATGGATGCCATCAAGGTCACGCATCACGCGTGTTTTAGAATGGTCGAGACTGACCAGACGATTTGAGGTCAAGACGAGTGGAGCATGATGCAATGTTTCAGCAACAGCCTCAGCAACTTGCCGAACTTCCATAAAACCAGCTGCCGCTGACCACACATGCAGCGTTGCGTAAATCCTACGGGCTTTTAAACATGTGGCATCAGTTCGGTGTTCGTCAAAATCACCCATGACGACATATGGCGTTTGTGCATCTGCCGGTGCCATGTCATAAATCTTTTGATCTACCAAGGCAGTCACAACGGGGCTGGATTTAAGTGCCATTACAATAGCACCCTGCAATTCTAAACTTGCTGATGCCATTTACTTTTTACCCATGGCTTCGCGGACACCCTTATTCAGGGCACGCCTGATCTGGCTGAGAGCCTTTTTCCGCATTCCACGCCAGACGGGAAACACATGTGGCTGTGCAGGTGTAGCAGCATGCGGACCTTTACCCTGCGTCATGACCTCACGCTTTTTATAACGCCGATCTCGCCGCGGTGCTGTTCCAAGTGATGCCTTCGTACCAAACTCCAAGAACCGCCAGATGTAGTTACCATAAATCCCGACAGCTGTTGGGTCTTTTGATTTTCGACCACCAAAGACTACCTTGTCTGCATGATCGCTTTGAAATTCAGCCTTAATGCTGGCGGCATAATCACCACCATCTGGCGACTTTGGAGCGCGAGCCGCAATAGCTGCCGCAGCTTCTTGGGCGACTTCCATTTTCGTTTTGTCCATCGCCTCAATAGCCTTCGGAGCCAACTCACGGAGTCGCTTAGTTAAAGCCTCGCGCCCCATGATTTTCGTCTTAAGCACCATCAATTTTTTCCATCATAGACGGCCAACATTTCAAGATATTGGTTTCGCTCATCAGGGTTTATGATTGACTTGATGTCGTAGGCTTCACCAGTGTGCGTGTTTTTAGCCTGCCATGCCGGTGTAATCTGACGCGTTTGATTGGAAGAATGCACTGTGATTGTGTAGGGCTGCACGCCTTGTAGTCGTGAAGCAATAACCGTTTCCGACCCCATGCGCGGTTTTAATCGTGCGGCCACTGTGAACTGGTCAACCCAATCGCCACGTGTTCCGCCAAAACCATCGTCTATTTCTTCACGTTTCATAAACGTGACACGATGATTAAGTGTTCCCGTGGTGCTACGTGAGCGCTTCATCAGCAGCCACTACCTCGCCTTTATTAGGTGTCTTGATACGATCCGCTGCCCCAGCTGCGACGGCTGCTGCTGCGCATTGCTCACGGACAGATCCAGACCACCCTGCCTTGTAATCAATCGAGTGTGACGGTTGCCGATATTCAAAATCAGTTTTGAATTTAACCCAAGCCATATCTTGCCTCATGCCATGATTGGTTTACGATATCGGTGGAGAATGGAAGTAATGCGCCGGTCAAGATAACCATCCGCAGCCGTATAAATCGGCTCAGTGTCACCGCGGTCAGCCCACATCAAACCTACCTGATACAAAATCGCCGCCTGTATCAGAGGCGGCGCGGTTTGGTCTGTCCATTCAGTTTCAGGTCGGTTGATATAATTGAGAATTATATCAGAAGCCTGCTCGATCATTGTTTCGAGGTCAGCGTCATCATCATCATGGAAAATGCGCTGACGGTGTTTTGCCGCTTCCAATGTGACGAGTTTTACCATTTCTCACCATCCAGACCAAGTTGTGTCAGGTCTTTACCTGGCCGACCTTCAAAGCCTCGTTCGCCACGCTCTCCGTCTTTGCCATTTTTACCATCACGACCGCACTTAACGGCTAAACGCCATGCATCAGACGTACCAGGCTTATCGCCAGTCGCTTTTTGAGCAATCCAAAGAGAACCGCCATATGTGGCAGCATCGCCGCGAACATAATCAGCGCCGGACTTATATTGCCCTCGGTCGAGCGGGATGGGCAGCATTAAAGGAAATTCTTTGATGCGTTCACCTTGAACAAATCGCAAAGTGATTGACCTCTCACCGTCGTAATCAATTGACAGATCATCAAAGCCAAGGCCATCGGCACCGTCATGACCTTTATCGCCGTCACGACCATCTTTACCGTCACGCCCTGGTACACCTGGCAAGCCGTCACGACCATCGCGCATTTCACGGGCTTCGACAGCGACTAGGCGCTCGTTAAGCTTACCACAAGCTGCATCAACGTAGCCTTTCAAAGTGCCAAGAACAGCTTCAGCTAGTTTTGTTGCATCAATCATTTCAGCACCTCGGCGGCTTTTGTTGTGAAAGCCGCAATGAGCTTTTCTGTCTGGTCTTCTTGTGGTGGTGGCAGCCCTTCCGCCGGTTTGTCGGATTTACCCGTTGAGAATGGATCGTCCTGCTGGTCGCGCTTATCAAGTGCGGCTAAGCTGTAATACTGTTGCTGCAAGTACGGAGTATCTCCACCTGCGACCGGTGCTAGGTTCAAAACTTGCCTACTCTCGTTAATTGTTTTCATACCTGCTTTGACCGCATCGGCTTCGGTTTTAACGAGCGTCGCACTATCCATGCGAAAAAGATCAGAAAGATCAAATTCAGTACCCGTGCCAACCTCACATGCAAACCCGTCATCAAGGCACGTTTCGATGCTCTCAATATGGATCTGCACGCACTGTGAATAATACTGCTGATCAAGTGCTTCGACGTTATTGAGTGATGGCGCTTGTCCAACTCCGACCTTATGCGGTGGTACGCCCATAACCGAACAGATCGTTTCAGCAGACCATTTCAACTGCTCAATCAATTGAGAATCCATCGCGTTCATAGCTAATGGTGAATAACTCAGGCCATCGCCAAGAACGGCAATTTTTCCGGCATTGTCACCTGTATAATTCTGATCCCAAAAATCTTTGAGACGCTTGGCGTTCTCTGGGTCGATTGCACCAGGTGCGGATAAAATACCACCAGGCATTGACCCGTTATTGAAAAATCTTGCTGAATTTCGCTGAATGCTCAAACCTTGAGCAGCCGCTAATCCACCCGCCATAATAGGCGATAATCCGACCATAGGATGGAAAATTGTATTCCATCGATCGTGTATAATTTCAGATGCTGGAACGGTCACACTGTCAGCGTGCTGTGAGGCTAAATCATCGCGTTGCAGCTGATAATAGACGGATCCATCAGTGGAAATAAGAACCTTCACACGATTAGGGTCAAGGATATAAAGAGCAGCAATTTTGCCGTCGGAAGAACGTTGCTTCAAGACATAGGTATTGCCATGAGCAAGTTTGGACATCATCCAGCTTTCGAAAAACTGAATCCTGTTTTGATACCGATTAGGGCTGCGCAACACTTTGGTAATCTCAGTGTGTTCGACTTCTGTCCATATCTTGTCATTATCTTCAACGACATAACGAATACGCATTTTCGCAATATCAGAAGCAATCAACGACAAGCATCTAAACAAGGTAGGATTTGTCACTGCTGTATCAGTAGTGACTTCCATATTACGCTGCCAAGCACCAGTAAAAGGCTCACGGATCACGCCCCATAAACCGCCTCGGTTATCGACGGGCGAGAGGCCGGCTGATTTCTGCCGCGTAATCGACAAACCGAAAAAGTTCATTCTATTCTCCAGTTTTTGCCCGTTGTTTGCGAACAATTTGTTTCTTTGGCTCAATTGTCGCGGCTGGTTCGGGTGCATCAGCAGCCTTACCAATAGCTTTTAACAAGCGCGCATCTTTTGCTGATGCTTCAAATTCTTCGTCTGGTAGCAATGACATTCCGGCATATCGGAGTGGCTTAATTGCAATAAGTTTCATGCATCGCTCCTATAAAAGAGAGGGGAGCCGAAGCTCCCCAATCATTTAACCGCCATAATTCGCGCTATCGATGAACTGCACAACGCCATCACGACGTTTTGCCCAGTTGATGAAACGCTCAGCGCGGATGCCAACCATGTTATGCTGCCAGAGGCTAATCAACGAGGAGCCGTTGCCGCTCGGTGCGCTGTCCATTTCAAGCGATGCTTCACGGGATGCGTCAAGCATGACCTGACCATCATCCGCCAATAGAATTTCGGTCGCCTTTGCAAGAATAATGCGTGAACCAGCACCCTCAAGAGGGTCACCAGAACCAGCATTCGCCGGAATATTCTCAGACAGCACAACAGGCAGACCAAAGAACGTACCACCACTGTTACCGTTAATTGACAGACCATTGAATTCAGGCTGACCAAGAGGATTTAACAGTAGAGCCAGACCAAGCGCCTGTGTCTCTGTCATGATCCATACAGCACCAGATAGCGACATATTGACTGACAAAAACTTACCGAAGAGTGCCTTTACATCGGCACGGACATCATCCGCAGTTTTACCACTCGCAGTCACCGGCGTTACGCCATTTGTGATGGATGCAGGCGAAACACCTCCCGCTCCTGCCGCTTTAGCAGGATCAACAAAATCCTTATCCATGGTCTGGACGATTGTGTTGATCAAATCCTGACGCACAAGAGCTTCCGCTGAAGGGTTTGAGAATTTAACCAGCTCATCAGTCAAAACAACAATACCGGCCAGCTTAGCATGACCTAATTTGATGTTATCGAATGCAAGAGAGCTTACAGGCTTTGGTTTGCCTTCTCCTACCCACTGAGCCGAGGAACCTGCTGTCTGACGCGGGATGTTGATGTTGAACGGCACATTTCGAAGGCCAGGAATACGACCAATGATCGTTTGCGGACGCAATAGGTCAACGAACTCGCTGGACATATTCTGATATTCAACAAGAGGTTTTGCCCATGCGGCATCTGTAGTGGTGCCCGCTGAAACTGCAGCACGAAGTACAGTCTCAACCTCTGGAGTATCACCCCAATCCTTAGCAATCTCTGCTGCCTGCATCACATTACCCTTAGAGCGAGCCAAGGCGATTGCATAGCGTGTAAAAGCTGTGCCTTTCGGCAGTTCTTTTTTGACGCTTGCTGGCACTGCGCCACGGGCATTACTAGCGCCTTCTACCGTTTTTACACCGGTCACATCTGTAGCGTTGGCAACACTAGTCTTTTCCAGATCCTTCAGGCGAACAAGATGCTCGTCAATGGACTTTACTTCAGCCAGAAGGCCGTCGTATTCCGCCGACTGATCAGCATCGAGGGTTACGCCATCATCAGCGGCCTTCTGCATCAGTGCAGTCATTGCAGCGGATTTCTGTGTGCGGGTAGCTTCGAAAGCTTTGATTTGTTCTTGAATGTTCATTGTATAATTCCTTGCCGGAGTAATAGGGATGGATTTGACCGCAACGCCGGTCTTGGAAGGTCGCACGACATCAACAGCAGAATTGCCAGACGCGGCTCGCTGTTGTGCGTCGATGGATTTAATTGTGGTAATGGTCGCGTCGGCATTAGCCGGTACGGTCACCAGGGAAAGCTCTAGCCATTCCCACTCTTTGAACCGTAAACCGCCTTCCTTCATTATTTCGTAGCTGAGCGACCTGAAGCCAATAGAAACAGCACTCACAAGACCAAGCTTGACGCTTTGCCATGCTTCGTCAGTTCGGTCTTTCAGCGTGCCCGGCTCATCGACTTTGACAACACGAGCCTTAAAGGGGATGCCCTTCTCTGTAGGCTCTGCGAATTCGACATGACCAACAGGCTGATTAGCATTGTGTTGCCATAAAAGAGGCATAGGCAGTGCAAATTTAGCCCCTAAAGGCTCAACAACATCACCCATTCTGTCAGCCGTAGGCGTTGAGGCAATACCCTCAATGACGCGCTCGTCCTCATTAACGGCCCTGATATTCAGGACCGAATAAGCTCTATTCATTGATTTTCCTTGATTGGATTAACCGATTATCAGCATTTGATACTCGCGCTTCGGCGCTTCTATCGGCGTGTCAGTGGCAAAGCCCGTGACCATTGCAAGTGCCACAGCCGTATCAATGCGAACGGATGCTTTTGTCTTAACAAACCACCTGTTATCGAGTGGATCACGGTCGAATGTAGCGCCCATCAAAGCGGTCATCAGCACCGGATTACGTCTGATGCGAACTCGACCATCAATGATGGCATTTTCCAACTCAGTAACAGATCCAGGCATCCATAAACCTTGAGGCTCTGGCAACCCTGCCGCTTTTGCAGCTTCTATTTTCTGATCACTGGCTTTTGACCGCCGCTTCCCGCCCTGCGGATGCGGTATGTGCTCCACTTCAACGCCAATCGCATCAAGTTCCTCGCGGAATTTATCATAAGCATAGCGGTCATATGCTATGCCGGCGATCTCAAAATCTTGCGCGAGCTGAGCAACACGAGCTGCTACGAAATCGTAACGAATGCGGCTGCCTGGCGACGCGTTCAAGAAACCCTGATCCACCCAAACATCGTAAGGCATTTTATCTGCCAATGCTCGCGCTTTAAGAGTGTCAGCAGGCGTCCACGCTTCAATCCACGCGTCAAAGGTCGGCAACTCAACAGTCGTGCCGTCCTCCCGCTCCATAGCTTTGGAGCCGGTCTGCACCGCGCATGCCAATGCTGTCATGTCACGTGATGCAGATAAATCCACTGACAAGAAAAGCTTTTTGCCAGCGTGCTCTTCCAGCGGATTGAAATCATCCATTACGCTGTCCACGGTCTCGCGCGGCATCCACGCCTTATCCGCCGATGTCCAGACGCAGAAATGAAGCCGCAAAATTCCGTTCAACTTGCCTGGTATTTGTTTGGCCTGCGAGACAACACCCGCAAGATAGTCATTAGTTAAAATAACACCTAAAAGCGGATTGGCTTTTTTCCAGCACGTCGGATCTTCGAGCGGATCGTCTGTCTTATCCAAGGCACACACATAGCTAAAAGTAGTATCATCCAGCACCTCGCCGATATAAGTGAAATCATCGTCAGGTGTTTGTGTGCCCGCAGCGACACGAACAGCATGTTCATGCTCTTCCCAGCAGAAAGAGTTCCTATCGCTGCCGCTATTAGTGATCATAAACAACAACGGCTGCTGACGAAACTTAAAGCCACGCTCGAGCATTTCACCAACTGAACGGTCTGGATGCTCATGCACCTCATCTAGAAGTGCGAAGTGTGGACGTGGACCCGAGCCAGTCTTGCCAGCATCTTTGGAAATGGGACGAAAGAATGCCTTCTTTTCCAAAAAAGCGACATTGAACTCTCGCCCTATACCGCCGCTGAATGACAGGCGCCCTGATAACTTAGGAGCTGCACGGGCCATCTTAACTGCATCCTGAAACAGGATTTGTGCCTGCTCTTTCTTGGCTGCTGCAGCATAAATTTGCGCACCAGCCTCACCATCAGCCATCAGGCCATAAAGACCAAGTCCACCAGCAAATGGCGATTTACCGTTGCCCTTGCCTTCTTCTATGTAAGCACGACGAAAACGGCGCTTACCATCAGCATTAACCCAGCCGAATAACGAACCAAGTTTAAATGCTTGGGATGCATGCAGTCTAAAGGGCTTACCGTCAAACTGGCCATCATTAAGCTTTAGGCGCTCCTCAAAGAAGCGCATAACGCGATGAGCCTTTGCATCATCCCAAAAGTAACCGCGATCAGCGGCTTGGGCTAAATCATCAAAATGCCGCTGACATGCATTACGCACATGTGGTCCCGCAACTTCAACACCATCAAGAACCGCACGCGCATATGCACTCACACGGTCAAGTGCCGGAGTTTTAATCAACGAGATCGTCCTTCTCTTCTTCACCATCTGGGAACGAAACCTTAGTGGCATCCGCCGGCGTGGCGCCCATTTGCCCGAGGCACTGGCGCAAAAGGTTAAGTGCTTGCACGCCGACCTCCTGACCTGTCATCAAACGACCTCGGATATTTGCAGCAATTTCCAAAAAGCTACGATGCGTTTCATTCAACCAGGGGATTTCTTTTGTGAAAGTCATCCATGCGGTACGAGCCTTGGAAAGATCATTATCAACCAACCATTCAGGCGGGTCACCAACTGGTGCGTCAACCTTTGGTTCTTTTCGCCCGTCAAATTTAGTTTTTTGTTTAACAGCCTGGCCCGTAACCGCAGCCTTGGCCTTCGGTGTTCTAGGCCGAGCCATTTTACTTACCCTCAACTTTTGAATTGAAAACGTGTGCGTTCTTGCCCACTTACGGTCCCACGACCGACCACCTTCGACGGTTCGATGATACCCCCCCAGGGGGTCTGGTCAGAGCGGCCAGCCTTGAGCGTCGAATCTGATGACCATCTGTCCTAGGTCTTCGCGCTTGCCATGACTATCGTGGCATGACTTGCAGAGTGAGATGAATGGGCCGTTCCAGAACTTGTGATCATCTCCTTTGTGACCACCATCGCCGTGGTGAACGACTGTGGCAGGTTCAATGATTTCGGAGATTAGGCACCATTCACACAACGGTTGCTTTGATAACTGACCATCACGAATACGACGCCATCGGGCAGTTTTATAATGCTTACGATAGGCAGCTGCTTCTGCGCTGCGGTGGTCTTTGCTCATTGACAACCAAATTTCTAAGACAGCAACACTAACATTGAAAATATTATATATAGTTTAATTCATATATATAAATCTTCTAATTTTAAGTAAAACCAATAACTTTAAACCTATACATTGATTAAAATAAAAGAATCTGCTCGATTATATATTCTAATAAAATGAGGACATAATGAGTTACTTTATCGGCTACGACCTAAATAAAGAAGGCGACAACTACACCTCAAAGAACAAGAAATTGCGTGACCACATTAAAGAAAAATATCCGACTTATTGGTGTCATCTTGATTCAACATTCATCGTGGTTACAGACAAAACAGCAAAAGACATAAGAGACGACCTTAAGCAATTTTTAGATGACAATGACGAACTTCTTGTTGCCAAGCTAACTGGTGAAGGCGCTTGGTCCGGGTTCAACGACAATGGTAGCAATTGGCTAAAAAACCACCTTTAGTTTTTTCGCTTATATTGAGAAGCCATCCATATCTTTCAGCGTTCGCGTACCAACGGGCATCGCTTCTCAATTTGTAATTGTCCCTATTGCCTACGATGCCCGTCGCATTATGGGTTTCGGCTTTGCTCCGAATATAGGGATCCGGCTCGACTATTCGTTGCTCCACAATAATGGTCTGATAAATGCAGCCAGCCGTTATCGTGTTGTCGAGTGAGGTTGCTATGTTCTTGCTGCAACAATTCCATAGAAGGTACTCACGGCTCATTTCAAATCCGACAATGTGTCGGCAATGTAGTTCCAAGCCCTGCACTGAGGGATCAGTGCGGCAGCAAGTCAGGTCATCATGACCCTAGAAGTTATTCCAACTTCAAAGCCCGGCCAATTCGATGCAACACAACACCGGGAAGCGTAAACGCCGAAACAACCGTCTCAGCTAATTCCGGCTCATAGGTCCTACCATCAGCGGTAAATGCCAGTTCCAAGGGCGTATCTGTGCAGCTGTGCCGTACAACAATCGCATCCTCTGCACCGCCGTGAACGATAACACTAGCCTTAAAAGCAAGTTGGCTGTTGGCACTATGCGAAAGATCCGCACCTTTCAGTAATTGTGCAATGTAATGACCAGCCGTCGCATGTCCGGTATCGTCGGCATGCGTGTAAGAGCAAATTTCAACGGCGAGACGAGCTGCTTGATGTGATGCACGGTCAATGAGTAAAGCAACAAGCAACAAAGCGGCGTGCTCGTATGTTACATCTGGCGAGTGTCTGCCGCCATTGCCGATGGGGATTGCTCCAATTTCTTGAAGCTTACGGCTGACCATAATGATACGTCCAAAAGGCTGCTTTAATTCTTCCGCCACAACGGCGGTGACTTTAGATAATTTCATTTAGTCCCCTTTCCGCCGATCAGGCAGGTAAAAGATTTCGCGTTAAATAAAAATGCAAGCGGCCCTAGCATGACCACACGGGAGGAGACCGTAACATGCTAGAGCCACAACAATCCGCGCCGCTAATCAAAGCGCGCAGGAATAGAAAAGCCGTCCACCATAGGACGGCTCTAAAAACTGGTTGCAGAGGCAGGAATTGCACCTGCGATCTTATGGGTATGAACCATATGAGATACTACTTCTCCACCCTGCTAAAGACGGGGCTGTGTTTTCAACCCCTCATACTCATATCGGCTTCAATCCGCATTCCCCGACATTTACACTGCAACTTTCTTTATTATTTCTCCTAAATTGTCATTCGCAGCCATCAAGAGCCGTTTTCCGGCCTTCTCAGCGTACGATCCGGTATGGCCATGAGCTTTACCGATATCTGCGTATGTCTGAGCATCGCGGACAGCATTAAGCGACACGATGTCAGTTTTCGTTAACTGCGACATCGCTGCAGTCCATTGCTCTTTTCCTACCAGTGCAGTTGAAATGTCCGCCCATGCTTGGCTGCCACCGTGACAATCTGATTTTTTGCAACCGATAAAAAGGTCGGCCAGATGCTTGGGAGCTGCTGGCAGTGCTGCCTGACTATCCTTTTTCATATATGGCAATCCAGCCCACGCCCGAGCTTCTTCAAATGACAGCGACGTCGGCGGCAATGGCGGATTAGACATATCGCAGCGGGGACGTTTAGCAACCTTCGGCTTAACTTTGCCGCGCTTCGGCGATGGCAGAACGAAGTTAAGATAGTAATCGTTACTCGCCTTCAATGCTTCCGCATCGGTAGTTTCCTTAATATCGTCACGTCTCTCCTTGGAATGCATCATTGCACCAGTTCGCATGCGTAGCCGTTTAAACATTACGGCACCAGCGTCGCCGACACACTCCACCCACTCAGTTGGATTGATCCCATATTCATCTTCACCAGCAAATTGTAAATTGCCAATCCGAACGATCTGGCCATGCTGGTTGCGTTCAAAGTCGCCACCGATAATAATAGCTTCTTCATTGCGATATGGGCGCATTGCCTCAAGGCGACCACCAGAAAGCATTGAAGGTTCTTTCCTGTGGCAAACCTCAATATCAGCAATAGCGCTCTCTATGGCGCCTATTGACGGGATTATATCGTGGCTGCGTTCCGGCTTCCAGTCGGATATCGGATTATGATCTTCGTCGTCGCTATCAGTTTCAGTGCGATTGTCATTATCAGGGATGATATTCCAATTCGACGTCAGCGCTGATGCAGGCACGCCGCTCAGAAACATTCGCAACGGAGCAAAGCGCTTTACCTGATCTGCTGTAAGCTTGCGTTTTGACTGGCGTTGTTTCGGCATCATAGCGCCGTCGGTTTCAGTGCTGTTCAGCGACCATGCACGGTGTGCGGCCCTGTATGTTGATGGCCGCCATGAGATGTCCGTAATAAATGGCATTAGTTTCTCCTCAGTGTGGTGTGGTGGTGGTATGTGATATTGAAAATTGATCGGACTCTCGGACAGGACTCCCTATAGTAATAAGTCCTGTCCGTCCGGTCTCCATCCTTGCGGAAATGGGTACCCACTTTAATGTTGGGTATCCCTTATTTACCGCTATTAGATGGCTTATGGCTCATCTTGAATTATCTGGAATTTTCCAGTTAATTCCGAATATTCCGCCGATTTATCTAAGAGCCAAACCCATTCTTGCCCTGACCAATGGCCGGCACAACAGAGACGATTTTCAACGCCGCGGCGAATGGCGCGCGTCATTTGCTGCCTGATTAAATCAGCTCGCTTAGCAGGGTCATCGTGAGTAGAAATGTATCGGCGGTCGAATTCAGTTCGAAGGTCAGCTTTGGTTACAGCTCGGACCTTGGGTGCACTAGCGTCACCGTGAATATGCACATCTTGTCCAAATTCAATCAGAGCCACTAGTAACGCTTCACGGAAGGGGCCATCGGTTTTATTGGGGCGGGCCTTTTTTTCTGGCGCTTTATTTCCTGTATCAAAATTAAGAACCAGCGTCGTAATAGGCGACCCATCATCCCTATGAGCAATGACAACCTCTTCTTTATGGATGGCCGCTATGGGACCCTCTGCTCCTTCACGGCTCTTAGATAGGTGAAGGAAGTGGTCTTTTGTTAAGCCGGTGATTTCGTCCCGCTCACATGCTAATATTAATGAAAAATCTGCACCAGCACGAGCATTCGACGATCCACGCAATCCGGCGGAGGCATTCTTGCCAGCATGATGAATTAAGATAATCAGTATACCCAGCCGACGAGCTATTGGCTGCAATCTGTCAAAGACTTTTTGCCATGCGCCGGGGTCATTTTCCTTATCCTCTGCAATCATTCCAGCCGCCGTAACCGTGTCGATAAAGAGAGCGACCAAATCGACATCAAATCTATTCTTGAACGACTGATCGGCTTCAATCAACCGCTCTTCAAGTGCATCAAAAGCGGCTTTCCCCATTAGAGGCCCCATTTCATCCAATCGATAAAATGGCAGCAATTCACTTGGAGATGCCAACTTACTTCTCCGCGCTTTTAAGCGTCCTTCTATGGTCCCTTGCCCTTCCGCTGCAAGATAAACAACACCACCAATCCGCTCAATTTCCCTACCAGCCAGAGGTTCACCCGTCATAAAACAAGTAGCAGCATGAATGGAGAAAAACGTTTTAAACGCCCCAGACTGCCCGCCAAAAAAACCCACGCCTGTACGAGGTAATGTTTCTCGAACTAGTTCAGGAGTTGGTACAATTGGCTTATCCTCACCCATGAAGATAAGTTGACCTCGTTTATTATCATTCGCCGCCTCTAGTTCCGGAGCAGTCTCCCCCGGCTCAAACACGACCGTTTTAGTATTCGGTATAGCCACCATTACGCAACTCTCTCTGCAATATCCGCGATGTCTTCACCGACTGTTTTTGATTTTGTAACGGTCACTTCTCGACCAGATTTGTGCCAACGCTCAGCGCATCTGTACGCTGCAGACTGCCCCGTTCCTGACTGATCATTGTCTGCATAAATTGTCAGAGCTTCGATGCCATCCAAAACCGGAAATGACGCAATGTTGCCGGCTGAAAGACATGCCCATATAGGGGCAGCTCCAAACTTCATGGCGCCCAATGCGGATTCTATGCCTTCAGCGATTGAAAGACCGGCAGTCACTTCATCATCACCAGAAAGCCGAACCACACCGCCCTTTGCAGTACCGAGCATTTTCTTTGCACTCTTACTGCCGTCTGCGTTCAAATATGTCCGATGGATACCAATCGGTTCATTGGTAAGCACGTCGGTAATCAATCCGACCATTGCTCTGCCACCTTGCCAAAACCGCAGGGCATCCCCGCCATATGATAGATTGCGATTTATGAGATAAGTTTCTGCAAGGGTGCTAACGATAGGGGTAGATCGCTGCCATATTGAAAGAGCGTCGCGCTGCCTGCGCAACCGCTCGACATCTAGTGCCTGCGCATTCTCATGAAAAACTAAGGTCTTTTCATTTGACAACCCAAGGACTGCTTTTACATGATCACGACATTCACGGAAATCATCACCAGCGAATGAGTGAACGACAAAACCATCGTTAGTGAATGTGACTAATAAAGATCGGTCATGTCGGCTATGCCCAGGCCCAGGACAGAGAATGCGGTTGCGGCTATGCACATCACCACGGAGAGCTTGGGCAGCTGTTTTAGTATCGTACATTGGCCACTGCCCCCATTGATTTTTGTGCGAGAATTGCAAGTTGATCTGCCAATTCTATTGGCAATGAGTAAGCGTGGCTGACATCATCCTTCGGACCATAAACACGGGTGCCATTACGAGTTTTTACAAGCTGTAATCTGAACAGCTTGACGCCATTTTCTAACTCGACATCAAAACGTGCGACTGTATTACCTGCCCCTTTCGGGACAGGCCGTATTTGCAAAATTTTCATGGTGGTCAGGCCGCCTTACCAAAAAGAGCACGCCACTCACCATCTTGCTTCAAGTAAAGCGTGTCGCGTGCTCCACCGCCTATGGTTACAATCCGCTCCACAGTCTCATCGAGATTGTGGAAAAAACGAATAGATCCCACCATGTCCGCACAATGCCCTTCATGCAGAACTGCCGTTCCTAATTTTGTTGTAAAATCATATGAAACAGAAATCACGCAGCACTGAAAATCATCATGAAATGGCGGAAGCGGCTTATTGGTCTTTAGCAACTCAACAGACGACTCGGCATCAGCAACAGCAATTTCTTCCGCTATCGCAAAGGCGCGCATAAACTCATTTTCTTGAATATCTGGAAATCGCTCACGGATGGCAGAGATCTGCTCTTCGCGACTCATGTCGCGGTATTCCTCAATTAGGAATTTTGCAAATTCTGCGGATTTTTCTGCATTAGTAAAAGTCATGGATTTCTCCTCTAGTGTTGTGGTGAAAAAAGCGCGAGCGCCATCATGGCGCCAGTTGCGCAAGGTGTGTTTGTGGTGGTGTGGAAGATTTTAGGCTGCGAGCTCGCGGCGGCGTTTGTGCGATGCGAAATCTATAATGTTCGATCCGTTCAAAGCGCCATTTTCTGATAACTCCTTGCAGCGGATGTATGAGGCACGAAACTCTTGCAGGGCTGTGTCATGACGCGCACCATAGTCGATCTCAGCATCCGTGTGGTCATCACGATCTTCCCAATCTGGGAACATATCGACGGTCACACCTGTGGATTGCTCGATTTCAAAAACTAGCAAGGCCAGATATTCAGCACGCACTTCAGACTTCAAAACATCAATCATACCAAGCATATCGCCGACAGGTTTGTGGTCTGATTTACGATTTTGGATTTCCCCGATTGCAAGAACGAGGGCTTTATCCTTCAAGAATTCAATACGACGTGGATTCAATTTTATTCTCCTCAAGTTTATGGTGGTGATCTGGTTTGTACGGCCAGAACCGTGGCACACGACTGCGCGTTTGTGAAATAGAGTTGGGGGATTGGTTAGGCGGCTCGAGAAGCGATGCGCTGGTCAATCCACGCATTAACTTCGGATCTAACGTAAGCCTGTCGCTTAACGCCTATCTGGACCGGCTGTGGGAACTTTCCCTCTTTTGCCATCATGGAAAGCAGAACACGGGACATCGTGGTTGCTGTGGATGCCTCTTTTGCGGACATCAGGCGCGGGGTATTATCATTATCTGATTTCATTTTTTCCTCTTGTGTGTTTTGTGCCGGTGGTGACGACAACAATTAGATAGACATTTGAGAGCGCAATTGCGCAACTATAATAATGAAAATAATTTCTTTATTTTCAAATTTGTTGCTTTCCGACTCGCTTTTTGATTTATATGATACAAAACCATTAAAATCAAGCAAAATGTCGGATAGTTATCTGAATGACCGAATTTTCCCTTCTATCAGCGCAAGTCCGAGCTGCTCGCTCCCTACTAAATTGGTCTCAATCTTATCTGGCGGACGGATGCATGGTGAGTCGTTCAACAATCGCCGATCTGGAAGCGAATAAAAGACAACCGCACGAGTCCTCGCTTTACATCATCATGTCCGAACTAAACGCTGCTGGTATCGAGTTTACAGAGCGCGGGGTTGAATTCACTGAAATACCACCAAAGGAATATGTTCCAACCGGCATCAGACAGAAAAATTCTCAAGGTAATTAGCCCACTCATCCATCATTTCGCGTCTTTTTGCCAATGCCGTTCCACGCCGGTAGGCTGCTTCCGTTTTATCTCTGATCACGTGAGCAAGTGCAGCTTCGGCCACGTCACGAGGATAGCTGGTTTCATCCCCTGCCCAATCGCGAAAGCTACTTCGCAATCCGTGCAAAGTAGCTTCACCAGCTCCTGCAGAACGAAATACCTTAGTCATTGCGGTGTCGGAGATTGGCTTAGCCCCCCTTTCCCCTTCAAAGATCAGCTCACCCGTAGCCTTTTCTTTACGATCCATCAGGATTTCAATCGCACGATCACAGAGTGGCACCTCATGCGGGCGCGATGCCTTCATTCTCTCCGCTGGCACTATCCAAAGCTTTTCGGAGAAGTCGATTTCGCCCCATGTCGCATTTCGTGCCTCACCAGATCGCGCAGCCGTTAAAGCAACGAATTCCACTGCACTTGCGGAAACAGCATTAGACATTCGCAAATTAGCAATCACGGCTGGCAAATCCTTATAGCTCACCGCAGCATGATGCCCCCTGCTCAGTTTACTTCGTGCTGGCAGCAGCTCTTTTAAACCGCCACGCCAATCAGCTGGATTATCCCCCACATATAACCCACGGGCTTTAGCGTGATCGATAACAGCAGCTATGCGCTGTCTGGTGCGGTCTGCTGTTTCTGGTATTTTTTTCCATATAGGTTTCAACACCTCGACAACGTGGTCACGAGTGATATCGGCGATCGGTAACTTATGCAGTGGCTCCGCATACTTGGTCAGCGTCATTCCCCATTGAGCTTTATGTTTATCATTTTTAAAGCTCGCCTGCTTAACATCCAAAACATCATCCATCACGTCAATAAATGTTTTTCGGCTATGTAAATCATCTCCACGGGCTAGCCTCTCACGTATTGCATCAGCCTTTTCACGAGCTAGCGCTAACGATACAGGTGCGGTTCCCTGCCCATATCCGCCAAGGCCTAATTCTGTTCGCTGGCCTTGACGTTTGAAAATAAAAAACCACTGCTTTGAGCCACCAGCTCTGACACGCAGAAACAAGCCGTCACCATCCGAGTAAATGCCCGGTTTAACCAGTGATTTAATACGAGTTTCAGATAGCTTGTTTCTTGCCATGCCGATTCCTTTTGCCATAACTTTAATTACGAAAGTATGGTAAAAGTGGGAAAATGCAAGAATTTACTTCAATAATATCAATAGCTTGCAGAAATCGGCGGGCGCTCTCTCCGCCAGCTTGTCATTCATCATTATCAAAAATTATAATAAGAAGCTTAGATTTTCATCTTTGACAAAGCCATATATTCATGTCTGCCTCAAAACGCTTGCATCGTGTGCGGGCGTTTCAAGGCAGGACTATGGCTTAAAGTATAGAGCGCTCAGCTTTATTGGATGGCATTTGCTGCCGCACTTAACACCGCCCGAACTGAAGCCGTTGTGACATCATCATCAATACCGACACCAAAAACTTTCTTTCCATCGGGTAAACGACATTCAATATAGGCGGCTGCTTGCGCAAATGTTCCTTTTTTCAACGAATGCTCATGATAATCAATAACATCCACCCCTAAGTCAAACGCATCCTGCAAGGCTGAAACGGCACTTGATATCAAACCATTCCCACGTCCCGTAATAGTCACTTCCTGACCTTGATGCATGATCCGTCCCGAAAAAATCCGTGCCTCGCCGGCACGTCCCAAACTGCTGTCTTTATAAGTCAGCAACTCAAAGCTTTTATTCTGATCTAAATGGTAAAGCTCATTAAACAAAGACCAGATAATTTCTGCGGTGGTTTCTTTGCTTGTCGCATCAGCATAATCCTGAACCCGGCGGCTGAAATCAATTTGCAATTGCCGCGGCAATTGCAATCCCCGATCCTGTTCAAGCACCCATGCGACACCGCCTTTACCGGACTGGCTGTTAACGCGGATGACCGCTTCATAACTTTCACCAATATCTTTAGGGTCCAGCGGCAGATAAGGCATTTCCCAAATACTATCATTGCGGCTTTCATGCGCCGCAAAACCTTTACGAATAGCATCCTGATGCGAGCCGGAAAATGCGGTATGAACCAACTCTCCGGCATAAGGATGCCGCGGATGTACCGGCAATGCATTGCAATATTCAACGGTTCGTACAACCGAACGCATTTCTGGAAAATAAAGCTTGGGATCAATCCCTTGTGTATAAAAATTCAATGCCAGAGTAACAAGGTCAACATTCCCTGTGCGCTCGCCATTGCCGAAAAGACAACCCTCCACACGGTCAGCGCCAGCCAGCAAAGCCTGCTCAGTAGCGGCAACCGCTGTGCCACGATCATTATGCGGGTGTACGCTGATAATCACACTATCGCGACAGGATAGATGTCGACAAAACCATTCGATCTGATCAGCATAAACATTTGGCATTGCGACTTCCACTGTGGCCGGAAGATTTAAAATAACTTTATTTTCAGGTGTCGGCTGCCAGACATCCAGCACTCTTTCGCAAATTTCCAAAGCGAATTCCGGTTCCGTAAAACAGAAAGTCTCAGGCGAATATTCAAATATCCACCGTATATCGGGTTGCTTTTTGCTTTGTTCAAGCATCGCCGTCACACCACTAACAGCCAAGTCAATTATTTCTTGTTTCTCCATTTTGAAAACAACGCGCCGAAATAGCGGAGCTGTCGCATTATAAAGATGGACAATAGCCTGTTTAGCGCCGCGCAAAGATTCAAATGTTCGTTCAATCAAATCAACACGTGACTGCGTCAACACCTGAATGGTCACATCATCAGGGATCAAATCTTCTTCAATCAATCGCCGTACAAAATTAAAATCCGTTTGCGATGCGGACGGAAAAGCAACCTCAATTTCCTTGAAGCCAATTTCAAGCAGCATGCGGTAAAACCGCATTTTTTTATCCACATCCATCGGATCTGCAAGTGCCTGATTTCCATCGCGCAAATCCGTCGATACCCAGATGGGCGCTTGCGACAAACGGCGCTCAGGCCATTGTCGAGCCGGCAAAGAAATAGGTGAAACAAAAGGACGATATTTGCTATCAGGATTAAACAACACGAAAGTAATTCCTCTAATGCTGGCACGAGCCAGTCTCTTCAAACTGTAAAACAGACGGCAGACTACGACCGCAGGGTGCCGTCAGGCCCGACGATCGCAGCTAAGTCGAAGAATAAGAGGAAGTCTGAAGCACGCACTGTCCTTCGAAGCGCCAAGCTTCGTCAGAACAATCAAAATGGTGCGTACATTTAAAACCAAAAGAAAACTTTCTTAAAATGAAAGATAGCTGACATAGATTATAATATTCAATCTTGGCATTCTTGCTTGAAAAGGCCATTATAATGATCAAAAGGGTCAAAAATGGTCATTGAGTATCGATTCCCACATACACATTCAGTTTACGCGATTGCCCAAGATGAAAGTGCATTTTCAGGCCCCCCGCATAGCCATGCTGACGGCCAATTGATTTATGCTAAATCAGGTGTGGTGATAGTCACCACGACAAGTGGCACCTGGATTGCACCGCCCAATCGTGCAATCTGGATACCTTCTATGGTTTCCCACACAACCCGCAGTTATGGTGCCGTTAAATTTCGCAGTCTTTTCATCAGACCTTACGCCACTGGCCGCTTACCTGATATTGCTGGTGTAGTCGAAGTATCTAATTTACTGCGGGAACTAATTTTAAGATTAGTAGAATTAAATGACCAGTCATTCACGCAATTTACCGAAATGCTCAGTAATCTCGCGCTGGAAGAATTGACATTTTTACCAACTGAGCCGTTCAATTTGCCAATGCCCGCAGAGCCTCGCTTACAGGCACTTTGTTTAAAAATTCAACAGACACCCGATATTAATCTGCCTCTCGAAACAGCAGCTTCATCCGTTGGAATGAGCAGACGCAGTTTTATGCGCCATTTCGAACAAGCAACCGGCATGACATTCGGGCGATGGCATCAACAAGCCCGCCTTCTCGCTGCCCTGCCTGCTATTGCAGAAGGCAAAACTATTTTATCGGTAGCGTTGGACTGTGGTTATCAAAGTGTGAGCGCTTTTACCAATGCCTTCAAACGTAACTTCGGCCATCGGCCATCTGATTACTTCATGCGATAATTTATGTAATTACGGGCTGATTAAAAGCTTAATGTAACGCTTGCGTTTTTCTTCATAGCCGTGGCTTTCATAAAATTTATGCGCCCGCTCTCTTTTCATGCTGCTGGCCAGTTCTATTTTCGAACAACCATTCGCTTTTGCTGCCGCTTCTGCCTTTGCAAGCAATCTATATCCGATGCCTGCACAACGCTTGTTTTCATCAATAACAAGAGCAGAAATAACACCCCAGCAACCATCTTCATGCATCGGCGTAATAAAGTTTAAAACCACCACGCCGCAAATCTCTTCATCAGTACTGGCTACAAGAATGATTTCATAAGCAGTTTTTTCACTTAACCGTCGTCTAATATTCTCACACTGTGTTTGATAACCCAACTGTTCGAAAAGTTTCTGCAATGTTTGACTATCATTAGAAACGGCCGGTCTGATAGAAATCATGAGATAAACCTATGCTATGCAACTGAGGACAGACCGATTTCCATTCATGTCCATTTTAAGGTTTAAAGTAACGATTAAGAGCCATGATTATTTTTGTAAGGGTTAAAATAGCAACCGGTGGCAAGAATATAATGAGTAATAAGACAAGAATGGCTTCATCCAGCCCCCCTTTATCTCCTGCTACACGTAAAGCACCATCATGAATAAGAACGCCGACAAAAGCCACTGAAACCAGCAAACAGACTGCAATTAGCAATTTGCATACTTTCATCCATAACCAACCTGCAATAAATTTGTATCAGATAACATTTAAGCACAATAATAAACGGGCACAATGAAACATTGCGCCCGTGCTGATATTATATCAATCCCTCTTCTTTCAAAACCTTTTGAGCAGCAGGACGCGCGAAAACACGCTCATAAAGCGCAATTGCTTTAGGATATGCACTCAAATCGAGCTGCAAAACACCCTTCCAATTTATAACAACGGCCGCATAAATATCAGCTTGGCTCACATTGCTACCCAACCAATAGTCCTGATTGTCCGTTAACATCGCTTCGAACTGCGCCATACGACGGTTAACACCGGCTACCGCCTGTGCTTTGTCATCTGTACTCAGATGAGGTGCGAAAAGACGTCCAAAAGCATTATGCAAATCAGAGCAGAAGCCCAAGGCTTCCTGCAAACGTGCGCGTTCTAATGAGCCATAAGCCGGCTTGAAAGCAGTGATATCTGAATGTTCACCAATATATTGCAAAATAGCTGCATTTTGCGTGACAACAACACCAGAGGCAACTTCCAGTGCAGGAACTGCACCGCGCGGGTTAATAGCCAAGTAATCAGAACCTGTTTCTGTCTTCTTTTCTTTGAGGTCAACAGCTTCTAATTTATAATCCAGCCCGGTTTCGCATAAAGTGATATGTGGCGCTAGAGAGCAGGCACCAGCTTTATAATAGAGCTTCATTGTCAATTTCCTTAAATCAAAATCTTAGCCTAGACGGAAGTAGCACAAGGATTTCAATCTCTCAACGAGGCACCAAAACGTAACTACTGATGAATTACGCAATTACTATTATTCTTAACGATTTTTAATCCCCTCGACTCTTAGCCTGAATACACCAAGACATACAGAATACGAGTAAAAATTCGCCTTGATTTATCCAAAATAATCAATTCAAATTATATACTAATTTACCTAAAAAATATGTTTGCAAAACTTTTGTATTTTTAACTTCATCATGTGGGACGTCAAAAATATTCCTGTCAACGATAATAAAATCAGCCTGTTTTCCTTTTACCAGACTGCCTGTTTTATCCTCTATACCCACCGCTTTGGCTGCATGAATAGTATAGGCTAACAACATCGTATTGAGATCTAGACGTTCAGCTTTATTAAGACCACCATCCGGCCCTTCTCTGGTCATGGCATGATGCATAGCCTCCCACGGATTAGCCGTTGAAATTGGCCAATCACTTGCTCCGGCGATAACAGCACCGTTTTTTTGCAGCGACCGTGCAGGATATTGCCGCCAAAAATCACTATCGTTGATAAAAGGTTTAACCAAATCGAGCAAATAATTATCCATCTCTGCCCAATGCAATTGCATGACCGGCATAATATTTAACACCGCAAAGCGTGGATAATCATTTGGATCAACCAGTTGCAAATGGGTAATTGAATGCGCAATACCGCTATCACGCTTTTGCCGCGCGACTTCAAAAGCGTCCAGCGATTGTTTTACTGCACGATCACCCAAAGCATGAATATGGACCAATAACCCTTTTTCATCTGCAGCATCTACGAGGGCTTTCAATCCCTCCTCCGTCAACAGCATTTCACCTTGCTTGCCTGAGTTTTTATAATGACTAAGCAAGGCTGCACTTTGTGCCGGAAATTCAAGCACCCCATCTGCGAATATTTTTATACCGGGCATTGACAGATTGGGCACTGCTGCAAATTTCTGACGCACTATATCCAATCGATCAAGATCAGCTGCATCACTCAACGGACTTGATGTGGTGGACGGCCTCCTGATCCGCTTTTGTGCGATAGTGTGGTTGTTTTTAAAAGCCACCAAGGAGA
>NZ_JBJDRZ020000026.1:0-47086 GCF_044987585.2 Paenochrobactrum sp. BZR 201-1 | reverse complement strand
AAAACTGGCGACGCATTGCAACCAGATATGATCGCCTCGCAATAAACTATCTCGCCGCAATTGCTCTTGTTTCTACACTCATCGCATGGGGTAATTGAGTCCTCAGCCTAGGCTCAAGACTCATTGATTGATCCAAAAGATGATTATTGCAGCGATGCAAATTACTGACATGAATGTATGGGCACATCGGTCGTAGCGGGTGTGAACCCTCCTCCAATCTTTGAGCTTTCCAAACATATTCTCGATCTTGTGGCGTTTTCGGTAGAGCGTAACGTCATGCGCTATTGGCACTTTACGATTTGCCTTCGACGAAATGCAAACTTTGATGCCACGCTCAGTGAGCGCGTCACGAAACCAATCTGCATCATAACCTTTATCCGCTAGCAATGTGTCTGCGCGCGCAAGAGCATTGATTATCAAGGCCGCGCCATTGTAATCACTCATCTGCCCTTCTGAGAGCAGCATAACCAGTGGGCGGCCATAGCGATCGCATACAGCATGCAATTTAGAATTCAGTCCGCCTTTGGTGCGCCCAATACGTCTGGGAACATCCCCTTTTTTAGCAGGCTGGCTGCGGTACGATGGGCTTTAAGATGACTCATGGCGCACCTCCTAATGTGACCAATTAATCCGGTAGATCACCACAACGCAAGACATTTAATAGGTCTTGAGTCTAAATAAATCCAATGATTTTACCAAGCAAAATAAATTAAAATACTTTATTTCAAATCAAACATCTTTTAAAACAATATTATAAATTTTCAGAACTCATTTCATGATAACTATAAAAACATAAATGATCGGAGTTAAATTGCGTATTTAAAAAATTAATTTTAAGGCGCCATTGAAATTAAAAGGGCGCCTTATGCACAAAGACAGTTTATCCCGCGTAAACACCCTTTTGCTATCGTTTGGAGCAATTGCTCTGGCAGTTGACCTATATCTACATTTTGTATCTGGTACCGTTCCGTTAACAAGTCAGCTAGCTGTGAAAATAACGTAAATTCATTGTGCAGTACAAATCAGGAAGCATTAAATGCACTTTTGCCTAAAAGTAACGAGCCTTGAATGCTCGCAATGATGGATGCCAAAGCAAATAACTCAATAATCACTTGAAGTAATTTTTCCAAAATAGGCAGCACTTAAGCTACCTCTCACATCAGCTTATTAGTGTATTATATAAACTGATATAAATAAATTTTTCTGATTTTTTTATCATCAGGCTCAAATCTGATGAACATCAATAATAAATTACAGTATGAAGTATATTAACAATAATTTATCCTTATCATAAGTAACCAATATGCAATATTTTATATTATTATTTTATTTTATATACATCAGTTTTTAATAACAAAATTTCAAAAACACGGTTGATCCTTAAAAATTATTTCTCCACTATAGGCGTTAGAGGCTCATTTCTGCACATTATTTATTATGCGCTTACGAAAGGGGATGTGGCCTCCGAATGTAACATGAAATGCACTCGCAAGAGGAAATAATGAAAAATTCGGATTTCTGCAAAATCATCGCACTCAATTTATTGGTATCCGTATCAATGTCATCTCCAACATTGGCCAGTTATGGCTTTTATGTTGGTAAAAACCTGACCGAAGACGGCTCAGTACTTATCGGCGGCACCGGTGAAGAAGTATCCGGTCACTGGTTAACTGTAGTACCTGCGAAGAAACATGCAGAAGGAACAACCATTTCTGTCGGAGCAACAGAAAAAGCATATATGCCAGGCAAATTGATGGAAATTCCCCAAGCGCCTGAGACATTCAAATATATCAACATGAACTACAGCGATTTTGAAGGCTTTCCGGCGCCTCTGACCAATGGAGGCCTGAATGAGCACGGTGTTGCAATCCGTGACATCTGGTCTAACTCCCGCGATGAGCTTGTCGAGATGACACCCAATCCGCAAACCGGCCCGCAATATAGCGATCTGGCACGCATTGCATTGGAACGTGCCAAAACAGCACGTGAAGCCGTCGAAATCATTGGTGATCTCATCAATAAATATGGCTACACCACTTACGGTGGGAACTCTCATCTTATTGCTGACAAAAATGAAGGTTGGGTAGTTCTGCAATTTGCAGGTGGCAAAGGGCTTTGGGTGGCTGAACGCTTAGGGCCAGACGATGTCCGCGTTTCTTATCCCGGCTATATCGGCGATATTCCGGCCGATATTACTGACAGCAATGATTATTTGGCATCGCCTAATTTTTATGATTTCGCCATTGAGCAAGGCTGGTGGAAGCGTGACGGTGATAAGCCTTTCAATGTCCATGCTGTTTATAGTGAACAAGACCGCCCGATGCGTACCGGTCAAAAACACTGGACAATTGATACGGTCGAAAAAGAATTACGCGACATGGCACCGGTCACTTTGAAAAAAATGATGAAAATGGTGCGCGATCCACGCGTATCAACCGAACGCTCCGGCTATGGTGAAGTGGCACAGTTACGTGAGACAACACGCCCTGAGCTCAACCTGCTTTGGGTTGCGCCTACCGGTTCTGTAACGGCTCCATTTGTGCCTTACCATATCGGGATCAATAAAGTTATTCCGGAATATGGTATTCATCGATATTTGTTCCGTGATGCAGGTTCCACCTTCTTAAATGCTGAATATCAGTCTCAGGAAGCAACCCAATTTGCAGGCCGTTTGTTTAAGCGCATCATGTATCATAGCTGCGCCCATCCTGAAACATTCATGCCGGAAGTCACCCAAGCACTGGAAGCCTTCGAAGACGGGCAAATTCAAGATATTGCAACCATTCAGACAACCGCCGAAATTCTTTATCAAGCTGAAAAACCTGAATTGGCATCCAAATATCTAACAGACTACAGTGTGCGCCAATCTGAGCGTGCCCTTGATTTAGGCAATGCATTACTGGCTTCCATTGAAGCACGTGCAAAACTACTTTACGGCATTGAAACCATCGATGGCACCGCTATCAATGCAGAAGACGCTGACATGCCGTGCCGAAAGAAATAATCATCTACTAAGTTAACCAGCATTTTAAAGGGCGTTTGCATCAGCTTGTAAACGCCTTTTTTGATAGTTTTGCTATCTCTAAATAGTTGGTTTATGAAAGCTACAAGAAAACATCATCTTTCTCTGCATCAGCTAACATCTCATCGCAGCTGTTTTTCTGTTGCTTCAATTGAAAGTAAAACATCCATGTCCGTCGATAAAACCATTAAAAATCTGCTCAAAGATCAGGAATTGCGGGCAGCAGCTTTTATTGTCACAGTTTATGGCGACATTGTTTTACCGCGTGGCGGCGTATTTTGGACCGGCTCTTTAATCGAGATTTGCAACCGTGCGGGTTTAAGTGAATCAGTAGTGAGGACTGCCGTTTCACGGCTGGTGACCGCTAATCGTCTCAAAGGTGAGCGCAACGGACGGCGCAGCTATTACAGTCTTGACGCCTCTTCGCGCACCGAGTTTGAACAAGCGGCCAAACTTCTTTATCAACCGGATCAGGAGCCTAAAGGTTGGCAGGTCATTTATGCGCCTGATTTAAGCGATGCCGATGCCGCGCGCCTTCGCATGGGGCGGATGGGATCAGCCATTTTTATCCGCCCTGATCGCGGACAGACTTTGCCGGAAAACGCACAAATCCTGCGCGCACAAGACCCCGATGACATGGGCTGGCTGGCGCAGTTCTGGGATTTGAGCCAAATCCACCAGCGTTACTGTGATCTCATTGCCCGCTTTGAACCGCTTTATCAGCGTGCCGATGACTTATCGTCTGAAAACGCACTGATGGCACGGCTCATTCTGGTGCATATGTATCGCGGCGTTTTGCTGCGTGACCCGCGCCTGCCGCTGAAGGCTTTGCCGCAAGACTGGCAAGGTCACACGGCGCGCAATTTGTTCCGCAATCTTTATCTGGAACTGAGCCCGAAAGCAGAAACCTGTATTTCCACGCTTTGTGAAGGCGTTGACGGTGTTTTGCCAGCAAATACCGATGAAACGCGCTCACGCCATCAGGGATTGTTAATTGCCGAATAAAAAAGCTCTGAAATTCAAAACATTACAACAATTCTAAAAATTTACTTGCATTGTAATGTTTCATGACCTTATAATCTGACCAAGCGGTCGATGAATGAGGAGATTCTTCCGCTTTCAGGGTAGGAAGGAAAATATTCATGCAAGATGCTTTTATCTGCGATGCAGTTCGTACTCCAATTGGTCGGTATGGCGGAGCGCTGGCTTCCGTGCGTGCAGATGATCTTGCAGCACTGCCTCTCAAAGCCCTTATCGAGCGCAATCCTTCGGTCAATTGGTCAGCCGTTGACGATCTGATTTACGGCTGCGCCAACCAAGCTGGCGAAGATAACCGCAATGTCGGGCGTATGGCTGCTCTCCTCGCAGGCCTGCCGATCAGTGTTCCGGGCACCACGGTCAACCGCCTTTGTGGCTCTGGCATGGATGCGATTGGTATGGCAGCACGTGCTATCCGCGCTGGTGATTGCGACTTCGTGATTGCCGGTGGCGTTGAAAGCATGACGCGCGCGCCGTTTGTCATGCCGAAAGCCGACAGTGCATTTTCACGCAGCAATGCGGTTTATGACACCACCATCGGCTGGCGTTTTGTCAATCCGGCCATGAAAGCAAAATTCGGCGTTGATACAATGCCGGAAACCGCCGACAATGTGGCAGGTGACTTTAATATTTCCCGCGAAGATCAAGATGCTTTTGCAGCACGCAGTCAGGCACGTTGGGCGAAAGCGCAGGCTGCGGGTCTTTTCAATGATGAGATTGCACCGGTGACCATTACACCGCGTCGTGGTGATCCGATTATTGTGGCCGAAGACGAGCATCCACGCCCAGGAACAACTTTTGAAACACTTGCTAAACTAAAAGCCATCAATGGCCCTGATCGGACGGTTACAGCCGGTAATGCATCCGGCGTTAATGATGGTGCAGCCGCCTTAACAATCCTCTCAAGCGAGGCGGCCAAAGCACAAGGACTTACTCCTAAAGCGCGCATCGTCTCCATGGTCGCCGCCGGTGTTGAACCGCGCATCATGGGTATCGGCCCCTCACCTGCTGCCAAAAAAGTTTTGGCGCGTGCGGGTCTCACCATTGATCAGATGGATGTGATCGAGCTCAATGAGGCTTTTGCCAGTCAGTCATTGGCTACTCTTCGTGATCTCGGCCTGCCGGATGATGCAGAACATGTGAACCCGAACGGCGGCGCGATTGCGATCGGTCATCCGCTCGGCATGTCGGGTGCGCGTCTGGTTGCAACTGCCATGTATCAATTACACCGCAACGGCGGACGCTATGCATTATGCACAATGTGTATCGGCGTTGGTCAGGGCATCGCTATCATTATCGAACGCGTGTGAGCAGGAAGGACATCTTAAAATGTATGCACAGCTCGTAACGTCTGAAGGTGCAAAAGACCGCACTGATATGAGCCCGCAGGAAATTGCGTTTCAGGAACGCATTGACCGCGGTGAAAAGATTGAACCTAAAGAGTGGATGCCGGAAGGCTACCGCAAAACTCTGATCCGCCAGATCGGCCAGCATGCCCATAGTGAAATTGTCGGCCAGCTTCCGGAAGGCAACTGGATCACCCGCGCACCAACACTGGAACGCAAAGCCATTTTGCTGGCCAAAGTGCAGGATGAAGCCGGTCACGGTCTTTATCTCTATTCAGCCGCAGAAACCCTTGGTGTTTCGCGTGATGAATTGCTGGAGCGCCTGCATGCAGGCAAGATGAAATATTCGTCCATATTCAACTATCCAACCCTCAACTGGGCTGATATGGGCGCAGTGGGCTGGCTGGTTGACGGTGCAGCGATTATGAACCAAGTGCCGTTGCAGCGTACATCTTATGGCCCTTATAGCCGTGCGATGATCCGTATTTGTAAGGAAGAATCCTTCCATCAGCGTCAGGGCTATGCCGTGATGATGAAGATGGCTTCCGGCACGCCGGAACAAAAACGCATGGCGCAGGATGCATTGAACCGTCTCTGGTATCCGTCGCTGATGATGTTTGGCCCCTCGGATAAAGATTCAGTCCATTCCGTCCAGTCTATGGCATGGAAGATCAAGATGAATACCAATGACGAGCTGCGTCAGAAGTTCGTCGATCAGACCGTACCACAGGCCGAATATCTGGGTCTGACCGTGCCGGATCCAAACCTGAAATGGAACGAGGAAAAAGGCGGTTACGACTTTACCGAGCCAAATTGGGAAGAGTTTTTCAACGTCATTAACGGCAATGGCCCGTGCAATGCCGATCGTCTCGGCGCACGCGTCAAAGCCTGGGATGACGGTGCATGGTTCCGCGAAGCGCTGGTTGCGCATGC
Source organism: Paenochrobactrum sp. BZR 201-1 (assembly GCF_044987585.2). Taxonomy (NCBI): domain Bacteria; kingdom Pseudomonadati; phylum Pseudomonadota; class Alphaproteobacteria; order Hyphomicrobiales; family Brucellaceae; genus Paenochrobactrum; species Paenochrobactrum sp. BZR 201-1. The sequence continues at coordinate 40,747 of NZ_JBJDRZ020000026.1, read as the reverse complement.
GGAAAAAGTTGATGCACGCGCTGCACGTGTAGCCGCTGAATAAGCAGCTTACGAACAAGCAGAAAATTTAAGTGCCACAAAGTCAAGGAACACACCCATGTCAAAAGAATGGCCACTCTGGGAGATCTTTATCCGCGGTCAGCACGGCCTCAACCATCGTCATGTCGGCAGCCTTCATGCGCCCGACGCTGCAATGGCCATCAACAATGCCCGCGATGTTTACACCCGCCGCAATGAAGGCGTATCAATCTGGGCAGTGCGCTCCGATGATATCGTTGCTTCAAGCCCGTCGGACAAAGGCCCGCTTTTCGAGCCTTCCAACAGCAAAGTTTACCGTCATCCGACATTCTTCGACATTCCTGAAGAAGTGGGGAGCATGTAATGAGCGCAGCACACGGCAAAACAGCGCCGGTTCGTGACCGCGCCAGACAGGAAGAGATCGTACGCAATGTACGCCCTCTTGCTGAACCAAAAAATGACCCGCTTTTTGAAACTTTGCTGCGTATAGGCGACAATACGCTCATCCTCGGCCATCGTGTTTCAGAATGGTGTGGCCATTCACCGGCATTGGAAGAAGATATTGCACTGGCAAACGTAGCACTTGATCTGATCGGCCAAACCCAGCTTTGGCTTGGTCTGGCCGGTGAAGTGGAAGGCAAAGGCCGCTCCGCCGATGATCTGGCTTTCTTGCGAGACGGCTGGGATTTCAAAAATCTGCTGATCGTCGAGCGTCCGAATGGTGATTACGGACATACATTGATGCGCCAGTTCTTGTTTGATGCCTATCATCTGGAACTTTTGAAAGAGCTGAAAAAATCGACCGATCAGCGCATAGCCGATATTGCGGAAAAATCAGCCAAAGAAGTCGCCTATCATCTGGAGCGCTCTTCTGATCTGGTTATCCGTCTGGGCGATGGCACCGCGACAAGCCACACAATCATGCAGAATGCGCTGGATGCATTGTGGTCCTACACCGGCGAAATGTTCATTAGCGATGATAGTGACAAGCAAGTGGCTGAGCAAGGTTTGGCACCCGATCCAGCAGATCTGCGTGCAAACTGGGAAGCCGTGATCCACGCCGTGCTGAGCGAAGGCAATTTACGCGTTCCAGATGGAAATTTTGCCCATCAAGGTGGCCGTCAGGGCGTTCATACCGAACATTTGGGGCATTTACTGACCCAAATGCAATGGTTGCAGCGCGCTTATCCTGGCGCCAGTTGGTAAGCGCCATGCAGAACTCTGCCCGTCCCTCCATTGATGAAATCTGGGGCTGGCTTGCCGAGGTTCCGGATCCCGAAATCCCGGTTATCAGCCTGACAGATCTCGGCATTATCCGTGATGTCGAATGGCAGGATAATGAACTGGTCGTCACCGTAACGCCGACTTATAGCGGCTGTCCGGCGACAGGTATCATTAATCTCGATATTGAAACGGCATTACGCGCCAAAGGCATCGAGCAATTGCGGCTGGAACGTCGCCTGTCTCCGGCATGGACAACAGATTGGCTAACCGCAGAAGCGCGTGAAAAACTGCGCGCTTACGGCATCACGCCACCGGTTGACGGCACTGCCGCTGACGGCGTTTTGCTTGACCGTGCGCGCAGCCTTTCCGGCGCCAATATGACGATCAGCTGTCCGCGCTGCTCATCAATCAATACCGAGAAAATCAGCCAGTTCGGCTCCACACCCTGCAAGGCCAGCTATCGCTGCAAGGATTGTCTGGAGCCTTTCGACTATTTCAAATGCATCTAAGGATGCAATCTAGTTTCAAGTGCATCCGCAAGATGCAGCCAAGTTCAAATGCATCCACAGATGCAGGTAGGTTTTAAGAAAGATACCTCATGGCACGCTTTCACACCCTGAAGGTCACTGATATTCAACGCGATACGCGAGATGCCGTCGTCCTGACGCTCGCTCCGCGTGATGAAGATCGCGAGCATTTTAATTTTACCCAAGGTCAATATCTGACCTTCCGCCGCACCTTTGACGGCGAGGAACTGCGCCGCAGCTATTCGATCTGCGCTGGTGTTGATGACGGTGTTTTGCAGGTCGGCATCAAGCGTGTGGATGGCGGTGCCTTCAGCACATGGGCGAATGAAAACCTCAATCCCGGCGACGAGATTGAGGCCATGCCGCCGATGGGGCGTTTCTTCGCGCCGCTGGCTGCCGATCAGGCCAAGCAATATTTGGGCTTTGCCGCCGGTTCCGGCATCACGCCTTTGCTTTCCATCATCAAAACCACCTTGGCGCGCGAGCCACATTCACGCTTCACCTTGGTTTACGCCAATCGCCAGATCAGCTCGATCATGTTCCGCGAAGTGCTGGAAGATTTGAAAAACACCTATCTTGGCCGTTTTTCCGTCATTCACATCCTGCGTCAGGAAGGACAAGAAATCGACCTGTTCACCGGCCATATTGATGAAGCGAAAATGAAAGATCTGTTCCGCGCATGGATTGATCCAAAAGCCATTGATACAGCCTTTATTTGTGGTCCTGAACCGATGATGCTGAGCGTTGCGGCAAGCCTGCGCGATCACGGCCTCAAAGACGAACAGATCAAATTCGAGCTTTTTGCCTCCGGTCAGCAGGGTCGCGCCAAACAGCGCACGGTTTCAAAACAAGCCATAACTGATGGTGCAGGCGTTCAGGCAACGCTTACCCTTGACGGCACTACGCGCAATTTTGAAATGCAGCGAAACGGCGAAACCATTCTGGATGCGGCACTCGCCAACAATCTCGATGCGCCATATTCCTGCAAAGCCGGTGTCTGCTCAACTTGCCGCTGTAAAGTACTGGAAGGTGAAGTGGAAATGGCCATCAACCACGCGCTTGAAGATTATGAAGTGCGTGCCGGTTATGTGCTCTCCTGTCAGGCTTCTGTGCTCAGCGACCGCGTTATCGTTACTTACGACGAATAAAGGAACATGCCATGACTGATCTGATGAATATTGAAGACTATCTGGCAAAAGGCGGTGTTTTGACCGCACCAAACAATGTGCCAGCGCGTTATCGCGGCGAGTTGATGCGTATTATGGCGAGCTTTATCGACAGCGAATTGGCAGCCTCTGCCGGTTTTGCCTCCTCGATCAACTTTGCACCAGCCATTAAAGAGCGCATTGCAGCGAGCCGCATCACGCTTGAAAAAGCAGATCATGCCGAGCGCGTTCTCAATATTATGGGTGATTTCGGCACCGACAAGCGCCGTTATCAATCGCAATATGATTGGGCTGCACGCGTTGAGCGCGACAGCGATTTAGGTCTAGCGCGTAAAGAAGGCGATATGCGCGTTTCGGTTTTTCATTACCCGATTATCAACTGGATTGATGCGGTGGTGATGAATGTACTGCAAGGCTTGGCGACCAGTGTTTTGATGACCGAGTTTACCCGCATTTCCTATGCCCCTTTGGCTGAAGTTTTCCGCGAAATTGCCCCGCGTGAAACCCGCCATATGCAGCTAGGCCTTGAGGGTTTGACCGAAATTGTCACCACCGAAGAAGGTCGCGCTGAGGCTAAATCTTCGGTTGCTTATTGGCTCCCACGCGTGGCTGCAGGGTTTGGTGATCCGAACTCCAGCCGCTTTGAAATTTTAAGCCGCTTTGGCCTGCGCCATAGCTCCAACAAAGATCTGCTGGCGCAGTGGAATGCTGAATGCAGTAAAGCACTGACAGCCCTTGGTCTTTGATTAAGGGCGCATAACTGCGCCCCGCCCCCATTAGAAATTTGGAAGGAAACGCAATGAGCAATACGGCTGTTCAGCCTCGCCGCCTTGAAAGCTATGTCTATGGCAGCTGGGTCGCTGGCACTAAAGAAGGGCAAACGCTTCTCGATGCCGCAACAGGCGTACCGGTTGCGCAGATCGATTCAACCGGCATAAATTTTGCCGATGTTTTGGACTATGGTCGCAAAATTGCAGCACCAAAACTGCAAGCAATGACCTTCCATGAGCGTGCCCTGCTTCTCAAAGAGCTTGGCCAGTTGCTGATGACACAAAAGGAAGAGTTCTACACCGAAAGCCTGCATACCGGTGCGACGCGCCCTGACGCTTGGGTCGATATTGAAGGCGGCATCGGCACGATGCTGACCTATTCTTCCAAAGGTCGCCGTGAACTGCCAAACACCCGCGTGCTCACCGAAGGTGATATCGAACCGCTTTCACGCGATGGCAGCTTTTTAGGCCAGCATATTCTCACCCCGCTTGCAGGTGTGGCCGTGCATATCAATGCTTACAACTTCCCGATCTGGGGCATGTTGGAAAAAATCGCACCGACGCTGATTGCCGGTGTGCCTTGCATTGTTAAACCAGCCAGCCAGACCGCCTATTTAACCGAGCTGATGGTGCGCCGCATCATCGAAAGCGGTATTCTGCCTGAAGGTGCCTTGCAGCTTATCTGTGGTTCGGTCGGCAATATGCTTGACCATGTCACCGAGCAGGATGCCGTGACTTTCACAGGTTCGGCCAAAGTTGGCCGTATGCTGAAAAACCATCCAGCCATTGTTGCTAATTCCACCCGTTTCACCATGGAAGCCGACAGTCTGAACGCCTCGATTTTGGGCGAAGATGCGGTTGTCGGCACGCCGGAATTTGATCTTTTCGTCAAAGAAGTCGCACGCGAAATGACCTCGAAGGCAGGGCAGAAATGCACCGCCATTCGTCGTGTTATCGCACCGCGCGCACAAGTTGATGCATTGATTGATGCGCTGCGTGATCGCTTGGGCAAAACTGCTGTTGGTTTGCCGGGCGATGAAGCCACCCGTATGGGCGCACTTGCAAGCCTCGATCAGCGCGTGGAAGTGCGTGAACGTATTACTGAGCTGCAAAAAGGTGCCAGCATTGTTGCAGGCAATCCCGATGAGGTTCGCCTCACTTCAGGGGACGCAGAAAAAGGTGCTTTCCTCAATCCGGTTCTGCTTTACGCTGATAAACCGTTTGAAGCGAAAGCCATCCACGATGTGGAGGCTTTTGGCCCTGTTTCTACTGTCATGGCTTATGACGATCTTGATGAAGCAATTGCTCTTGCGCGCAAAGGCAAAGGTTCGCTCGTTTCATCCGTTTTCACCAATGATCCCAAGACTGCCGAGAAAGCCGTTCTCGGTGTCGCTGCGTGGCATGGCCGTGTGATGATTAGCAATCGGGAGACTGCCAAATCATCCACCGGCCATGGTTCACCGCTTGCCGGTCTTATTCATGGTGGCCCGGGACGCGCAGGTGGCGGCGAAGAAATGGGCGGCATTCGTGGCGTCAAGCATTTCATGCAGCGCACTGCCATTCAGGGCTCTCCTACCCTGCTTTCAGCCGTCACCGGACGCTGGATTGAAGGTGCGCCAAGCTATCAGGGCGAGCATCCGTTCCGCAAATCCTTGGCAGAACTGAAAATCGGCGATCAGCTTGTCACCGAACAACGCACCATCACTTTGGAAGATGTCGAGCATTTCGCACATTTTACCGGTGATACATTCTATGCACATATGGACAGTGAAGCTGCCAAAGCCAATCCGTTTTTTGATGAACGCGTGGCGCATGGCTATCTGATTGCAAGCTTTGCGGCAGGGCTTTTTGTCCATCCTGATGCAGGGCCTGTTCTTGCCAATTACGGCGTTGATAATCTGCGCTTCCTCGTGCCGGTTTATTTTGGCGACACTTTGCAGGTGCGTCTCACCTGTAAGGAAATCAACCCGCGCATGAACAGCCAGCACGGCGAAGTGCGCTGGGATTGCCGCGTCACCAACCAGCGTGATGACGTCGTTGCCCAATACGACGTTCTTACCATGGTTGCCAAAACATGGCCGCTGGCCGCAACACCCGCATAAAAATAAAAAAGCGGAGCGCTTCCCACAAGCGCTCCGCTTTTATTATTCAACCGTACAAAAAAATTAACGAACCGCTTTGATGCCTTCTAAAATCAATGTTGTCGCCACATCGGCATAATCATCACGGGTAATTTTGCCGCCGTCTTTAAACCACATATAAACCCAGTTGATCATCCCGAACAACGACATGGTCACGGGCGTAAGCAGCGGGCGCTCGGCATTATCCAATTCAGGATTGATCTCACGCAGAACTTTTGAAAAACGCTTCACGATGCCGCGTTCAATCGTGTAAATCTGCTGGCGTTTGTCATCCGGCAAAGCCCATGCCGCATTCAGCTGCACTTTATGTTGATTGTCGGCACCTTTATAGCATTCCAGCACCGTGCCGACCAGTTGACGCAGACGTTTTTGCGGCGGCAATGTTTCGTCATCAGCATCTTCAATCGCGGCCACCAGATCTTCCAGATGCGTGGAAATGATGGCAAAAATCAGTTCTTCTTTGCTGGGATAATAATGATAGAGCAAAGATTTAGATACACTTGCATGTTTTGCAATAAGCGACATGGAGGCTTTCTCCATGCCCACCTCAGCAAACACTTCCGCGGCGCTCATCAGTAAACCACGTTGTTTTTCTTCAAAATCGGTGGCTCTGGTACGAGACATATTGCCTCCCTCATTCTTACAGTATCGTGCTTCATCAGCAAAAGATAAGGGGGCTAAAATGCCCCCTGATATGATTATTAACTTTTCAAATCCAATTAGCCAAGTTGACTTAGCTATATTAGTAGGGCCATTATTCAACAGGGCGGTCATCCACAACGCGCTTGGCTTTGCCTTCAGAGCGTACCATAGAATGCGGATCTTTAACGACCACTTGTGCCGAAACACCAACAACGCTTTTGATATGATGTGAAAGTTCACGCGCTGATTTAGCACGCGCATCATCATCTGTCATATCGGTTGTGCATTCCACATGAACGGTCATGCAATCCATACGACCGGTACGGGTCAGTTGAATTTGGAAATGCGGTGCAAGACCAGAACATTTGAGAACCTGCTCTTCGATCTGGGTCGGGAACACATTCACACCACGCAAGATAATCATATCATCACTGCGGCCGGTGATTTTTTCAATACGGCGCATCGAGCGGGCAGTGCCCGGCAAAATGCGGGTCAAATCGCGGGTGCGATAACGAACCATCGGCAGTGCTTCTTTGGTGAGTGTGGTAAATACCAATTCACCCACCTGACCATCAGGCAGTACTTCACCGGTCACAGGATCAATAATTTCCGGATAGAAGTGATCTTCCCAAACATGCAGACCATCTTTGGTTTCCACACATTCCATCGCAACACCCGGCCCCATCACTTCCGACAGACCATAGATGTCGACAGCATGCATGTTAAAAGCATCTTCGATTTCTTCACGCATGGAATTTGTCCATGGTTCGGCTCCGAAAATACCTATTTCCAGCGAGCTCTTGCGCGGATCAAGCCCCTGACGACGGAATTCATCCAGAATGGAGAGCATATAGCTCGGCGTTACCATGATGATGCGCGGTCGGAAGTCATTGATCAGGGTGACCTGTCGCTCGGTCTGACCGCCGGACATCGGAATGACTGTGCAGCCCAAGCGCTCCGCACCATAATGCGCGCCGATACCACCGGTAAACAAGCCATAACCATAAGCATTATGCAGCATATCACCGGAGCGACCGCCACCGGCACGGATGGAACGGGCAATCAAATTTGCCCAATTATCAACGTCTGACTGCGAATAACCGACAACAGTCGGCTTGCCGGTTGTGCCGGATGAACCGTGAATACGCACAACCTTGTTCTGCGGCACTGCAAACATGCCGAACGGATAAGTGTCGCGCAGATCCTGCTTATAGGTAAATGGGAATTTGGAAATGTCGGAGAGTGTTTTCAACTCTTCCGGATGCACATCAGCTTCGATAAAACGCTTGCGGTAGAACGGGGAATTTTCATAGCAATGCTTCAATGAACGCTTCATGCGATGGAACTGCAACGCCTCGATTTCATCGCGTGATGCAGTTTCAATAGGGTCTAGGATCTTGGGATCCGGTGCCATCGCTGTCATAATAACCTCCCTAGGGTAATAACTTGATGCGGTGTCAGATGAGTGTCACGTCAAAGACATTCACTCGGGCACATGCGTTCCTTTAACGCTGCGCGACAAACCGCGAAATTCTGCAATATGCTCACCATCCTGATTGGAAACCCGAATATCATAGATGCCTGAGCGGCCGCGTCGGGAGACTTCACGCGCAACGGCTGTTAACCGATCCCCGATTTTCCCCGGATTGATAAAACTGACCGAACAACTTTGCGCTACAACGAGCTGATTATAGCTGTTGCAAGCAAACGCAAAAGCACTGTCAGCAAGCATGAAAATAAAACCACCATGACAATTACCATGGCCGTTCGACATGGTTTCAGTAAGTGTCATCGATAAAGTGGCAGTGCCTGGTGCAATGCTTTCCAGCGCCATGCCCAAATTCTGGCTGGCTTTATCGCCTGCCCACATCGCTTGTGCGGAGGCTTCAGCCAGTTCCTGCGGGGTCATATCTGCAACTTTTTTCATTTGCCCTTAAACTCCGCGGCACGTTTTTCCAAAAATGCGGTCACGCCTTCAGCATAATCAGCACTTTTACCGGCTTTTTGCTGGGCATCACGCTCCAGATCCAACTGCTGATCCAATGAATTGATGGCGGCTGACTGAATAAGTTGTTTGGTCAAACCAAGGCCGAAAGTAGCACCCTTGGCAAGTTTGCGCGCTGTCGCCAATGCTTCATCAAGCAATGTTTCATCATCAACAGCCTTCCAGATCAGCCCCCAAGAGGCTGCATCTTCCGCCGATAATGGTTCGGCCAGCATAGTCAGCGCCTTGGCGCGCGGCTCACCCAAAATACGGGTAAGATTAAATGTGCCGCCAGCATCGGGAATAAGCCCGATTTTGGAAAAAGCTTGAATAAAACGGGCAGATTTTGCCGCAAAAACAATATCACACGCAATGGCAATATTCGCGCCTGCACCAGCTGCAACACCATTCACAGCGCAAATAACCGGCTTGTTCAAAGCACGGATCAATCGCAATGTCGGATTATAAAAAGTTTCGAGCGTATTGCCCAAATCCGGCGCCGGCGTTCCTTTACGCGGATCGCGATCGCCTAAATCCTGTCCGGCGCAAAAACCACGTCCCGAACCTTTAATCAGTACTGCACGAACAGAATCATCATCATGCGCGCGCTGGATGCCGGCGCGCAGCGCCATGTGCATTTCTTCGTTAAATGAGTTCAGCTTTTCAGGGCGATTCAACGTCAAAGACAGAACGCCATCAGCCAGCTCTACAAGAACCGTATCCGACATATTTCAACTCCCTGCTCCATGATATTTGTGGAGCCCTCTTTTTTTTGTTGCATAAACTGACCGGCCGGTCAATAATAATATGAAGAACGAGGAGGAACGTTTTCACGATGTTTTGGGATCGCCATTTACCTACACTCAATGCTGCCGGTGCAGCACTGCTGGCCCGTGAGTTCTGGACACCATATCCGGAAGTCCCGTCCGGCAAGATCTATGGCGAAACTGCCCGTGACGACGGATTAGCAAGCTATCTGGCACTTCTCAATAAGCCTTTCGATATTGCCGGACACCCGGAAACTGCCCGTATCGGCGCCGAAGTTTCTCCTTATGGCGCAGCACTTGGGATCACCTATCCTGCAGCAGAACCACAAGTGCTAATTGATGCTGCCAATAAGATTGCTGACGAATTTGCCCGTTCTGATGTGAAAACCCGCATTGGTGCTTTGCTTGAAACTTTGGCGCGTATGAACGCACAAAGCTTCCTGATGGGCAATGCAGTGATGAACACCACCGGACAAGCTTTTCCGATGGCTTTTCAGGCTGGCGGCCCCCACGCACAAGACCGCGCTTTGGAAGCTATTGCTGCCGCTTGGGCAGAAATGCAGCGTTTTCCGTCACAGGCCATTTGGGAAAAGCCGCAAGGCAAACAAGCACCATTACGCCTTGAAAAACATTGGACACTGATTCCGTCCGGTCTGTCGCTGGCTATCGGCTGCAATACATTCCCGACATGGAATTCATTTCCGGGCATTTTTGCAAGCCTTGCCACCGGCAATCCGGTCATCATCAAACCGCATCCGTCGGCCGTGCTGCCTTTGGCACTAACCGTTAAAACATTGCGCGAAGTGTTTGTTGAAGCCGGTCTCCCAGCTGATGCCGTTCTTTTGGCGGTCGATTCAGTTGGCGCACCAATTGCCGATAAGCTCGCAAGCCACGATGATATCAAGCTGATTGACTATACCGGTTCCAATGCTTTTGGTGACTGGTTGCGTAAAAACGCTACCCAAGCCAAGCTTTTCACCGAAGAAGCCGGTATCAACACGATCACCATCGCAGGCACTGATAATTTCCAAGCCATGAGCGATAATCTGGCTTTTGCGCTGTCGTTATATTCCGGCCAGATGTGCACCGCACCACAGAATATTTATATTCCTGAGAGCGGCATCGAGACGGATGAAGGCCACAAAAGCTTTGATGAGGTGGCAAAAGGTTTGGCCGATGCGATTGACCGCCTTGTCGCTGATCCGGCACGCGCTGCTGCCATTTGCGGTGCTATTGCCAATCCCGCCACATTGAAGCGCGTAGAAAAAGCCCGTTCACTTGGCCGCATCATTCGTGATTCTGCGCCGCTCGATTATCAAAACAGCGCAACACCTTTGCTCATCGCCGTCGACGGCGATGATGAATCCGTAAACACCGAATGGTTCGGGCCGATCATGTTCCTTATTCCGGCCAAAGATGGCGATGCAGCCATTGAGACCGCATCCAGCCTCGCCCGTAAAAAAGGCGCCATCACTGCCGCTTTTTACGATACCAATGAGCCACGCATTCAACGGGCGGCAATCGCCTTTGCACACGGCGGTGTCAATCTGTCGGTTAATCTGACAGGCAATATCTTCGTCAACCAGTCAGCAGCCTTCAGCGATTTTCACGTTACCGGTGCCAATCCTGCAGGAAATGCTTGCTTAACCGATACAGCATTTGTTGCCAGCCGTTTTCACCACGCCATGTGGCGCCGGCCGGTGACTGAGTAACAAACACTCTGGGAGGAGTATCCTTATGATGAACTTTCTGAAAGCAACTGTTCCGGCCGCTGTTATTGCCCTTGCAATGGCAGGTGTGGGGACAGGTGCAGCGCACGCCGAAATCCGTATCGGTGCATCCGTTTCCGCCACCGGCCCTGCGGCTTTCCTTGGCGATCCGGAATTTAAAACACTGGAAATGCTGGTTGCCGAACTCAATGAAAAAGGCGGCATCAATGGTGAGAAAATCAAGCTTATCATGTATGACGATGGTGGCGACGCCAACAAAGCGCGCACTTTTGCCACCCGTCTGATTGAAGATGACGAAGTGGTTGCCATCATCGGCGGCACCACCACCGGCACCGCCATGTCGATTTTGTCAGTTGCAGAAGATGCTGAAATTCCTTTCATCGCCCTTGCCGGTGCAATTGAAATCATTCAGCCAGTGCGTCCTTACACCTTCAAAACACCCCATACCGACCGCATGGCTTGCCAGAAAATCTATGAAGATATGGGCAAGCGCGGCATCAGCAAAATCGGTATGATTTCCGGCACCGACGGTTTTGGTGCTTCGATGGAAGCCCAGTGCAAAAACGTAGCGCCAGATTATAAAATCGACATCGTCATTGACGAAACCTATGATCCAAAAGACGCGGACATGACCGCCCAGCTGACCAAAATCCGCAATGCGCCGGGTGTGCAGGCTGTGCTCAATCCGGGCTTTGGTCAGGGGCCTTCGATTGTAACGCGTAACTATCATCAGCTCGGCATCGAATTGCCGATGTACCAGTCACATGGCGTTGCCTCTTCAGGCTTTATCAAACTGGCAGGCGAGAAAGCTGCCGAGGGCTTGCGCCTTCCCGGCACAGCCCTTTTGATCGCAGATCAGCTTGATGCAAGCGACCCGCAGCAGCCGCTCGTCACCGCTTATAAGGCAAAGTTTGAAGAACGCTATAAAATGCCGGTCGATACATTCGGCGGCTACGCTCATGATGCCTTCCTGATCGTTACCGACGCAATTACCCGAGCCGGTTCTGCCGAACCGCAGGAAATCCGTGACGCGATTGAAAAAACCAGTGGTCTGGCCGGTGCGACAGGTATCTACACCTTCTCGCCAGAAGACCATCTCGGCCTTGATCTGACAGCTTTCCGTATGCTCCAGATTAAAGACGGCGGTTGGTCTGTAGCCGAATAAAACTGACATCAGCATCCTGCCTGCGCCTTTGATTAGTCACAGGCGGGATCATGTCATCCGGCCTGTTATTTCTCCATCCAGACGCGGAGAGCTCATGTCAGAGTTTATGCAATTTCTTTCTTCAGGGGTAACTGTTGGCGCCGTTTATGCGCTGATCGCCCTTGGCTTCACGATCATCTACAATGCTTCCGATGTGGTCAATTTTGCTCAGGGCGAATTTGTCATGTTGGGTGGCATGATCACATGGGCAGCTTATGCAGCGGGTTTGCCCCTGCCGTTGGCCGCTCTGATTGCCATTGTTCTGACAGCGGCACTCGGCGTTGCGATCAATAAATTCGCAATCGAACCGGCGCGTGGTGCGCCTGTTGTTTCACTGATTATCATTACCATCGGTGCTTCCGTTTTCATCCAAGGCGCGGCACAGATCATCTTTGATAAGCAGATCCATAGTTTTCCGGCTTTCTCCGGTGACAAACCACTCAACTTCTTGGGCGCGACCATCCAGACCCAGAGCTTGTGGGTTATCGGCGGTGCTTTGGTGGTCTTTATCGGCCTGTGGCTTTTCTTCACACGCACCCTGTTGGGGCGCGCAGTTCTTGCCACGTCCAATAATCGTCAGGCCGCGCAATTGGTCGGTATCAACACCACTTTCATCATGACGCTTTCTTTTGCACTGTCGGCTGGTATCGGTGCACTGGCGGGTGTTCTTGCCACACCAATCACCCTTGTTGCCTATAATGTCGGCATCGGCTTTGCGCTCAAAGGGTTTGCCGGTGCCATGCTGGGCGGCATGGGCAATCCGAAAGGTGCTCTCGCCGGTGGTTTTTTGATCGGTCTCATTGAAGCAATGACGGCCGGTTATATTTCCTCCACCTACAAAGAAGCTGCCGCCTTTATCGTTATTTTGCTGGTGCTATTCCTGATGCCGCAAGGCCTCTTCGGCAAGAAAACCACGGAGCGTGTCTGATGTCATTCATTTCACGCAAAAACACCACCCTATTGGTGCTTTTCGCACTGATTGCGCTGGCACCGTTCTTCTTTCCGTCCGGTTTTTATTTCCGCATCGGTGCTATGGTTTTCGTCAATAGCCTTGCTGTGCTCGGCATTGTCATCCTCACCGGTTATGCGGGTCAAATCAGCCTTGGTCATGCCGGTTTTGCCGGTATTGGCGGCTATGCCTGTGCTTTGGCACCTATTCATTTAGGCATTCATCCGGGCGTTGCCGTATTTTTGGGCGCGGCTATTTCTGCGATTATGGCTTATCTGGTTGGGCGTCCAATTTTGCGCCTCAAAGGTTATTATTTAGGCGTTGCCACCCTTGGCTTTGGCATTTTGATCTCAATGGTTTTGAGCAATGAACGCAATCTTACCGGCGGGCCTGACGGTATGTCGGTGCCGGAACTGGGCTTGCGTGCTGGCTTGAAAAATATCGGTATCAACCTGACAAATGGTGAGTTCTGGTATTATTTCTGCGGTTTCGTGTTGCTGATCGGTGCATGGATTGTGCTCAATCTTTATAACAGCCCAATGGGACGTTCATTACGTGCGCTGCACGGCTCGGAAATTGCCGCCCGTACTGTCGGCATTGATGTGGCACGTTATAAATTGCTGGCCTTTGTTATTTCAGCCGTTTTTGCCTCCGTTGCCGGTTCGCTGATTGCATTGCAAAATAAATTCATCACCCCTGATATTGCCGGCTTCATGCATTCGATTGAAATGGTGACCATGGCCGTTCTTGGTGGTGCAGCTTCAGTGCTGGGTGCAATTTTGGGCGCAGCCATTTTAACAATTCTGCCGCAAGTCCTCACCGTTTTTGCCGAATATGAACAGCTGATTTTAGGCTTTGTGATGATGTTGGTGATGATCTTCCTGCGTGAAGGTTTACTGCCATCCATCGTCCGCAAATTCAAGGGAACCGGCGAATGACCCTGCTCTCAGTTGAAAATTTAGGCATCAGCTTTGGTGGTCTGAAAGCGGTTGACAATGTCAGCTTTCAGGTCAAACAAGGTGAGATCACATCCGTCATCGGCCCTAATGGTGCAGGTAAAACAACACTATTCAATATGATCTCCGGTATTTATCAACCTTCTCAAGGCCGTGTAGTTTTGAAAGGTGAAGATATTACCGGAATGCGTCCCGATTTGCTGGCGCGTCGCGGCATGTCACGCACCTTCCAAAATCTGCAAATCTTTCAAAATATGACCGTGATTGAAAACGCTATTGCAGGTTTTCATTTGGCCGAACGTGGCTCCGTCATAGCGGATTTGCTTAGCCTGCCAGCCTCCCGCCGACGTGCCACCAAAGCGCACGAAGGCGCGATGGAACTGTTGAAAAAAGTCGGACTTGAGCGCGCCGCTGAACGGGAAGCGGGAAACCTTTCCTATGGCTCGTTGAAACGTCTTGAAATTGCCCGCGCATTGGCTCTCAATCCGGCAGTACTGCTGCTGGATGAACCGGCTGCTGGTTGTAACGCCGTTGAAACCGATGAAATCGACCAGCTGATCGCCGATGTGGCAGCGTCAGGTGTCGCGATTTTGCTGGTGGAACATGACATGAAAATGGTGATGCGTATTTCCAATCATATTGTCGTTCTCGATCATGGCCAGAAGCTGACCGAAGGCTTGCCAGCCGAGGTCAGCCGCAATCCGGCAGTGATTGCCGCATATCTTGGCGCAGATTTCAACGAGGAGGCCGCCCATGCTGACCGTTGAGGGCTTACGCTCACGTTACGGGCGTATAGAAGTTTTACACGGCATCAATCTCACCGTCGATTCCGGCGAAATCGTAACCGTTGTGGGCGCCAATGGTGCAGGTAAAACCACATTATTGCGCTGCCTTTCCGGCTTGCAGCCGGTATCGGAAGGCTCGATCCATTTCCGTGGTGAGACCATCACTAATCTGGCAGCATTTCGTCGCCCGTCCCGCGGGCTGACACAATCGCCTGAAGGACGGCAGATATTCACCAATCTTTCGGTGGAAGAAAATTTGCGTCTTGGCGCATTTTTGTTCCGTGACGATCAGGTGGAAAAAGATATGGCAGATGCTTTTGCCATGTTCCCGATCCTGAAAGAAAAGTGCAATTTGCCAGCCGGTGGTCTTTCCGGCGGCCAGCAACAAATGCTTGCCATGGCGCGCGCCCTAATGGGTCGTCCGGCTTGTTTGCTTCTGGACGAGCCTTCCATGGGGCTTGCCCCCATTATCGTCCAGCAGATTTTTGATGTGGTCAGCAATTTGAAAACTTTGGGCGTCACCATTTTGCTGGTGGAACAAAACGCCTATGGTGCTTTGAAAATTGCCGATCGCGGTTATGTGATGGAAACCGGTAACATCACCATGCAGGGATCTGCCGAAGAGCTGATTGCAGATCCGAAAATCCGGGAAGCTTATTTGGGAATTTGATATGTCTGTGACCATTGCCCGCGACGAAAATATCGCCATTGTAACGGTTGATAATCCACCGGTTAACGCACTCGGCCAAGCCTTGCGCCAAGGCCTTTGGGATGCGGTAGAAGCGCTGGATCAAGACCCTCAGGTAGAAGCCGTTGTGCTGATTTGTGCTGGTCGTACTTTTATCGCGGGCGCAGACGTGCGTGAATTTGGCTTAAGTCCACAGCCACCACATTTGCCTGATGTGGTGGCAAAAATCGAAAATGCACAAAAACCATGGATAGCTGCCATTCACGGTTCAGCCCTTGGTGGTGGCTTGGAAGTGGCACTGGGCTGCCGTTTTCGTGTCGCTGTTGCAAGTGCATCCCTTGGTTTGCCGGAAGTCACATTAGGTGTCATTCCGGGAGCATCCGGCACTGTGCGCACACCGCGTCTTATCGGTCTGGAAAAAGCGATCGTCATGGTCACTTCCGGCAAGCCGATACGCGCGGAACAAGCACAAAAAGACGGGCTGATTGATGCCATTATCGACGGTGACTTGCAAGAAGGTGCAGTGAATTTTGCCCGTAGCGCCATCAAACAAGAGCTTCCAAAAGTCTTGTCACAGCGTGCAGCACCGCAAGCAGATGAGGCATTCTGGGAGGCTCAAAAAACGTCAGTGAAGAGGACTGCCAAAGGTGCGAGTGCGCCTTTGCTGGCACTGGAATCCATTCGTCAAAGCACACTTCTGCCTTTTGATGAAGCAATGGCTTTTGAGCGCAAAACATTTTTAGAGCGTCGCGATTCCAAAGAGGCCGCAGCCCTGCGCCGCATTTTCTTTGCCGAACGCAATGCAACCAAGCCGGATTTTGTCAAAGACATCACGCCAATCGAGATTAAAAAAACAGCCGTTATCGGTGGCGGCACTATGGGCGCAGGCATCGTGATGACACTTAGCAATGCCGGTTATCCGGTGGTTCTGGTCGAGCAGGATGCGGAAGCGGTTGAACGTGGTTTGGCTAATGTTCAAAAGATCATTGACGCTAGCGTCAAGCGCGGTATTTTGAGCGAAACTCAAGCCGTAGAGCGTTTGAACAGCATCAAAGGCACCAGCGATTATGCTAAACTGGCCGATGTCGATCTCGTTATCGAAGCGGTCTTTGAAAAAATCAATGTCAAGCGCGATGTGTTTGCCAAGATTGGTCAAGCCTGCCGTGCCGATGCTATTCTAGCCACTAACACCTCTTACCTTGATCCAAGTGACATCGCAAAAGATTTGCCACATCCGGAACGCTTTATTGGACTGCATTTCTTCAGCCCTGCCCATGTGATGAAGCTGATGGAAATCGTGCCGACACCGGACACCTCAGAACCGGTGCTGGCGACCGCTTTTGCCATTGCCTCAAAGCTCAAAAAAATACCTGTACGCGCCGGTATTTGTGAAGGTTTTATCGGCAATCGCATTTTGAAACGCTATCGCGCAGCCGCGGAGAACTTGCTGCGCAAAGGCAATACAATCGCCGATATCGATGCTGCAATGCGCGGCTATGGTCTCGCTATGGGGCCTTTTGAAGCACAGGATATGGGCGGCCTCGACATTGCCTATTTGCAGCGTGAAGGTGCGCGCACGACAGGCGCTGATGTGCCGGAAACTTTGGGCGATATTCTTGTGCGTTCTGGACGTAAGGGACAAAAAACCCAAGGCGGCTGGTATGATTATGTGGAGGGAGAGCGTAAAGGTCGTCCTTCAACACAGGTTGATGAATTGCTCAAAAATGAAATCAGTGCTGAGCAGCCATTATCACTTAAAACAATTGCTGAAACACTGGTTGATGAAATGGCAGACGAAGGTCAGGCCATTCTTGATGAAGGGATTGCCCTGAGTGCTGTGGACATTGATCTGGTCAAAATCCACGGTTACGGCTTTCCGCGCTGGCGCGGCGGGCCAATGTTTGCCAGCAACAAAGCTTAAAAATATAAAAGGCTCCAAGGATATTCTCTGGAGCCTTTTTTAAAACATAGCTGTTGAAATTAACGAGTTCTGCTCAAGCGGTAAACGCCAAATGCAGTCATGAAAACACAAACAGCCGCCACCGCAATTACCGACACAAATGCCTGATCAAATGCTTGATAGGCCTGCGTGAGCAATATGCTCACCTGATCAGCGTTTAAGGTTTCAGCCACCAGTTTTGCCCCATCAAGACTGTCGGTTGCAGCCTTCGCATGTGATGGATTTTGCGCCGCGAAATCCGGCAATACCAAGCTCATACTATAGATTGCCGTCATCAAGCTGCCCATCACCGTTACACCAATGGAGCCGCCAAGTTCATAGGAAACCTCTTCAATAGAAGCAGCCATACCTGCTTTGTCGGCTGATGCATTACCCATAATGGCGGTGGATGCGCCTGTCATGGCAGCACCAACGCCAAAGCCTACAATCATCAATGGCAGCAACCAGATCATGCTCTCCATTTTGAAGCTTGCGAGATATAGAACAATCCCGATGCCTGTCATGCCGAGTGACAAAAACAAAGCTCTGGCTGTGCCGACACGGTTCATAAAAAAGCCCATCAAAGGTGCTGCTACAAAAGCGGATAATGGTATCGGCAAGATCAAAAGACCTGCTTGCAAAGGGGAGTAGCCCGAAACCAGTTGCAAACGTTGTGTGAAAACCAATTCAACCCCTACCAATGAGGCAGAAGCAACAGAAGCAGTTAAAACACCCGATGAAAATTTGGTGTTTTTGAACAGTTGAAAATCAAGCAGTGGTTCGCTGCGCTTATTCTGGCGTTTGACAAAAATCACCGCCGCGATCAATCCGATCACCAAAGCACCTGCAAAGAGCAACAGATCACGATCCGGTTTGCCCAGTTCTTTTAAGGCAAAGGTTAATGCAATCAAGGCCAGCATAATCTGCACAGAGCCGACAAAATCCCATGCGCGATCTTTATTGCCACCGCGTTTTTCCAACACAATCAGTCCGACAATAAATGCAACAATAACGACCGGCACATTGATCAAGAAGACCGATCCCCACCAGAAATATTCAAGCAGTACGCCGCCAACGACAGGGCCAATTGCGGCGCCTCCGGCGGCAATTGAGCTCCAGATGCCAAGAGCTACCGCACGTTCTTTTTCATCCTGAAAGGTAATGCGGATGATTGACAAAGTGGCAGGCATCATCATCGCCGCGCCAACGGCCAGACCAATACGTGCAGCAATTAAAAAATTGGCCGTCGGCGCAAAGGCAGCCGCAGTTGATGCAAAGCCGAACACAATGAGACCAGACAGAAACATTGTCCGGTGACCGATGCGGTCACCCAAAGTGCCGGTTCCAGGTAAAAGACCCGCCACCACCAGCGGATAAGCGTTGATGATCCATAATTTTTGCGAAGCGCTGGCATGCAGATCATGCGTCAAGCGCGGCAATGCTGTGTAAAGCACGGTCATATCAACAACAATCAGCAGCAAGGCACAGGAAACAACAGCCAGTACGATCCAGCGATTATTCGTCATTTTTCAATACCATTCATAAAAAAACTACTTGTATCATGCAGCGCTTAATTTAAATCCTCTTGTATGGAAACTAAAAAATTCAAAAAAATCGGCCGCCCGCGGGTGGTTGACCGCAATAAGGTGCTCGATGCTGCTGAACATCTGTTGGTGGAAGGCGGGATCGAAGCCCTCACCATGGATAATGTCGCACGTGAGGCTGGTATTACCAAGGGTGGTGTACAATATTGTTTCGGCAATAAATATGGTCTGATGCGCGCTATTATTAATCGCTGGAGCTATATATTTGATGCCAAAGTCTCTGCTTATAAGCAAGGTGCCACTGACCCTCAAAGCCATGTGATCGCTCATATTAAGGCTACACGTGATGGCGAGCAGATGGATGATTCCCGATTTTCCGCTATGATGGCAAGCCTTGTTCCCAATAGCGAACAGCTGGAAGAAAGCCGGAAATGGTATAGTAGCCAATTGCAGGGGCTCGACATGAGCAACCCTGCCGACCGCATGGCGCGATTGGCTTTCATTGCCTGTGAAGGCGCATTTTTATTGCGCAGCTTCAATCTCTTTGCTTTTACAGAAAGTCAGTGGCAAGAAATCTATGATGATATTGAAGTGCTGATGAAGTCTGAAGAGTAAGAATAAAACCTATTTCAAACATGTTCCGAAAGGAATGCACACCGGTTTTCCAGTGCGTGGATCTTCAAAAAAATCCGCCTCCACGCCGAATACATCACGCAGAACATCAGCACACATAATATCATTGGCACTGCCTTGACTCACGATTTTACCCTGTTTGATCGCAATAATATGATGCGCAAAACGCGCTGCTTGGTTCAAATCATGCAATACCATCACGATGGTTTTCTGTTGATGTTGATTGAGCCTTTCCAGAAGCTGCATCACTTCCAGCTGATGCGCCATATCTAAAAAAGTCGTAGGCTCATCCAGCAGAATAATATCGCTGTCTTGCGCAAGAGCGACTGCAATCCATACCCGTTGCCGCTGGCCACCCGATAGCGAACCGACCGCTCTTTCACTCAATTGAGTGAGATTGGTTAAAGCCAAAGCATCGCTTATTTTTTGTTTATCGAATTTGCTTAAAGTGCCAAAACCCGTTTGCCATGGATAGCGCCCGTAAGCGACCAGATCATAGGCCTTCAAACCTGCAGGCGCTTCGGGAGCCTGCGCTAAAACCGCCATTTTGCGGGCAATCGTTTTAGCGTTAAAATTTTTCATCTCTTGCCCTTCCAGCAGTACTGTGCCACCGGTCGGTTTCAAAATCCGAGCCAAATTTTTTAAAATCGTGCTTTTGCCTGAACCATTTGCACCAACTAGAGCCGTAATTTTTCCCTGCATCACTTGCAAATTCAAGCCGCTGATAATCTCGGTTGCGTCATAGGAAAAACTCAGATTTTTGGTTTCCAAGATCATTTTTCCCATGTTAACGCCCTATCCGCATCAATAAATAAAGAAAATATGGAGCGCCGATCATGGCACAGAAAATACCTGCCGGTATCTCGACAGGTGCCAGCAAAGTGCGCCCCAATGTATCGGCAAAAAGCACCAAAATCGCCCCGCAAAGCGCACAAGCCGGAAGTAACAAAGCATGACGTGCACCAACCAGCCGGCGGCACATATGCGGTGCTAGTAATCCGACAAAACCAATGCCGCCGGTCACTGCCACACTGGCGCCCGTCAGAGCAACTGCAATCACCATCATCAGCAAGCGTTGCCGCTGAACATTGACCCCCAAACCGATGGCTGTTTCATCACCGAGCGCAAGAATATCCAGTACCTTCACCCGTAATGCCAATAGAGGCAACAAAATAACAAACCACGGCAATAACAGTGCGATATCTTTATAATTTTTACCGGACAGACTACCGGCCAACCACACCACGGCCTGATCATAGAGACTGCGATCAAGACGCATTGCCAGTACAAGTGTTAATGCACCCAAGCCCGCATTGACGGCTATACCGGTTAGCAAAATCCGCGCTGATGTCGCCACACCTTTCTTATGCGCCAAGATATAAATCAAAGCTGCCGAAACAGCCGCCCCAAAAAAGGCTGCCCAAGGCCGCCATTGGCCGGAAATAAATACCCCTTGCTGTTGCGTATAAAGCAAAAGGATAATGACAAATCCGGCACCGGCGCTTAAACCCAGCAATCCCGGATCGGCCAAATCGTTACGGAAAATTGCCTGCAAAACCGCACCCGATAAGGCCAAACCGCAACCGGTCAGGATCGCCAGCAGCAAACGTGGTACTCGCATGGAAAATAATACCAGTTCTTGCTGTGGTGAACCTTCACCAACAGCAATCATATAAAGTTCGCTCAAGCGTAACGGATAAGAACCGGCATTAAGGCTGACCAGCATAATTGCGGCTAAAACCGCCACCATCAAACATAAGATAATTTCAAAGCGTACCGCATGCATGATCAGATACCACGCTCGTCACGCCACGCAAGCGCCAGAAAAAACGGTACACCGATCAGTGCCGTGATAAGACCTACCGGTGTTTCATAGGGTGGATTAATCATTCGAGCACCAAAATCCGCAAGTACAAGCAGCAAAGCGCCTGAAACAAGTGAGCCCGGAATAATCCAGCGATAATCAAGCCCGAACATGAAACGGCTGACATGCGGAATGAGCAGACCGACAAAACCAATGCCTCCCGCCAATGCCACACTGCATCCGGCTAAAAGCAGAATAACAAAACTAATCAATATACGGGCATGTAAAATATTAAGACCTAAACCGAGCGCCACATCCTGTCCCAAACTTAGCAAAGTAACGCTGCGGGACAATAAAACTGCGCCTGTTAAACCTGCAACAATCCAAGGTGTCACAAAAAGCAACTGGCTTTCCTGCACGCCTTGCACACCACCAGCACTATAAAACAGAATGTCCTGTCCGATTTTAAAATAGACAATAATGAAACTGGTGAGCGCTCCAAAAAAAGCCGAAATAGCCGCCCCTGCCAAGGCCAATCGCACAGGCGTCAAGCCGCCACGTTGCGCCGAACCCACCATGAATACTATAGCGACACCCAATGCTGCGCCTAAAAAAGATAGACAAATCAGCCATGAAAAATCCAATGACGGATAAAATGCGAGCCCTAAGGCCAGCATCAGCCCTGCTCCTGCATTCAAGCCCATCAGAGATGGGCTGGCCAATGGATTGCGTGTCATGCCTTGCATCAAGGCACCAGCCGTTCCCAATGCCGCACCGACAAGAGCCGAAGCCAGTACCCGCGGAATGCGAAACTCACGTAAAATCAAATGGTCTTGTTTAGCTATATCAAAGGCAAATATGGCCTGTAAAATATCAAAAAAGGCAATATTGGCAGCACCTGAAGAGGCTGAAAACAATAAGGCTGCCAAGAGCAGCACTACACCCGTCAACAATATGCAGATACGCTTTTGCATTATTCAGTCAGACCAAAGGCACGTGCCACATCATCAACAATAACCGAAGCACTGATCGGCCCGCTGGACTGGTTCCACGGTTCAATATTAACTTTGTAAACACGTCCGGCTTTTACCGCAGGCAACCCCTGCCACAGTGCAGTTTTTTCAATATTGCCAAGGCGTTCGGCATCTTCAACCATCAGAAAAATACGGTCGGCATCCATTTGCCCGATCAGCTCATTGGAAATGGCTTCATAATTTTTGCCCACCGGCACAAGCCTGTGTGGCGTAAGTTGCAGATCGCGGTAAAGCACCGGCCCCGAACGTCTTTCCGTTCCATAAATACGAATATCTTTTTGACGAACCCGCATTAGCAAAACGGTTTCATCTTTATGCTCAACCAATAATGTCAGACGTAATTTTTCCACGCGCTGATTATAATCATCAATCAACTTTTCTGCTTGCGATTGCCGCTCCAGTACATCGCCAAGACCTATGAGCCATGGCCGCCAATCTTCTTCCGGCTCTCGCAGACTGACAACCGGAGCGATGGCTTTCAAAAGATCAATATTCTGACTATGAACATCACCAACCGATAAGATCAAATCGGGCTGTAAAATGAGGATTTTTTCATAGTCGGGATTGCTCTGATCACCAACTGAAATAGTCTCTGTCATCGCTGCTTTGAGCTGAACTGGTGCACCCTGTGGCCGTTCAACTGCACCGGCAGGTGCCATGCCAAGTGCAATTAAGCTTTCAGAAAAACTATTATGTAAAGCAACAATGCGCTTTGCAGCCAATGGTACTTCGCTGATGCCATCCAGATGTTTCACATGCTTGATTTTATCATCCCGCGTTAAAACAACGGCCAGATTAGCATCATCTGTCGCGATCTGGTTTTGAACCTTGTCTGCCGCCAATGCAGACACAGAAACCGCGCCGTGAAGCGCGGTTAATATGCAGATCGTGAGCGATAAAACTCTTACCATTTATAGCTCGCCCTTACATAATAAGAGCTGTAAGATGGTTCTTTGATAAAGGTCTTATCGGCAATTGCACCATCCGCGTCAAATGTAGTGCGCTCACGTTTGTCTTTGGTGCGCAAGATATTCAACGCACTCAATGATAACGAGAAGCTTTCGGTAATATCGGTGCGCGCACTCAAATCAAGACGGTTAAGTGCCGAGAAATGTGTGCGGACATTCGCAATTTTATCAACACCCTGCACTTCCAGAATGTTTTGTGTATAGGCATAGGTCGTATTCAGATTGATACCAAAAGTGGTTTTCCAATCCGGCACATAATAGTCCATACCAATATTCGAAACAAAATTCGGCATATCGCTAAAGCGGCGTTTTTGGCCGGTACGTTCGTCTGTCAGGCGGCTTTTCATGGCCGTTGCATTAGCAAAGACACTCAAATTTTCCAAACCAAGAAATTCAAGCGGAGCGCGCGCTTCCAGTTCCACACCGTAAAGATGACCATTGCCGACATTTTCCGGTGTCTTGACCCAACGGTCTGTCTGAGCGTCTTTGCTTAATGAATCTTCGATCTTGTCATCAAAGTGACGCGCATAGACATTAGTCGACAAAATACCTTGCTCATCGAACAAGTACCAATCAAGACCGGTGTCGACACCCCAGATTTTTTCAGGCTTCAAGAACGGATTACCGCGCGTGTCCGGCTTCCCTAAATTACCATCTTTCTCGGTCAGCGATGGCGTAAGCTCACGCAAATCCGGACGGCGCAAGGTGCGCGCAACGCCTAAGCGCCAATTCAAGTCTTCATTGATATTATATTTATATTGTAAAGACGGATTTACCTGTGTGCTGTTGACACTGTAATCATCATTCGATGAATCTGTAGTCTGTGTGCGACTGTGCTCGATACGCAGACCTGCGGTAAATTCGTCATTACCAAACAATGAGAACTGATCACTTAAATAGCCGTAATAAATATCTTCTTTGATATTATATATACGACCCAGTTCTGGTGTGACGTTACCCTTTTTAATACGATTTTCTTCTTCATCCCGCTTGCTGAATGAAGCACCGAAACCAGCCTCGAATTTATGGTCGCCAAAGCGGTTGTTGAAAACAAAACCAGGCGCAATGCGCTGCAAATCTATATCGTTCTCGCGCTCTTCCAAATCGGTTTTATTATCTGCAAACTTATGTTTGACGCTATCGCGCGTTGTTGATTCACTTCCTTTTTGCAAGTCAAGAAATAAACGCGAGCGGGTTTCATCATCAAACTCATGCGCCCATTCCAAATAACCGGCATAAGTCTCACGGGTGCGCTTGCGCAATTCATCGCTCTGTTCTTTCAAAGCGACCTGATCTTTTTCAAATTTGAAACTTGTCTGGTCACGCTTTTCATAAGAACGTGAATAGGTCGGAGCAAAAGTAATGGTATCTTTTTCCGAAACATCAAATTCAAAACGGCCGGTAACGAGATAGTCATCAAAGCTGCGTTCCTGCTCTTCATCGGAGCCGCCATTAGGCTTGCCATCACCCTTGAAAGACATCTCGGATGAACTTTCGTTCACACGACGGCGCTGATAATCGGCACCCAGAAAATAGCGGAAGCCTCCCTCGGAACCCGAAGCCCAGCCATTAATATCACCGACAGGTCCATTTTTGGTCAAATAGCCGCCGCCCAGAGACAACCCGCCACCTTTACGCTCGAACTGTCGTTTGGTGATGATGTTCACTGTACCGGCAGCACCCAGCGACGCCATATTAGATAAGGGACTGCGAATAATCTCAATGCGTTCGATCATAGCTGACGGCAGACGGTCAACTTCAAAGTTGCGGCTAGAATCGCCATCGATCAGCGGGCGGCCATCAATCAAAACTTGCGTATATTCTCGTCCGATACCACGTAATTTGATCTCGCGTGACCGGTTGACACCAGGGAATGTTACACCTGGTAAACGGCGGATTGCATCACCAGCACTTAAATCACTGAACTGATTGAGCTGTTCACCTTCAATCACCGTCATTGAGTTTGGCGCTTTGGCACGGACACCATAAGCATTTGCAACAGAACCGCGAACAAGATCCTTGATTACGATTTCTTTAAGCTGCAAAACTTCATTTGCCTGCTGGGCATGGGCAGAAACGGCAAATAAAACACCGGCTACCGATATTGTTGATAATAACAACACCCGCGCATTTTTCATGACAATCTCACTTTTCAATTAAACTTGAGTTGAGTTGTCATATTTCTGTCACATTCGTCAAGGCAGTAAAATCTAAGTAACAGGTTTTAATAAATAAAGAGCACAAAGTGCGATAAATAAGTCGCACTTTATATTAACCCATTGATTTAATAGTTCTGAATGTCCAATCCTTTTGCAAGTGAAAAGAATTATGGCCGAAGCAAACACATATTCAGGCACAATGGAGGCTCACCATGAAATTAATCCAGTTGGATCATGTGCAATTGGCAATGCCACAAGGTGAGGAAGAGAAAGCGCGCTCATTTTATGCGCAATTATTAGGATTAAATGAAGTTGAAAAACCTGATAATTTAAAAAAGCGTGGCGGTTGCTGGTTTCAATCGGGCGACATTAAAATTCACCTAGGCGTACAGACCCCTTTTATCGCCGCCACTAAAGCACATCCGGCTTTTATCGTAAGCGACTTGAACGCCTTGGCTGACAAGATTAAATCTTCGGGCTATCTTATGGTGAGCGATGAACCCTTGGAAGGCTTTAACCGTCTTTATGCCAATGATCCATTCGGCAACCGGATTGAATTCATGCAACCTGTTACAACTTCATAAAAAATGGTCTGATGATCATGCTTACCTGTTGATCAGGCATATAAAATCACCAGACCACAAAAAAGATTTAGGCGTTTCGTTTATCTAATGCAAAAGCACCCGGTCCGCTCGTAACCAGCAGCAAGAACACAAAGCAAAACAGGATTGATGAATCACCACCATTGGCGATCGGGTAAAAGCTTCTTGGCGCATGTGCAATGAAATAAGCAAAAGCCATATGCCCTGACAGGATAAAAGCGACCGGTCGGGTAAAGAGACCCAATACAATAAGCGTGCCGCCAACAACTTCCAAAATTGCCGAAATCAGCGCCATTGCCGATAAGCTTGCAGGCCCTTCAATAGGAAAACCAAAAGCCTTTTGTGTACCATGAGCCAAATAAAGCAGGCCTGTCATGATACGAAGGGCTGCGAGTGCATAGGGTTCATATTTGTTGAGGAAGCTTAAATTCATCGAGGATCTCCAAACTAGTGTTTTTTAGTCAGGATTAGCTCAATCGAATGAAAAGACCAAAATCAAGTTAATATTCGTTCATAATGAACAGATGATCCGGATACGAAGATAAAAAACAGCTTTGTCCTTATTTTAAACACATTGCGCACCTATATCTTGGTCATAGACAAAGCTTATGAGCGCTCATCTCACAGCGCTCGCAATTGTCTAAAGTCATTTGAAACCTTTGACCACGGATGTACTGGCACTGAGTTTAAATGATATATCGAAGGTCGGTGCAGAGTTGCCCCGGCCTTTTTTATTGTTTTGAAATCAGTACTTTCGTCTCTATCGATGGGTCAGAGCAAGTTGCACAGCCAATGCAGCAAAGGCTGCAGCAAAACTCCGTCGCAACCAGTTTTGGACAAGAACACTGGAAATGACATATTGGCGTAAAGTGGCAGCGAAAATCCCATAAACCGCAAAAACGATATATGTCAGAACCATAAATACCAAGCTCAATTCTATCATATGGCCGAATTGTAAGCTGCTGTCTGCCGAGACAAACTGTGGTAGAAAAGCAAAGAAAAAGATGGAAAGTTTAGGGTTCAACACATTGATCAATATCGCCGAGATAATAATTTGGCGTGGTGTTTTTCCACTCTGAAAATGCCTGTTCAGGCTCAACACGCCTCGTGCCCGAAACATACCCCAAGCCATATAAAGCAAATAAACAACGCCGAAATATTTTAAAAAGTTGAAAGCCACTGCACTGGTGTGGAGCAGCACAGCCAAACCGCTGATCGCAGCAACCATATGCGGTATAATACCCAACGTGCATGCCAGTGCTGCAATAAAGCTCATACGTGCGCCATCCGAAAGGCCGATAGCAATGGTATAAATCGCGCCCGTGCCGGGTGAGGCAATAATAATAAGTGATGTTAACAAAAACTCGGGTGTCATGCCGCATTCCCCTTCAAGAAGATTGCAGCATAACCAAGTTGAGAGTTGCAACTAGATTGCCTGATTTTATAAACCATAGCCTCAGTTCGATAAAACATGAGGACTAATTGCAAAAAATAATGTTGAATGTTCAGACTATGAAAAAGCTGCATGAAAACGCCTCGGCTGGTTGGTTTTCAAGCAATTGAGCAGCTTTATTACCTCGCGTCTTGAAGAAAATTGCAGCTAAAGCATGTCTCCCAAAAGTGGGCACCGGTTTTGGGAGACATGCGTAAAAACAAGTCGTCAGAGTAAGCACAGTAGATAAGATAAAGTGCGACACGCTCTAATTGATTAAAGCAGCATAATGCCCCGGTGAAAAACCATAAGCACGCACGAATATCCGTGTCATATGGCTTTGATCAGCAAAACCGCAAGTATAGGCGGCATCGGCAAGTAACGCACCAGCGGCGATCATTTTACGCGCTCGTTGCAATCGGCGCTGTACCAGATAGGCATGCGGGGTCAGACCTGTCAGCTTTGTGAAACCTCTGATCAACTGAAATTGGCTAACCCCGCCAATTTTCGCCAATTCGTCAAGGGAAAGTGACGCACACGGATCATCATCAATTCGCTCACGCGCCTCATTGATCGCCTTAGGCAGGATAAATTGATCATGCACACGGTAATCCATCAGCCTTGATAGCAAAATCAACAGATTTTCACGGCGTTCGATCTCGCTTTCACCGCCATTTTTATCGGTAACAGCACGAAATAACTTCAAAAAACTTCTGGCGGAAACTGTGTCTTGCAATGCTGGACGAGACAATTCGAGCATATCAATTTTGCAATCTGTTATGGCACGGATGGGTTCAATCAAACACATCGGATCAAAATAAAGCATTTGCCAGCGGCGGCCATTATCGCCAATGGGTGAGCCATCATGGATCTCTCCGGGATTAACCGTAATGACGTCTCCCGCTTCAGCTTCAACCATACCGCGCCCGCTTAATGATTTTTGGGCACCTGTTAAAATAATACCGATACCAAATTGGTCATGCATATGGCGCCCAAAACTATGGGATGAATCGGCAAGCACTGCCTCCGCTCCCTTCATTTCGCATGGAATTAAATGAAAGCGCCCTTTTTTCATGTCATTATTTTACCATGAAGACTATTCCTGACTAGATTGGATTTAAAATAAAATCATACCCCATAGCATCAAGCAAAAGCGCGTGTGGACGCTCCTTGTTGGAAAGTGACCGGCAAAATAATCTCTTGCTGTCTAAATTGACCTTCATGCAGGCGGCGTATCAATTCGCTGCCCGCACATTCACCCAATGCATGAGCCGCAGATCGTACAGTGGTGAGTACCGGATCAACATAACGCCAAATATCAAAACCGTTAAATCCGGTAATCATGACATCTTCCGGCACCCGTAATCCATAATCTTTACAAGCTTTCATTGCGGCGATTGCCATCTGATCATTACCGCCGACAATTGCATGCGGTGCCTCATGTTCCTGTAAAGCGACCAAGGTTGCAGCATAAGTAAAATCATAACTTTCATCACCGCAATCAATGACATAGGCGACATCCAATCCCGCTTGATGAAGAGCGCGTTGCACCCCCGTCATACGGGCTTGAATAGCAGGCCAATCAGCCGAAGGCATCAATGTCCACAGACGACGCGCGCCGCACGACATAAGATGCTGACCAATCAGATATCCTCCCTCTTCATCATTTTGACGGATGGTAATGCAATCCATATCCTGACGCGATTTATGTTCTTCAAGCAGAACCAATGGCACATTAAGATTGGCAAGTTCTTTCACGAATAAATCACGTTGATCTTTATGGCCGGACAATAAAGCAACCATTCCATCAGCTTCGATGTCTTGAAACATACCTGAAGTTCTGAAGTCGGATGGCTTCATTCCCCGTAGAATCAAGCTATAGGAATTAGCCGTCAAATAATTGGTGAGACCCGTTACTTGTGCAGTGATAAATGGATCACTCAGAAAATTGGGATCTTCAACGATAATCAGCATACCAATTGTCCATTGACGCGACAAGCGAAGTCTGCGTGCTGCAACGGACGGCCGGTAGCCCAGTTCTTCGATCACTTTACGAATTCTGGCGGCGGTCGTTTCTGAAACCCGCCCGCTGCCATTAAGGACATTGGAAACACTCATAGCTGAAACCTGTGCGACGCGTGCCACATCTTTGATGGTCACATCTTTTTGTTTCACCATTTTTGATTTATCCAATTGCCTGCTCCTTACGGAAATCTATTCCCTTTTTCGTCAGAAAAAGCCCATCCCTGTTATCTAGGCATACCTGATCTATCCTATTCACTTATCGGGGAAACGATAAAAGGTACAACCCTTTTATCCCTGTGCATCCATCACACAATTTACACTAACGCACATTTCCCCATGATTTACGCTTGACTTAACGTTAAACCTAGCCATATTTCTATCATTGTCGAGACAAATCGGAAAGATCGTCATCTCCTGATTCATCGACTAAACGTTTTTTCACCATCCAATGAAAGTTGATGACATGCCGGATACACTGCAAAGCACGGTTGAACGCCAACGCCAGTACATTGCTGGCGGAACGATGTCGCTTAACCGCGCCATCACCCCATCCAAGCTTTTTGTGCGCGCAAGCGGCGCCTATCTTTATGACGCCGATGGCAAAGAATATATCGACTACCACGCCGGTTTCGCACCTTATCTGTTCGGCCATGGCGATGCCGAGGTTGATGAAGCGGTCATCGATATGATCCGCTCCGGTGCTTCGCTAATCGGCGCAGGCACCATGCCTTGGGAAGCAGAAGTAGCCGAATTACTGGTTGAATGTGTCCCCGGCATTGAACAATTGCAGCTTACTAGCACGGGTTCCGAAGCGGTCGGTTATGCCTTGCGTCTGGCACGTGCCCACACTGGACGTGATGTCGTTGTTGTCATGCAGGGCGGCTATAATGGTTGCTTCGACTATGTCAGTTACAACCTGATGGATCCGCGTTCATTCGTGGAAGATCATCAGGAAGGTGAGGAATATCCGCTTTCTGTCACCACAGCCGGCGTCCCTAAAGTCATCGACCAGACAGTGCGCGCCATCGAATATAATGATCTGGCTGCAGCGGAAAAAGTACTTGCCAAGGGCGATGTTGCCGCCATTATTCTGGAGCCAGTGCTGCAAAATATCGGTATCGTCAAACCTTTGCCAGGCTATTTGGAAGGCCTGCGGGCATTATGCGATAAATATGGCACAGTGCTGATCTTTGATGAAGTTAAAACCGGCTTTCGCCATGCATTGGGCGGTTATCAGCAGCTATCAGGTGTGACACCTGATCTTTGTACTTTTGGGAAAGCGGTTGCCAATGGCTATCCTATGGGTGTCGTCGGCGGCAAGCGTGAAATTATGAGCTTATGCGCCCATCCTGATCCAAAGAAACGTGTCTCTGTCGCTGGCACCTATAATGGCCATCCGGTCAATGCTGCAGCTGCAAAAGCCTGTCTGTCACGCCTTAAAACCCGTGAAACTGAGGTTTATGGTGAATTGGAACGCCTTGGAGTACGTCTTGAAGCAGGCTTAAAGAGTGTCTTTGAAAGACGCAATTATCCAACCACCATTGTGCGTCAAGGCTCAGCGTTTGCCGTTTATTTCATGGATCATGCACCTGAAAATTGGCGCGATGTGGTGATGAACAACGACATGGAGCGTGATATCACCTATCGTCGCGCACTTATTGAAAATGGCATTTTCCATTTCCCTGTTGTCACCAAGCAGGGGTCAATTTCGCTTGCTCACACGGATGCAGATATTGATCGCACCATTGAGATTACAGAAAAAGTTGTAAACGAACTCGCCTGACAATTATCGAGGGCAAAGGAGTTGAACCATGAAACTATTACGTTACGGAGAGCTGGGGCAAGAAAAGCCCGGCTTGCTGGACGCCGAGGGAAGAATTCGTGATTTGTCTGACCGGATCACCGATATAGGCGGTCAAGTGCTTGATCCTGCGTCCCTTGCGCAATTGGCAAAAATCGACCCACAATCTTTGCCAATTGTGGACGGCTCCCCCCGCCTTGGCCCATGTGTCAGCAATGTCGGCAAATTTATCTGCATCGGTCTGAACTATGCCGACCATGCCGCAGAAGCAGGTCTTGCCCTGCCTACAGAACCTGTCGTTTTCATGAAGGCATCATCCGCCGTTGTCGGCCCCAATGACAATGTTCTGATCCCGCGCGACTCAGAAAAAACTGACTGGGAAGTCGAGCTTGGTATCGTCATCGGCAAACAGGCAAAATATGTTTCCGAAGCAGAAGCACTCGATTATGTTGCCGGTTATTGTGTGGCTCACGATGTATCTGAGCGTGCTTTTCAAAATGAGCGCCAAGGTCAATGGACCAAAGGCAAAAGCTGTGACACCTTCGGGCCAATCGGTCCGTGGATGGTGACAAAAGATGAAATCAATGATCCGCAACGGCTGTCCATGTGGCTCAAAGTCAATGGCGAAACGATGCAGAACGGTTCGACCAAAACAATGGTCTATCAGGTAGCCTATCTGGTTTCGTATCTCAGCCAGTTCATGAGCCTGATGCCGGGCGATATTATTTCCACCGGAACCCCTCCGGGTGTTGGAATGGGAATGAAACCGCCACGCTATCTCAAGCACGGTGATATTGTCGAACTTGGCATTGAAGGATTGGGTACCCAAAAGCAGCATTTTACCGCTGATCTTTAAGTCTTTATTGCAATATTAATAAAAAATGGCCGGTTTGTTCCGGCCATTTTTTTATCGCATATTTTAAATGAAGACCGAAACAAAAAAAGCAGGCCTAAGCCTGCTCTTTTCACAAATTTTATGACTGTTTTCAGCCTGGATAGCCGCCATGCCACCAATGCTCCAATGGATTGGAATGTAAAATACGATCAATTGTCGTTTGAGCAACGCGTGGCAGACGTGTCCCCTCCACCTGATCATTGACAGAACGCAGCCCTCCGATTGATTCCTCCACCGTTGTCCATGGGAAATCAGTTCCCCAGAAAATCTTGTCGCGTTCAGTGATGAGATATTCCTGCGCACAAATCAAAATATTGTAGAACTGCCATGGACGATAATGCAGAGCAGATACTTCGCAATAAACATTGGAATGTTTGCGTGCGACAATGATACATTCTTCATACCAAGGATGCCCCATATGCGCCATGATCATCTTCAAATCAGGATAGCGGGCCGCGATTGTATCTACATCAAGCGGTCGACCATATTGGACGGGAGCTGTAGGACTGAAGGTCGTTCCCATATGCATGGTCAGCGGAATATTTTTCTTCTGCAAATATTCGTAAACCGGAACCAAACGCGGATCAAGCAATGAAACACCATTATAAATCGGACCGAATTTCACACCTGTCAGTTTGAGGTCTTCAATGGCGTGAACCAATAAGTCCATATAATCAGGACGGCGCGGATCCATCGCGGCAAAACCAATGAATTTATCCGGATATTTGGCAACAGCAGCCGCGGTCACTTCATCATCACCATCAACACCAATGGCATCTGCATAACGCAAAGTGAACAAGATCGCCTTATCCACGTCTTCCATTGCTTTATAAATAGTATCCGCATCGGCTTCCAAACCCATTTTTCCCGGTCTGGACGTTGGTGAAAGACGAGCAAAAAGGGGTGTGGTTTGTTCTGGATTGAAGATGTTTACATGGCAATCGACGATCATAAGAAGACTCCGTTGTAATCGTAATATAACGTTAAACCTATTTACGAGCTTTCTGTCAAGTCTCGATCATCTCGTCAGGGTAAAGATGTCGCATTATTCCATATAGAAGCAGTTTATCCGGTCGTTGACAGGTCTTGATAACAAGAATATCAAATATATAACGTTAAACTTAATTTTCTTGTTTAACCCATGGGAGGACATGACTTATGAGCGAGAAAAAGCCGGCATTTCGCAGTGCGCAATGGTTTGGGACAGCCGATAAATATGGATTTTATGCCCGAAGCTGGATGAAAAACCAAGGCATTTTGCCGGAAATGTTTGATGGCAGGCCAGTGATTGGAATTTGCAATACCTGGTCGGAACTAACCCCTTGCAATGCACATCTGCGCGGCCTTGCAGAGCATGTCAAAAAAGGCGTCTTGGCTGCTGGCGGGCTGCCGCTGGAATTTCCGGTCATGAGCCTTGGCGAGTCGCTGGTACGCCCGACAGCCATGATCTACCGCAATCAGGTTAGCATGGATGTAGAAGAAACCATCCGCGCCAACCCAATTGATGGTGTAGTGCTGCTTGCCGGTTGTGACAAGACCACCCCCGCCTTGCTGATGGGCGCCGCAAGTGTCGACGTTCCTGCCATTATGGTATCGGGTGGACCTATGCTCAATGGCCGGTTCCGTGGCCGTCTTCTCGGCTCTGGCACCGACGTCATCCGTTATGATGAAATGCTGCAAACCGGCGAAATGTCGATGGCGGAATTTCTTGATGCAGAAGCAGCCATGAGCCGTTCCGCCGGTTCGTGCATGACGATGGGAACGGCATCCACCATGGCTTCGATGGCAGAAGCAATGGGCATTGCTTTATCGCAAAATGCCGCAGTACCTGCCGTTGACAGCCGCAGAGCAGTTCTTGCCGCACAATCCGGCAAACGAATTGTGGAGATGGTGAAGGACGATATCCGTTTCTCGCAAATCGTCACTAAAAAAGCGCTGGAGAATGCCATCATCGTTAATGGTGGTATTGGCGGTTCGACCAACGCTGTTGTTCATTTGCTGGCATTAGCCGGGCGACTTGGCATTGACCTCACCCTCGATGATTGGGATCGTTTGGGTAAAAAAGTGCCCTGCCTGCTCAATCTGATGCCATCGGGTGCTTATCTAATGGAAGATTTCTTCAATGCCGGTGGCCTTCCGGCCCTTATGAAAGAACTGCTGCCACTCATGCATGGTGACGCAATCACTGTATCGGGTAAAACCATTGCCGAAGATGTTGCAAGAGCAGAATGCTATGATCGCGATGTCATCAGAGCACTGGACGAACCTTTCAAAGATCGTGGCGGTATCGTCGTCTTGCGCGGTAATCTGGCGCCGGATGGCGCCGTTATCAAACCTTCTGCCGCTTCGCAGGAATTGATGAAGCATCGTGGACGAGCAGTTGTCTTTGAAGACATGAAAGACTTCAAAGCCCGTATTGATACGGATGAACTTGATGTTGATGAAAACTGCATACTTG
Organism: Paenochrobactrum sp. BZR 201-1; assembly: GCF_044987585.2. Lineage (NCBI taxonomy): Bacteria > Pseudomonadati > Pseudomonadota > Alphaproteobacteria > Hyphomicrobiales > Brucellaceae > Paenochrobactrum > Paenochrobactrum sp. BZR 201-1. The sequence goes on along the minus strand of NZ_JBJDRZ020000026.1, from coordinate 5,902 downwards.
TTCTCAAACATGCAGGGCCGGTCGGATATCCGGGTATGCCTGAAGTGGGCAATATGACCCTGCCGAATAAGCTGCTGCGTAAGGGTATCCGGGACATGGTTCGCATTTCCGACGGACGCATGAGCGGCACCGCTTTCGGTACAGTCGTTTTGCATGTTGCACCAGAATCGGCAGTGGGTGGCCCGCTCGCTTTTGTGCGCAACGGCGACATGATCGAGCTTGATGTCGAAATGGGGCGCTTGCATCTTGATATCAGCGATGCAGAACTGGCAGCCAGACGCAAAGAATGGAAAGCACCAGCGCCCCATTATAGCCGCGGTTATGGCCGTATCTTTATCGAAAATGTCATGCAAGCCGATAAGGGGGCCGATTTCGGTGTATTGGTGGGCGCAAGCGGCAGTGCCGTACCAGCAAAATCCGTATAAACCAACAAACCGTTTGATCCGGCAGTTATCAGACCTGCCGGATCAAGTCGTCGCTCCAGGTTCCAGATAAACTGGGAGCACAATTTCTTTTTCTTTAAATCTGTCGCTGGAAAAACGCTCAAGCAAAACTTTTCCGGCTGTCTCACCCAAGGCATAAGCCGGCGAAATAACGGTGGTGATAAGGGGCTGCGCATAACGGCGGGATTCAAAGCCGTTAAAACCAGCAATGGCCACCTGCCCGGGGATAGCAATGCCCCGCGTTTGTAAAAGCGCCATCGCGCCGATTGCCAAACGATCATTGGCACCAAAAATAGCTTCCGGCAATTCATGATCTTCCAGATAAGCAGCAAATGCCTCGCGCACACTATCAAAATCTTCATTGGCCGAATGGATAATATCAATTGTTGCATCCGGTACAAGCCGCGTGATTTGCTGGGTAAAACTTTCGATCCGCGCTTCAATAGCCGGCCAATCGGTTGCCGGTCGCAAGATTAAATAACGCCGGAGCCGGCGGGCAGCAAAATGATCTGCCAGCGCTTGCCCTCCCAGTGTATCATCTTGCCTGATGATGCAGATATCAGCATCACTTTCAATCCGAGGTTCCTGAAATAAAACTACCGGTTGATCCATCTCGACCAATTTGTCGATAACTTTGCGGCGATCTTCAGTTTTGCCGGAAAGAATGATGCAAAAGCCATCAACCGAAAAATTTCGCACCGCAAATGATTTTTCAAAATGATCAAGACTGATCCCCTGAATGCTGAGCGCATGATCATTTTGGCTCAAAACATTACTCAGACCTGCAACAATATGAGAGTTGAAATGATCCGAAAGAAAAGATTGCGTTTCATCAACGATGATAATCCCGACAGCACGCCGTCTTGCCACACGAAGCCCACGCGCATTTTGCTGTACGCGATAATTAAGACGTGCAATTTCACGCTCCACCGTTTTACGAGTCGAATCGCTGACGAATTTGTGTCGCTTATTGATAACATTTGACACTGTCATCGGAGAGACGCCGGCAGCGGCAGCCACATCTTTGATGGTCACCCACCGTCTGGGCTTTGTTTTACTTTCCGTCATTTCACTCTCTTCATACCTCGCTGAATCCATACATAAAATACAACTATAACGTAAAATAATATTATCATAAAGAATTAACGAAAGCTGCGTGATAAATAATAGAAACTGCATCCTTCGTTACGGATTGACAATATGTAACGTTAAAGGCATAAAGCAAGAAACAATAAAACCGGGAACAAACAGATGAAAGCACATCTCCTTCGATTCGCTGCATCCGCAGCCCTTCTTTTCAATGTAGTAATCACTGCCCAAGCAGCCGATGACTCAATCGTCATCGTCACTGCCGGCGGTGTTTTCGAACAGGCCATGAAAAAGAATTTTTATGAGCCGTTCACCGCCAAAACCGGTATACGTGTCATTCCAGTGGCTTCCGGACTCGGTGCGCAATGGGCAAAGGTCAAAGCTATGGCCGATTTCCCTGCAGCCGAGTGGGATATCGTTACCGCATTGCCAAATGATAATTATGCACAAGCATCCTATCTTGAGCCTATCGACTGTGCAGATTTAACCAATGCCGCCGAATTTGCCATTGAAGGCACCTGCATGGGCAATGGCGTGTTGCGAACCTGGGGAGCAAATGTTCTGGCATGGAACACGGATGCTTTTCCGGAAGGCAAACAACCCAAAAACTGGGCTGACTTTTGGGATGTGAAAAATTTTCCGGGCCCCCGTGCCATGCCGGATGCAAGCTATTGGCCGTGGCTGCTGATCGCTGCACTTGAAGCAGATGGCGTTCCGCGCGACAAATTATTTCCACTTGATGTTGAGCGCGCCTTTGCCAAACTGGACGAATTGAAGCCGGAAATCTCCGTATGGTGGAAAACTGCCGACCAATCACAAAATGTGCTACGTACCGGTGAAGCCGTCATGTCGATGATGGGATCCGGTCGCGCTGCCACTCTTGTTCAAAGTGGCGAGCCTGTTTCTTTCACCTGGTACCAAGGTATCAAAGATATCGGCATGTGGGGTGTTTTGAAAAACGCCAAGAATAAAAAAGGCGCATTAGAATTCATCAATTTCTACCTTGCCAATCCTGAGGCACACGTTGCCTTCTCGAAAGAATTTCCTTTCGAAACGCCAAACAAAAAAGCCATTGATTTGCTGACCCCGGAAGAGCGTCAATCACGCGGCGGCAGTGCAGAGAATTTGGCAGTTCAGATCGATCCGGATTGGAAATGGATCGCCGATAATGACGCAGAAATGCGCCAGCGCATGATCGAGTATCTCAGCCGCTGATTTTGACATGGCCCGACTTGTTTCGGGCCATGCAATAGCTGCTTTTGATCCAATCACGGTCGTACACATTCCCTTTCATGAAACGAGGCTTTCCCCCTCGCCGACAATCGTAATATCGGAGAACCGCAGATGCAAAAAATGGGTGCCAGCGTCAACATTTCGAATTTAGTTAAACGCTACGGATCCAGCGTCACGGCAGTCGACAATGCCAATGTCAATGTAACTGCTGGTGAGTTTCTCTCAATTCTCGGACCAAGTGGCTCTGGAAAAACATCCTTGCTGATGTGTCTGGCCGGTTTTGAAATACCAACCTCCGGTACGATCAGCATCGGAGATCGTAATGTCACGACCTTGCCCCCCAATCGACGTGAAATCGGCATTATCTTTCAAAAATATGCTTTGTTTCCACATATGAGCGTAAGAGAGAATGTACGTTTCCCTTTGCGTATGCGCGGAATGAGCAAAGCTCAGTCAGAGCCAATCGTTAATGAAGCCCTCAGTACAGTCAGGCTTTCCACCTTTGGTGATCGATTGCCGGCGCAATTATCCGGTGGCCAGCAACAACGTGTGGCTATTGCCCGCGCTATTTCTTTCCGCCCGCCTTTATTATTAATGGATGAGCCTCTTTCTGCACTTGATAAAAAGCTGCGCGAAGAGATGCAAATTGAAATTAAAGAACTACAGCGCAAACTTGGCCTGACCATCATCTTCGTAACCCATGATCAGGAAGAAGCGCTGACGATGTCTGATCGCATCGCCGTCATGAGCCAAGGCAAAATTGAACAGATCGCATCGCCTGATACCCTTTACCATGCTCCGCAGACGCAATTCGTTGCCGGTTTCGTTGGCGAAAGCAGCCAGTTGCAAGGAACGGTCAGTTCTGTTGCCGGCGAAACAGTCTTCATTAATCTCAAAGATGGCGGGCACGTTGAAGCACTTACCCCTTTCGGAACCCATCTCGCTCCTCAATCAATCGTAGATGTGTATGTGCGCCCTGAACATATCAGAACGCTAAAAGTTGGCTCCGAGCCGGAAGCAGCGCAAGCGACCGTCATTTCCCGCAGTTTCACGGGCGCCACAACAGTTGTAACAGCTGAAACAAAAAGTGGCACCCGCATTACGGCTCGTCTCAGCCTGGATGCCGCAAGGGAACTTGGTATCGGTGCACCAATATTATTTGCGATAGAACCGCGCAAAGCAGTCTGCTTTTCCAGCGCAGGTACACGCCCATGAGTACAAACCGCAAAGATCTCTCAACAGGTACAAGCTGGATGCTTGTGGCACCCTTGCTGACAATCCTGTTATTCGTATTTTGCTGGCCTATTATCAAGCTGATAAGCACGAGTTTTTTCGATCCTGATTTTACTTTGCGTCATTATCGCGAAGTGTTAACTGATGATTTTACACTGATTATATTCTGGCGAACATTCAAAGTCAGTTTTCTTGTGGCTTTGCTTGCTCTGGCTATCGGTTATCCGATCGCCAATCTCATGCGCAATGTCTCACCAATCTGGGCAGCAGTTATAGGCGCTTGTGTCCTTATTCCGTTATGGACCAGCGTTTTGGTACGCAGCTTTGCGTGGACGGTTTTTCTACAGCGGAATGGTGTATTCAATTCGTTTCTGCAATGGACAGGAATCACCAACGCGCCCTTGCCCTTTCTGTACAATGAAATTGCCGTTGTTGTTGCGCAAGCGCATGTCATGCTGCCGTTCATGGTCATGCCAATCTATCAATCCTTACGTTCTATTCCGGAAGAATTTCCACGCGCCGCACTTAGTCTTGGTGCCTCCCAGATTTCCGTTTTCCGCCTTATAATCTGGCCGCTCTCGCGACCAGGCGTTTTAGCTGGCAGCCTGATGGTTTTCATTGTAACGCTTGGCGCCTTCGTTACACCTGCATTGATCGGCGGCCCGCGAAGCATGATGTTGGCTACAGCAATCAGTAATGAAATTACTGAAAAATTTGACTGGCCACGTGGCGCAACGCTTTCCGCGCTACTCCTCATCTCGGTGATGTGTCTGATTGCCGTATTCAGCCGTTTTCTTAAACTCAATAAGCTGGAATCACGATGAAAACCCAACTATTTTCGATCTATCGGCTTCCCGTCCTTCTCGCCCGCCTTGCAGGAATAGCAGGTATTGCCTTTCTGCTCATGCCAACACTTATCGTGATTCCGATTTCCGTAGGGCCAGATCGCTATTTGCAGTTCCCTCCACGCGGTTTTACGCTGGATTGGTATAAAAGCCTTCTTGGCGATCCCAACTGGCTTGGGCCTGCATTGTTTTCACTCAAAATTGCACTCATTGTGGCAACCCTTGCTATGGTTCTTGGGACCATGGTGGCTCTGGCACTTGCACGGGGCAGAATAATCGGCCGCAAAGTCATTTCCATGACAATGCTTGCACCAATCATTGCACCCAATATCGTTGTGGGCGTTGCGATGTATCTGATGTTTTCGCGCATGGGATTATCTGGATCGCTCATCGCTTTTGTGCTTGCACATACGGTGCTTGCAGTGCCTTATGTTATTATAACCGTATCGGCAGCTCTTGCAGCAACCGACGCAGGACTTGAACTGGCCGCCATGAGCCTTGGAGCCTCACGATGGCAAGCATTTCGCAACGTCACCTTACCGCTTATTATGCCGGGGGTTATTGCTGGCGGCGTCTTTGCCTTCATCATATCGTTTGACGAGCCCGTCGTGTCCTTTTTCTTGTCCAGCGTTGAAGACAAAACACTACCGCGCAAGATCTTTGAAGATTTAGATTTCGACGTTTCACCTGTGGTTGCCGCTGTATCCACCTTGTTGACATTCGGGTCTATTGCTCTTCTTGGCCTTATTGCAGTGCTTAAACGCTCACAACGAGCCACCGACAATGCATCCTGATACTTATGAAGAAATTAGAAATTTCAATATAAGGTACAATGCCGATCAATCATCATTGTTGGTCACAAACGGCCGGTTCTAAAGAGACAGATCCCGCCTTTAACTCAGAGATTATTATATCAATGGTCGGCATTTCGAAATTAAGCAACAATTTGAGCACTCGCCAACCAAGAAGTGTATTTGAACCTCACTGGATTTTGCGGCGCGCAATTTGTTCGACGCTTATGCAGCTTTATTACATATTTTCATATTCTGATAGAAAGCC